>DAOTUC010000025.1:0-17068 GCA_034437315.1 Anaerolineae bacterium
TCATAGACCCTAAAGGTTTTTGCGCTGGTTTTGATGGAAAAAGGTCATTGTTTAAGGCAAAAACGTTGTTTGCGCGGCCTTGAGCAAAACCTTTAGGGTCTCGCCATGCGAAATCCCAGAGAACCTGATAAGATTCGTTTTCCGCAACTCTTCAGATCTGCTGAGAAGCGCGGAGATTTACAGAGAATATCCAAATTCGAGCGCCAGGCGAAATTCCAAAGAGCCAAATGCGTTAGAACAATCTCGCCAAGATTTCAGACAAGCCTTCTGACACGACAATTTCCGCCCGAATGGTATCGCTGCTAAATTTTGTGGTGAACTTAGTTGCTCGTAAGATTATAGCACACCGCTAAAATAATTCAAAATAATCCCCCTAACCTGAACGAGCCAGAATCAACAAGGGATGCCGATGGTAAATTCTTGCTCGCTGTGCAAGGATTGGTTAGGCCCTGCGGGCGGGGTTGGAGAGGCGAGGGGGCGTTAGTACGTCAACAGCCCTGCTTTTTTACCGTCCAGCCCTTGGGTCAACGTGACCCATTATAACCTATCTCACACCAACAATCAATCAATGTGATGCACCCCACCAACTCAACCTCTACAGATGCTCCTTGATCGCAATGGCGACGTTGAGCGGGATACCGGGCACGGCGTCGATCTCCTCCACGCTTGCCATGCGGACAGCATCCAGCGAGCCGAAAGCCTTGAGCAGTTTCTTCCGTCGCGCCGGACCCACGCCGGGGACGCTATCCAGTTGCGAGGCGACCCCCGCCCGTCGCCTTCGCTGGCGGTGATGGGTGATGGCGAAACGGTGGGCCTCGTCGCGCACCCGCTGGACGAGGTAAAAGCCCTGGGACCGGCGGGGGAGCACGACCGGTTTGCTCTCGCCTGGGAGAAAGATTTCCTCCCGCTCCTTGGCCAATCCGACCACGGGCACCTGGTCGAGCAGGTCGAACGATTCGAGCACCTCGATGGCTACCCCCAATTGGCCTTTGCCGCCATCGACGATGAGCAGATCGGGCAACTTGGCCCAGCCCTTGATGTCCCGCTTGCCCAACGTCTCTTTAGACACGGCGATCTGCCAGCGCCGGAAGCGACGTTGGAGCACCTCGCGCATACTGGCGTAATCATCTTGCCCCTCGACGCCGCGCACGTTGAAGCGCCGGTAATCCGACTTGCGCGGCGCGGCGTGCACGAAGACGACCATGCCGCCGACTGTTTGCTGGCCCTGGATGGTGGAGATATCGTATCCCTCGATGCGCACCGGCGGCTTGTCCAGGCCCAACGCATCTTGCAGATCGGCCAGCGCTCGCTCATTCTTCTGAGCGTCCGATCGCCATTGCGTGCGCAGCGCGGCCAGGGTCTCGGATGCGTTGGCGGCCGCCATCGCGACCAGGTCCCGCTTCTGCCCCCGGCGCGGGACCTGGAGCTTGACCTTGGCGCCGCGCTTGTTCCTCAGCCATTGCTCAATGATCAGCGCCTCGTCGATCCGTTCGGGCAGCAGCACCTCCGGCGGGACGTAGGCCGCTTCCTCGTAAAATTGCTTGAGGAAGGCGGCCATGACGTCCTGAGTCTCCTCATCCTGCGCGCCCTCCAGGACGAAATACTGACGCCCCAGCAGCTTGCCGCTGCGAATGAAGAAGACCTGGACGCAAGCGTCGTTTTCCTCACAGGCGAAGGCGATGACGTCCTGGTCAGCGCCGACGGACGACACGATCTTCTGGCGCTCGACGATACGCTGAACGGCCTGGAGTTGATCGCGCAACGTCGCCGCCCGCTCGAATTCGAGCGCATCCGCGGCGGCCCGCATCCGCGATTCGATGTCTGCGATCACCTCTTCACTGCGACCCTCCAGAAAGCGGGCCAATTGCTTGATCATCTCCCCGTATTCCGCCCGCGTCGCCGCGCCGATGCAGGGCCCCAGGCACAACTTGATGTCGTAATAGAGACAGGGCCGCTCATCCTCCCCGGTGATCGTCCGGTTGCAGGTCAGGTAGGGGAACGATTTGCGCAGCAGATCCAGGGTCTGGTGGACGGCGCTGGAGGAGGTAAAGGGGCCGAAGTAGCGGGCGCCGTCCTGTTCCATCCGCCGGGTGATCACGACTTTGGGATAAGGGTCGCGCGTGATCTTGATGTAGGGGTAGCGCTTGTCATCCTTGAGGCGCACGTTATAGCGGGGGCGATGTTGCTTGATCAGATTGGCTTCCAGGATCAGGGCTTCTAGCTCCGAATCGGTGACGATGAACTCCAGGTCAGCGACTTCTGAGGCGATGGCGCGGACCTTGGGATTATCCCAGGCCGATGGCTGGAAATAGGAGCGCACCCGGTTGCGCAGGTCGATGGTTTTGCCCACGTAGATGACGGTCTCGTCCACGTCGCGCATCAAATAGACGCCTGGCAAGTGAGGGAACGATTCCACCTGGGCCTGGATGTGGGTAGAAATTTCCATAGATACCTCGCCCCCATTATACCCAACAGCTATGCTTTTACAAAGAAAGCGCCCGCGCAAAACGGGGCCGGCGGCGCGTTAGGGTCGGGCGGGCCGCTCTGATTGAAGGGGCGGCGGCCTGGTCAAGTGGATAGGGTTGGGGAGAGGCTGAGGGCCTGTAATTGACTGTGGGAAACATTGAAGGCCCGAAAAAATAAAGTTGAGCCTGATTGGGAGTGTGCTATAATAACTTTACTATTTGCAGGAACATTAGATCGCTATATGACGTCTTGAGATTGCGTTGCATCAAATTAGACTGGGTCTTCAGGATTTCGCATGGCCCATCATAGACCCTAAAGGTTTTTGCGCTGGTTTTGATGGAAAAAGGTCATTGTTTAAGGCAAAAACGTTGTTTGCGCGGCCTTGAGCAAAACCTTTAGGGTCTCGTCATGCGAAATCCCAGAGAACCAATCGTTTGAAACACACCCTTTCACACGAGGAGATGAAAAATGGAAGAAAGATCTTGCGGAAAAACACTCATCCTGTCCATCATCATTGGGATAGTTATCTTAACGCTGATGGGCGTCAGTTGCGCGGCCGGCCTTTTGTTGGCGACGCCGTTTGGAGAGGCGCTGTTTGTCGCCCAAACTGACCAAACCGTCGGAGAGGCCACCGCCATCGCGAGAAGCGAGCAACAAACCCCGACGCCCATCCCTCCGGAGCAATTGAGCGCCTCCGGCGACGAGGAACAATTGATCGCCAACGTCTACGAGCGCGTGGCGCCGTCGGTGGTCCACATCCGGGTGGTGCAACGGGTTTCGGGGAATGAATTCCCCTTCGACGAGCAACAGTTCGAATGGCCCGATTTCTATCGCGAGGGCGCGGGGTCTGGCTTTATCTGGGACGAGGAGGGCCACATCGTGACCAATTATCACGTGGTGCAGAACGCGGAAAAGATCGAGGTGACTTTCCGCGACGACGCCCGTGTGCTGGCTGAAGTGATCGGCGCCGATCCCGACTCGGATCTGGCTGTGCTCCAGGTCGATCTGCCGCCCGACCGGCTGCATCCGGTGATGCTGGGCAATTCGGACGCCGTCTTCGTCGGCCAGCGGGCTATCGCCATTGGCAGCCCCTTCGGGCAGGAGTGGACGTTGACCACCGGCGTGGTCAGCGCCCTGGGGCGCACGCTCCCCTCCGGCGTCAGCCAATTCAGCATCCCGGAGATGATCCAGGCCGACGCCGCCATCAACCCGGGCAACTCCGGCGGCCCGCTGCTCGACAGCGCCGGACAGGTCGTCGGCGTCAACGTGATGATCCTCTCCGGCAGTCAGGCCTCGGCCGGGGTAGGTTTCGCCATCCCGGTGAACATCGTCAAACAAGTCGTACCCGTGTTAATCGAAGAGGGACGCTATACGTACGCCTGGCTGGGCATCGCGGGCCGCGACCTGGACCGGGAAAGCGCCCTGGCGATGGAGCTGGGGGTCGATCAACGGGGCGCGCTGGTCATCGACGTCGTCGAGGACGGCCCGGCTATGGAAGCCGGGTTGCGAGGCGCAGACGAGACGATCACGATCGATAGAACCCGGGCCCCTATCGGCGGCGACGTCATCATCGCTGTGAACGACCAACCGGTGCGCGCGATGGACGACCTGATCACCTATCTGGTCAAAGAGGCTCGACCGGGACAGACGATCACGCTCACGCTCCTGCGGGATGGTCAAGAGCAGCAGATTGAAGTAGAATTAGATGAACGGCCTCGACAATAGCCGAGGCGACTACTCAGCCTATGCCCATTGCAGGCATGCCGCCAGGACGGCGGCGCTCCCAAGCGAAAAGTAAGGAACGCAAATGAGCGAGAAGGAAGATAGAACACCCAGGATCGGCCTTGCGCTAAGCGGAGGCGGCATGCGCGGCCTGGCCCACCTGGGCGTCTTGCAGGTGATGGAGGAACACGACGTACCGGTCGATGCCCTCGCCGGGACCAGTATGGGCGGCATCATCGCTGGCCTGTACGCGGCCGGCGCGCCGCTGTCAGAGTTGATCGCCTTTTTCAAAAAGGTGGGCATCATAGATATCGCTGCGCCCGACCGTCAATGGCGGGGCCTCTTCGGACGGCAGAAGATGAGCCGTCTGTTAACCGACCTGTTGGGGCGGGAGGACGTCACGTTCGAGGAGTTGTCGATTCCGGTGTCCGTCGTCGCCGTCGATGTCGAAATGGGAGAGATGATCATTCTTGATAAAGGACCGTTGATCCCGGCGCTTGTAGCGACCTCCGCCTTTCCCATCTTTTTCTCGCCGGTGCATCATCAGGGACGCTGGCTGGTCGATGGCGGCGTGCTCAACAATTTACCCGTGGATGTAGCGCGCCGGATGGGCGTCGACCGCGTGTTAGCCGTCAACACGCCGCCCAGCGTCAATCTCTCGCTGGAAGAGAGCGAGCAAGAACGCGGTCTCTCCCTCCGGAACCTGGGTTTCTTCGGCAGCCGCACCCTCGATTGGAAATTGCCGTTCCTCATCGCCGAGACCAGCGTCGGTTTTACGATCCGGGCGATCAACCAGGCACGAATAGCGGAATACCCACCCGATCTCGTCCTAGAGATAGATCTGCCTAACGTGGGCGTCTTCATCAGTGGCGACAACGTCCGCATCATCCAGGCCGGCCGTGAGGCGGCGCTCAAACACCTGGTGGAGATCATCGCCCTGAAAACGCCGCTGCCCTGGTGGCGCAGGCGTTGGCATGCGCTGGCCCGCCGGTTGAGCGAGCGCTAACCGGTCTAAGCGCTCCCCTCTCCCCACAAGCGGGCCAGTTTGCGATACTTGACCGCCTCGTAATAGGCCATCAGCAGGCTCAGGCGCAGGCCGTGGAGGCCATCGCGCGCGCCGTGCAGGGTGACGAAACGCCACCAGAAGTGACGCGCCGCCTGGGAATAAGGGGTGTAGAAGCGGGGGCACACGCCCTCCTGGAAGAGGATGCGGGCGTCGACGCCGGCATACTTTTCCTGGCGGGCGACGAAATCGGGCAGGTCGTCGTAATTGTAGTGGATGAGGGGGTTTTCCAGGCGTCCCCGGGGGCCGTCGGTCACGATCACCTCGTGGACCGCCCGTTCCCAGCGCACCCGTTCCCGCAGGAGCAGGCGGGATTGGTAATCGGGATACCACCCCGCCCCCAGGGTCAACCGACCGAAGATGTAGTTGTAGCGCGGCACGGCCCAGGCCACTTCCTCGCAGCTGCCATCGGTCACCGTGCGGATCTCCTCCGCCAGGGCCGGCGTGGCCCGCTCGTCGGCGTCCACGAAGAAAATCCAGTCCGCCTCGACCCGCTCCATGGCGGCGTTGTGGAACTGGGCGAAATCCTCGAAATCGTGGACCAGCACCCGGGCGCCGGCCTCCCGGGCCAGGTCGGGCGTCCGGTCGGTGGTACGGGAATCGAGGAAGACGACGCACCGGTCGGCCCAGGCGACGCTTTCCAGGCAATCTACGATATTGTGCGCCTCGTCGCGGGCGGGGATGATGGCGGTCACATTCATACGCGTTCCTCCCACGTGCGCGTCACGCGCCGGCAGGCCTCGACCATCTCGGCAGACGCTCCCTTCATCCTGCGCCGCATGCCGATGCGGACCAACGCCCGCGCCAACCGTCGCGTGAGCGGCCCGTGATACCGGGCGTACAGCCTGGCCCGGCTGGTCCACAGGTCAACGAAGGAGCGCACCGGCGCCTGGCCCGTCGATTGACCGGCGTGGTGCACGACCCGGGCGGCGGGCGCGCACAGAATCCGCCACCCGGCCCGCTTGATCCGCCAACACCAGTCGATCTCCTCGCAGTACATGCGGTACGTCTCGTCCATCAACCCGACCTGGGTCAACACCTCGCGGCGGACCACCATCGTCGCGCCCAGCGGATGGTCGACCGGGAAGGGCGCGTCCCCCTCGTACAACCTGCGAGGGTAGCGCCCGTTGAGATGCGTCTCGTAGAGGCGGGCCGGGAGCGGGAAAAGCTCAAAGGCCAATTGCGCCAGCCCCGGAAAGCGGAAGGCGCTCTGTTGCAGCCTAGTACTGGGGTAGAGCAGCCTGGCCCCCGCCATCCCGGCCCGGGGATTCGCCTCAAGCGCCGCCAGGAGGGCCGCCGTCGCGCCAGGCTGCACCTCCGTATCCGGGTTCAACAGCCAGACGTAATCGGGCGGCGCGTCGAGGTCGAGAATCCTTCGCAGGGCCAGGTTGTTGCCGGCGGCAAAGCCCACGTTCTCGTCGTGGGCGATGAGACGCACGTCGGGGAACGCCCCGGCGACCATGTCCGGCGAGCCATCGGCCGACGCGTTGTCCACGACCCAGACGTCGGCCGCCAGGCCGGATTGGTCCAGGTCGGCCAACAGCGAGTGCAGACAGGCGCGCAGCAGGTCGCGCACATTCCAACTGACGATGACGACGGCTAGATCCGTCATGACAGCCTAGACAAAGCGCTCGCGAATCTCCGCGCTGACGTAGTCCAGGATAGCCACGGTGATGGCGATAAACCACACCGCAATGCCAGCGGAGCGATAGTCCAGCAGGCGAATGTACTGGATCAGCAGAAAACCGATGCCGCCGCCGCCCACCAGGCCGATGATGGTGGACATGCGCACGTTGATGTCCCAGCGATAGATGGAGAAGGAGACGAAGGGCGGGATCATCTGCGGCACCACGGCGTAGGAGATGGTCTGCAAACGGGTCGCGCCGGTGGCCTCGACCGCCTCAATCTGGCCGGGGTCGATCGACTCAATCGCCTCCGAATAGAGCTTGCCCAGCGCGGCGATGGAGTGAATGGTCAGCGCGATGACGCCGGCGAAGGGGCCTAGCCCCACCACCATCACGGCGAGCAGCACCCAGATCATCGGTTCGATGGAGCGGACGATGTTCAGAATTGTGCGGGTGACGTAGTAAATCGTCAACGTGAGGGGAGAGACGCTCATCAGGTTCTTGGCCGCCAGGAAACTGACCGGGATGGAGAACAGGATGCCGAAAAAGGTCGCCATCATCCCCAGGACGATGGTCTCCACCATGCGCTCGACGTTGTTCCGCAGCGCGGCGCTGGGCTTCAGGGTGCCCACCTCCGACGTCTGCCGGGCCTCGATACGGTGAATCTGACGTCCCTCGGAACTGGGCGGGATGATGCGATAGGGCATCGTCACGTCCATCTCGAAACCACCCTCGCCATCGGTCTGGAACGAGATGTACTCGCCTCCTTTCCGCATGCGGAATTCGTTGCCGATGGGGTCCACCCACCACAACTGGGTCTCGGTGTTGGGCTCGAAATTTCGACCGACGATGTGGAGGCGTGTGCCGAGCACTTCTTCCAGGTTCTCGTCCCGCGTCGCCAGGTCGCCGCAGGTCGGGTCGGCCGCCAGGTACGGCTCCCCCGGCGTCTCCTCCGGGATTGGCGGCGGCGGCTCGTCGTCGCAGGGGGATAGGATGTCGGCTCCGGCGCCGACCGTCTCCGTCTCTCGCGTGACGGCGGCGCTCCAGGGCCACGCGACGCGCGTGATCGCGCCTCGGGCGTCCGAGATTTCGGTCACGAACTTGTACATATCGATCTGACTGGTCTGCCAACCCAGGACGAATAGGAGCAGGATGACGAGGGCGAAGACGCCGACGCCGCCTTGTCGCTGCTGCTGCGCCTGTTGGTAAGCGTCCCAGGCCGACCAAAGCCACAGCGCCGCGAGTCCGAGCAGCGCCGGAATGACAAAGGCTGGCCGGCGGTTGACGGCCTTGCCGAGCTTGGCGAAGACGCCGGTTTCACGGGGGGCGAGCAGGCTCACCCGCCAGGCCATGAGGCCCACGATCGTGATCACAGAACCCAGCAGGGTCAAACCGCGCTGAAGCTGGCGCGCCAACACCTGGCCCAGGCCGGGCAGGATCAACGAGGCGACGCCGGCTACCGGCGCAGGAACCAGGCTAGTTGGTGAATCCTGTTGTGTCGTCGTCTGGAACGTCATTTTTCCCCTCCTTGCGGCCCCACGTTAACGCGGACCGCCTCCTCACCGTAGATATCTTTGAACTCTTCATCCGTCATCGCGCGGATCTCCTCGCGGCTCCCCCGGTAGACGACGCGCCCGGCTCGCAGGCCGATCACGCGGGATGCGTAACGCTGCACCAGGTCCAGGTAGTGCAAGCTGCACAAAACGGAGATATTCTCCTCCCGATTCAGCATCTCGATGTGTTCCAGGATCGAGTGGGCCAGGACGGGGTCCAGGCTGGCGACCGGTTCGTCGGCCAGGATCATGCGCGGCTGCTGCATCAGCGCGCGGGCGATGCCCACCCGCTGTTGCTGACCGCCGCTCAACTCGTCGGCCCGCTTGTGAGCCTGGTCGGTAATGCCCAATCGTTCCAGGGCCGCCATCGCCATCCGCCGGTCCGCTTTCGAAAACTGGTACGTGAGGCTCCTCCACGGGTTGACGTAGCCCAGGCGTCCCGAAAGGACGTTCATCAGGACGGTCGAGCGCTTGACCAGGTTAAAATGTTGAAAAATCATGCCAATCTGGCGGCGGATCTGGCGCAATTGGGCCGCTTCGGCCGCCGTAACGTCCACCCCGTCCCAGATAATTTGACCCTCGGTTGGGTCGATCAGGCGATTGATACAGCGCAAGAGCGTGGATTTACCGGAACCGCTCAGGCCGATGATGATCAGAAACTCGCCGTCTTCGACCTGGAAACTGACGTCGCGGAGGGCGACCGTTCCATCGCCGTAAATCTTGGTCAGGTTCTTAACTTCAAGCATCCTGCCTCCCCTCATGATAAAAGATGCGAAGAGGGGGCGCGCCATTCGTCCCCCCTTCGCATCAGTTTCAATTTCTCACAGCGCTAACGAAAGCCTGCTTGTCCTAGTCACCCATCAGATCCTCGGCGCTGACGCCCGCGGCCTGGAGAATCTGCCGGAAGGCGTCGTAGTAGGAGTCGCCCGCCTTGGTCAGCTCTTCCCACTGATAAGCGGTGCCCAACGCTTCCTGCCCTTCCTCCGTCTCGACGATAGCCAGCATGCCATCTACGATCTGGTCGCGCAGTTCTTGTGGCAGATCGGATTGGAATTGGACGCCATCGTTGGGGATGTCCGGCTCGACCGCGATGATGACCGTCTCTTCCATCACGTCGGGGTAGTCTTCCTCGATGCGGGTGCGGGCGTCGACGTAGGTGGCGCCGGCGTCGCAATCGCCGCTGTACACGCCGGCGGCAACCGCGTCGTGACTGCCGGCGTCCACGACCTCAGACAGACCGGTATCGGGATCGACCCCGGCGGCCTTGAGCATGATGGAGGGGATCACCCAGCCGCTCGTGGAGAGCGGATCGGGGCGGCAGAAGCTCTTGCCTTCCAAATCGGCTAGAGACGTAATGCCGCTATCGGCCCGAACGAGAATCTGCCCGTTGTAGGTGGGGCTGCCATAGCGAACGGCGAGCAGGGCCGCCTCGGCGCACCCTCGATCGGCCGCCATCACGTAGGCGAAGGTCGCCAGCGATGACATGTGGGCCTCTGGCGGGTCAGCGCACATCGCCTCGACCGCGCCGGCGTACTCGGTGGCGACTTTGATGTCGAAGTACAGACCGGTCTCGTCGTGCAACAGGTCGGCCACCGACTGGGCGCCCGCCGTCACGCGCTCCGTCTCGCCGGAGGGGACGAAGACCCAGACGATGGGATTTTCCTCGGATCCCAACTCCGCCTTGGAACCACATGAGGCGACAAGCCCAATTATTAACAGACTGACGAGTAATACCAAAAACGTGCGTTTTGTTTGCATATTTCCTCCTCTTGATTTTTGTGATCTTAACTCTTGAATCGAATACTACTATTGGACAGACCAAAGATTTAAACTGATCCTAGTCTCACCTCCTTTCGCCGGAGTTGAAGTCAACAACTAATTTTACAATTCATCCGTTAACGTCGCGTAAAGGCATTGTCAACGTATTGTAAGGAAAACTGCTTGCAAGCTAGAGCATATCTCGGAGTGCCTCTTTTGTCAAGTAGGACATTGGCGCGGCGGCGATAATTGAGTTATAATTATCCCAGTTTGGAATGAGCGTGATGAAAATGAACACCCAACGCACGAGGTTTTAACTATGCCAAGCCGTATCATTCAACAACATCGTTATCGAATCTGGCTGATTGTGGCGTTAATAGGTCTCTGCTTCGTCGCCGCCGGGGTCTTATGGACGTGGGATACCCCCCCAGACGCAAGCCAATCGCCCATCAATCCTCCTTTAGCCGGCGCGTCGCCCCTGGAGACGCCGCGGGCCACACCGACGCCTATCCCATCCTCATGGACCGGAGCCGGCGCAGCGCTGCTGTGGATTATGCTGGGCATTTTGCTGGCATTGGGCATCATCTCCGCAATTTACATCTGGGATCGACGTTCCGCCTAAATGGCCGACCGACGTTATCGTTGCTTCGCCGCCATCAGCCTGCTGGCCCTGCTGACCTTTGCCGCGCGGGCGGCTTCCCTGGACGCCCAATCATTGTGGCGTGACGAGGTCGACGCGCTGTGTTACGCTTACGAGATTCCATACCGCATCTACCAATCCATAGCGCCCGATCAAGCGGGCGACTTCTCTCCACCCCAGGCCTGCCCCGCGCTGCCAATGCGAGCCGCACCAGACGACGCGCCCCTCCGCCAACGGTTGATCCGGACGCTTGACGGCGTCATCCGCCAGAATGGGCCGCTTCACTTCTTGCTGTTGCGCCGGTGGATGCAGTTGGCCGGCCCAAGCGAGTACGGTCTACGTTTCTTCTCCCTGATCTTCGGCGTGTTGTGCACGCCTTTGACCTACGTCCTGGGACGGCGGTTATTCAATCGCCGGACAGGAACCGCAGCGGCGCTGTTGATGGCCGTCTCCCCTTACCTGGCCTGGTACAGCCAAGACGCCAAGATGTATACCCTGGTCTCCGCCCTGGTCCTGGCAGCAATTTACGGGTTGCATCGCGCCCTCCACGAAGGCGGTTGGCGTTGGTGGGTGATGCAGATCGTCGCCTCTAGCTTAGCGTTTTACACTCACATCCTGGCCGCGTTGCTTATTCCCATTCAACTCATCCTCTATCTGCTCTGGCGACCGCGGGCGCGACGACAATGGCGGGGCGCGCTGATCAGTTTTTTCCTCGTGGCGCTGCCCTACATCCCCCTGGTCGTATGGCAAGCGCCGGCGATTTTCAGCGCGCGGGAGACCGGCTTCCATCGTTATACGCTGGGGCAGATGGTGGAGATTCTACTCAACGGGTGGAGCCTGGGAATCGCTTGTGAAGGTCAGCCGTGGGGCGCGGTGTTGATGGGCATCCTGGCGCTGGGCGGGATGGTCGGGCCGTTCCTGCTGCCGACCGATCCGACCGCTGACAGATCGACCTTGTTGAGAAATCGACTGGCGCTGCTTTGCTGGGGCGGTATTCCGCTGGCGGCGCTGTGGCTGGTCTCACGTTGGCAACCGCTCTTCACCGACCGCTACCTGATCTGGACCGCGCCGGCCTTCTACATGGCGATGGCGCTGGGGCTGGTCTTTATCCGCCGTTGGAGCGATGGCGCTGTGATGCTCCTGCTTGGCGTGATCTTAATCTTCACCGGATTCAATCAATGGCGCCAGGCGACGACGCCCATCAAATCCAACTTTCGATCCGCCGCCGCCCACGTCGCCGCTAGCGGCAATGTCAAAGACGAACTGATGATTTTCCAGATACCTCACGGTCGATATACCTTCGACTATTACTTCCCCGTGGATGATTACGTGTGGCGCGAGGGTCTGTTCACCAATCACCAGCATCCCGACGGCGACTATCTGATGAGCGCGGGTGAGGCGGCGCGGCAAATGGCGGCTATGACGGCGCGCCACGACGCGGTCTGGCTGATCGTCACAGAGATGGAGATGTGGGACCGGCGCGCGCTGGTGAAAAATTGGCTGGACGAGCATTGGGAACAGGTAGAGAGCGCCCATTTCACCCGGGTCGACGTCTACCGATACACGCGCCCCGACTAGATGGACCGCCGTCGTCCCGACGGCATAGGCGCCTGCAGGATGCTGGCGCGCGCCTACATTTTGTAGGCGCGCCTCCTAATCCCCGTAACCGTGAGGATGGGCGCTGTGCCATTGCCAGGCGTGCTGGATGATGGTCTCCAGATCCGGGTAGGCCGGCCGCCATCCCAATTCCCGCCGGATCTTGTCGCTGCTGGCGATCAGGGTCGCCGGGTCGCCGGGCCGTCGAGGGCCGACCTGGGCCGGGATGGGATGTCCGGTCACCTGGCGGCAGGTCTCGATGACCTCCTTGACGGTGAAGCCCTGTCCGTTGCCCAGGTTATACGTGCGGCTGCCCTCACCCAGCGCGTCGAGCGCCAGAATGTGCGCCTGGGCCAAATCGCTCACGTGGACGTAATCCCGCACGCACGTGCCGTCTCGGGTGGGGTAATCGTCGCCGAAGATGGTGATCGCGTCCCGCTGCCCCAGCGCGACCTGGAGCACCAGGGGGATCAGGTGGGTTTCGGGGTCGTGATCCTCGCCCCGCTCGCCGGTGGGCGACGCGCCCGCCGCGTTGAAATAGCGCAAGGCGGCGTAGCGAAAGCCGTGAACCTGATCCAGCCAATAGAGCACCCGCTCTAAGATGCGCTTCGATTCGCCGTAGGGGCTGCCCGGTACGATCCGCTCCTCCTCGTCGATGGGCATGCGCGCCGGATCGTCGAACAGGTTGGCTGTCGAAGAGAGGATAAAGCGCCGCGCGCCGGACTCGACCGCCGCCCGCAGCAGATGCAAGCCGTTGACGACGTTATCGCCCACGTACATCAACGGTTTCTCCATCGACTCGCCCACCAGCGTGTAGGAAGCGAAGTGCATGACCGCCTCGATAGGGTGGGCGTCAAAAACGTCCCTCACCGCGTCTGCGTCCGCCAGATCCCCCTGGATGAAAGTCGCCTGGGGATGGACGGCGCCCCGGTGGCCATAGTACAAATTGTCGAAGACGATGACGTGATCGCCCCGTTTGACCAGTTCCTCGGCGACAATGCTGCCGATGTAGCCAGCGCCGCCGGTCACCAAGATATTCATCGAAAGCCTTCCTTTCTGTCAAATGTCGTAATATCCTCAAATCTCATTCATCCGCCGCTATATCCCCGTTGACGTAGCGCTTGATCAACGCCACGCTGCGCGCCTGGCCCGCGTCGTGGAAAGTTTGCAACGCCGCCCGTGGGATGCGCCGGAACACCCGTGCCTCCATCTGTTCGGGCGCGCGCAAGACCGCCTCAATCTCGGCCGCCGAGACGCCCATTCGCTGGGCGAAAACCTCGGCCGTCTGCGCGTGATGGCCGGGCGTGAGTTGCTCAATCAGCCAATCGCGCCAACGGCGGATGTGCACGTCGGCGACGAAAGGGAGCCAATCATCCGGTTCCGCGCTTCGCAAGGCCGTCGTCACCGCTTGATCCAGCCGCCGCCGGGCCTGCGCGTCCATCCAGGTCCGCAAGACGTTATGAGCGAACGCTCGTTCACACCACGTCTCCCTATCGCCGGCGAAATATCGCAAGAAGACGTCTTCCAGCCAGATCTCGTCCAGCGTGAGGTGGGCGATATAACCAGCGATAAAGGCGACCTGGGGAGGGGGAAGCTCGTCCACGCGCGCCAGGCGGGGATGCGCGGCGAACAGGGCCTGGTAGGCTGGGCGTCGGGATGTGCGGGGGATGGCGTAAAAATGGGTCTCATCCCGCGCCTGCCCGCTCACCGTCTGCACGTCGGGCCCGGTCTGCCCCAACAAAAAAGCGCCGCGCTGTTCGTTCAACAGGCGACTGACGCGGGCCGGCGACATGCCGGAGGGCGGATCGTCGGCCAAAATTTCCTGGGCAGAGGCCAGGTGCATGAAGGGCGTAGGCATTACGGGAGTATTGTACCCGTTTGGGAGGCAAAGTCAAAAAGAGGGGGTGGGGATTGATTCTGTCTCCTCGGCCTCGGCGGCGAGGGTCTGCACCAGTTCGTTCAATTCCCGCGCCATCATCGCCAGCGAGCGGGTCGAATCGTCCATCTGCGCCACTTGAGCTTGCATCGCCTGGGCGGCGACGAGGACTTGTTCAGCCGAGTTGCGGTTCCGTTCGCTGCCCTGGGCGATCTCGCCAATGGCGCGCGTCACGTCATCTGAACCGGTCGCCATCTCGTCAATGGCTAATTTGGAGATGCGCTGCATCTGATGGTTGACTGCCTCCACGGTCTGCAGGATGCGCGTCAAGGCGGCGCCCGATCTCTGGGCCCGTTGCACGCCCGTCTCCACCTCGCTGATGCCGTCGTCCATCGCGTTGACGACCTCGATCACCGATTGACGGATGCCCCGCGTCGCTTTGGTGATCTCGTCGGTCGCTTCGCCCGTCAGTTGAGCCAAGCGCCGCACCTCTCCGGAGACGACGCCAAATCCCTTGCCCTGCTCGCCGGCCCGCGCCGCCTCGATAGCGGCGTTTAGGGCCAGGAGATTGGTCTGAGCCGAGATATCCTGAATCACACTGACCATCTTCTCAATCTGGATGGAGCTTTCCTGCATATCCGCCACCTTCTGGGCCGAGACCTGAACCTTATCCTTGATCACGCTGATGCCGGCGATCATCTCCTCAATCGTCTGGGCGCCGGTGCGGGCGACCTCGGCCGCGCCGCTGGCGCCCCGAGAGCCAGATTGCGCCTGTTCGGACACGTGCTGGATGATAGAAGCGGTGTGTTCTGTAACCGTGTTCACATCCCCGGCGGCCTCCGCCTGGGCCTTGACCTCCTCGACCATCTGTCTCATCGTGCTGACGATGCTGGCTGTTGTTCCCTCGACCTGTTGGGAGATGATGGTCAATTGCTCGGAGGCCTCGCTCAAGTGGTCGGCGCTCCCGCGCACCTGGTCGCCCACGTGGCGCTTCAACATCTCCTGGGCCTTTCTGATCGCGGTGACATCCCTTAAGAGGACTATCTCGCCCAGGCCTCGCCCGTCCTGGACAACGCGGGAACGGGAGAGGGAGAGGAATCGTGTTTGCCCATTGACCTTGAGTTTAAGTTCATCGCCGCCATCTGAGGCGCCCATCGTGTCGTCCAGCATGTCGGAAACACGGATGGCGTGTAAATCGGTTTCTGCTTTGTCCGTCAATCCAAATAGCTCTTGAGCAGCGCGATTGACCTGGACGATATGCCCACCCGGTTTGGCGATGATGACGCCATCGGGCATGCTATTAAACAGATCCCGGGCCGCCGTCTCCACGTCGACCGACAGGAATTGGTATTTGGTGATCGCGTAGGCGACGAACAGGGCCTGGATAGAGGTCGCTGAGGAGGCCAACTCGATGAAATCGTCTGTCTGTAACACAGCGGGGATGAAAATGTCGGTCGTCAAGGCCGTGACGAGCACAATGCTGCTGCCGATGATCAAGAGTCTCAGTTGAGCTTTCAGCGTGGCGTCTTCGGTCTTGCGCATCCGACGACCGAGCAGAATCAACGCGTAAATCATCGGGGCGGCGACGACGAGGATGGCGAGTGGGGCAAGCAGCGGCCCACTCTCGGCGGCGCGCCCCCAATAATATTGGATGTACGAAGCGCCGCCGATGACCAGGTTGCTTGTCAGCGCGATGGCGTCGGCGATCAAGGCGGCGATCAGCGCCACAAAGTAGGGCGCGTCCTTATCCCGCTCCAGCAGGCTATAGACGAAGTTCAGGAAGAGAAAACCGATCGTTAGCCAGATGGGTGCGTTGAGTTTTAGCAGGGGCATCGTCCAGGCGGGATCGATGGGGGACCAGATGAAGTAACTCATCAGCGACCAGAGAGCGGCGGCGCCGGCGAAGATGACGAAATCACGGCTTTTGACGTCCTGCTTACGGCGCTGTTTCGGCACGTAAGCGATGAGCATACTATTTAAGAGAAAACCCGCCAACGGAAGCAAAGCGTAATAGTTCATAGTATCTCCTGAACCGGATTCATAGATGAAGGAGAACAGAGCAGCTTCTCAATAAGAGCGACAACAGGAATTGTAGCGCGTTATGTCATTATTTTCAAGTGAGCGGGGTAATGAAATGCGCCGACACCACTTTACACGACTTCGAGGATAGTGAAGGTTACAGATTCGTTACAGGGGAATTTCGGGGGTATATAGAAAATGGGCGACGCGGTCAAAACCGCGTCGTCCGCCCGCTCCCGCTGGATCGTCAGATCCAGCAGCTGAACGAGTCATATTTGATCTGTTTCGCCCGCTTTTGGCCTGAATGGCAACCGCAGGTTGCACGCGATCCAGGCCGAGCGAAATGAGAGGTTTTAAATTCTGTAATCGCCTTAGCCTCCGGTAGAATTGAATGATTCTGTTTCGATATCAGACGACGGGTGCAACGTCCCTGGCAGGAGGAAGATCAAGGCCGCTAGCGCCGTAAATCCCACGCCGCCGATCAAGCCCACAGGCATCGGCCCCAGCAAGGGATTGGGCGCGCCTCGGACGAAAATCACAGCCAGGCTGGCTATGCCGTTGATCGCCGCGTGCCCGATGACGGCCGGCCAAACGCTCCCAGCCTTCAGCGTCACCCAGGCCAGGAAAGCGCTCAATATGAGCGTGAACCAGACCATCGCCAGCAAGCCGAGAAAAGGGGCGCCTGGATAGTCAAGGCCGTAGTTGTGGCCCATCAGGATGACGGGCCAATGCCACACGCCCCAGATTAGC
>DAOTUC010000026.1:0-5032 GCA_034437315.1 Anaerolineae bacterium
CGGAAGCGCCCGCGGCACGACGGCGGTGGGGCAGTAGGGGACAGCCCCTGCAGCTGGCGGATATGGCGGGCAACGTCTGGGCGTGGTGCGCTGGTGCGTCCGCCCTTGGATCATCACCGTTGTTTCCACTCCCCGCCTTCCCCCACGCCCGCTAACCCGTAGCTGACCAGGCAGATCGCTGTCTGCCGAGGCACAGGCAGGCGGTGAGGTTGCAGTGTTTCTAGCATTGTAGTGTCACCGATGTTTTCACCGCTGGCCCGCCTTGCCCTCCACCGAGGGGGAGCGTGCATCGTTGCTGGTCATTGCTTGCTCGGTGTCATCTTCGTTTTCCTTGGATGAGAGACAAGGGATCGAGACGCGGGCAGACCCTTTGGCGCAGGCGGTGTTTGACATTGGGTGGGGGAGAGGGTACACTTTGATGAAGAAAGCGCATTGGTTCCCGCCAAAGTTGGGCTTGGCAGGGCGCTGTTCGACCACAAAGTGGGGGCATTGCGCTCTGATGATGTGGAATGGATGTGATTGTGGGATGGGACACGAGTCCCCACGTTGCTTCTTGCACCGTCTACATCGTGATCCATTTGACACAATGCGCCAATTACTTGATCAACACGCTGCACGGCAGGCCGAACTGACCTCTAGCCAATTATTGCTCAGAGGTAGTGATTAGTCACTCAGAGGATCCAGCTTGAGCAAGGCACTATAGGTAGGATCAATGACTCAACAACACTGAACAGGGACACTATCTAGGCTACACCAACGTCTATCCCATCGAACGACTGCTGCGCGAAACGCGGCTGATTATGATCTGGACCGGCGTCAACGAGGTGATGGATCTGATCACCCAGCACGAGTACTACAAGCAGACCTTGGACAGGCGATCGGGGACGCGGGGTGTGGAATCGGACGCGCCGGAGGCGGAGCAGGTTGAGGAGAAGGTGTACGAATAGGAAAGGATTTATTAGATGGCCCGTGAAACGACGTGTGAAGAATCGACCAACCCGGCAGAGCCAGCGCTTGAAAAGACGACCGACGGCAAGCCTTCACCCACCACACCAGAATCCCACGAGTCCTTAAATCCCCATTCATGTCACATCCTCATCGTGGAGGACGAGCGCATCGTCGCGACGCAGATTGAGCACTTGCTGACCAGCTTCGGTTACACCGCGATTGAATCGGTGCCCACCGGCGAGGAAGCCCTCCGGCAAGTAGAGGGACAACTTCCTGACCTGATCCTGATGGACATTGAGCTGGCGGGCGAGTTGGACGGCGTCGAGACGGCGACGTGGATTCAGGCCCGGTTTGACGTGCCCATCGTCTATCTCTCCGCCTACCCGGAACGGATGGAGGAGGATGCCGGGCGCACCCCGTTCTGCGGTTTCCTATCCAAGCCCGTAAGGCGCCAGGAGCTACGCGCCGCCATTCAGATGGCCCTCTCTAGATACCAGCTAGAGACTCGACTGCACGAGAGTGAGACGAAGTACCGCCTGCTGGCGGAAAACGTGGTAGACGTGATCTGGCAGGTGAACGAGACGCTGGATGGATACACCTACGTCAGCCCCTCCATCACCCACCTGTTGGGCTACACGCCGGAAGAGATGAAGGCCATGCCCCTGATAGAACACCTGGTCCCAAGTTCTCGTCCACAGGCCCAGCGGGTCCTTGAGCGCCTGATGAGCGCCGAGGGAGAGAACCGGGGTGACGAAACCCCGCGCGTGTGGGAAGCGAAATGCGTGCGCAAGGATGGCACGACCGTGTGGTGTGAGAGCAGGGTACAGCCTTTGCGCGGCGCGGACGGCGCGTTCTGTGGCTTGGTGGGCGTCACGCGGGACGTCAGCGAGCAGAAACGGTACACGCAGGAGTTGCAACTGATCACCGACGCGATCGTCAGGGTGAGCCGGATGCAGAACCTCGACCGGACGTGCAAATTTATCGGTGAGACGGTTCACGCCGTCAACGAGGAGGGGTCCGTCATCGTCACCCTGTATGACAATGACGTAGACGCTATCCGTATCCGGGCGATGATCGGCTTTGACGAACGGGTCGAGCGCGCCTTCAATCTCCTGGGCTTGGATCCGGCGACGATACAGATTCGGCGTGAGGAGATGGGGGAGGAGGCGAGACTCTACACGACGGGCAAGTTGGAGCGGGTGAGCCTGTACGAGTTGGCGGCCGGAAGGCTGCCGCGCGCGGCCTGTTCGGTCGTCAAACGGCTACTGGATATCGACACAGTCCATACGGTGGGTTTTGGGTTAGCGGACGAGGCTTATGGCGGTGTGACGATCCTCCTCCCCAAAGGCCAGAAGATTCGATGCCGCTCGATGATCGAAACGCTCGCCAGCCACCTCTCCGTGACGATACAGCGCCGAAGGGCGGAGGCGGCGTCGCGGGAGAGTGAGGCGCGACTGCGCCGCATCGTCGAGGGCACCGAGGCGATGCTGGTCAACGTCGATGCGCGTGGCCGGATCACGTACGTCAACGACGCGGCGGCGACGATGCTGGAACATAGCCCCGAGGATTTGATCGGCAAATCTTACCTCCGTTTCGTCCATCCTGAGGATCGAGATAGGGTGAGCCGCGCCTATCAGGAACAGGCGGAAAAAGAAATTCCGTCGACCTCCATCACGTTCCGCATCGTTACCCCCAGTGGCGCCGTGAGATGGGTCAACTTTGTGGCCCATCCGATTGCGAAGGGGAGAATGGCAGGGCTGGCGCTCGACATCACTGAACGCAAGCGGGCCGAGGAAGCACTGCAGGAGAGCGAGGCATTGTACCGCTCCCTCGTCGAGACAGCGCCCGACGCGATCACGCTCACCGACCTGGAGGGCACGATTCAGCTCTGCAATCGACAGACAGCCGCGATGCACGGCTTCGCGTGCGCGAAGGGCGTGGTGGGCGAGAGCGCGTTTGCCTTGATCGCTCCGCAGGATCGAGAGCGGGCCATGGCCAATGCGGCGCGGGTTCTGGACGGCGAAGCGGTCAAGCTCGTCGAATACGCCATGCTCAAGCAAGACGGCACGCGATTCTTGGCCGAATTGAGCGCCTCGTTGATCAGGGACGCTCAGGGGAATCCCAAGGCTTTCATAGGGGTGTCCAGAGATATCACCGAGCGCAAGCGTATAGAGCAGGAGCTGAGGCGTCTGATCGCAGCGGTTCAGACGACAACTGACAGTATCGTCATCTGCGACAGAGAGGGAAAGATCGTCTATGCCAACCCGGCATCATATCGCCTACACCGCCTGGACGGTGAGGATGAATTGATCGGGGCGAACGTCTTCGAATGGTTCGTCCCTGAAGAGCAAGAAAAAGCGCTGGCGGCGATGCAGGAGGTATTGGATGCGGGCAGCATCACCGGGCGGGAGTTCACCACGCTCACCAAGGACGGCGAGCGTGTCCCGATCGAGATAAGCGTCACGGTGTTGCGGGATGACGAGGGAGAACCAACCGAGTTTGCCGGCGTCACCCGCGACATCACCGAGCGGAAGCGGGCGGAGGAGAAGTTGCGGGCGACAGAATCGTTACAACGCACCGTCATCGATTCACTCGATGAAGCGCTGCACCTGATCAACGCCGAATGCCGCATCCGCCTGGTGAACGAGAGATTCAGCGAGTGGACTGAGCAACTCGGCCTTGAGAGAGGCGTCCTGGGCCGACGGCTTCAGAACGTGTTTCCATTTCTATCCGACGCCGTTATGGACCAATATCGGGGGGTGTTTAAAACCGGCGTCCCGCTCGTCACCCAGGAAGAAATGACGTTCGACGATGAAAATGGGAACGGGACCATCGTCACCGAGACGCGCAAAATCCCCGTGAAAACCGGCGAAAAGGTCACCGGTGTGCTCACCATTATCGCCGACATCACCGAGCGGAAGCGGGCCGAGGAGGCGCTCAGGGCGTCTCACCAAAGGCTGCTCACGATACTGGATGGCATAGACGCGGATATCTACGTCGCCGATATGGAGACCTACGAGGTCCTATTCCTCAATCAGCATATGCGAACCAGCTTCGGCGAAAACCTGGTCGGGAAAATCTGCTGGGAAGTGTTCCGAGATGGAGCGGGGCCGTGCGCCCATTGCACGAATGACCCGCTGATTGACGCGGATGGCAATCCTAGCGGCGTGCTCGTCTGGGAGGGTCAAAACCCGATCACGGGGAACTGGTACATCAACTACGACCGCGCCATCAGATGGATGGATGGCCGTTTGGTGCGATTGCAGATTGCCACCGATATCTCCGAGCGCAAACGGGCGGAAGAGGCGTTGCAGGAGAGCAACCTGCGCCTGGAGAAGGCGCTGGCTGATTTGCAGGAAGCGCAAGAGACCATGCTCCAGCAGGCGCGGTTGGCCGCTGTGGGGCAACTGTCGGCCGGCATCGCCCACGACTTCCGCAACTTGCTTTCCACCATCATCCTCTACGCGCAATTGTGCCAGAGCCAGCTCGACGTGTCGCCCCGTGTTGGGCAACACATCGAGACGATCATCGACGAATCGAAAAAGGCGGCCGACCTGGTGCAACAGATCCTCGATTTCAGCGGTCGTTCGATGCTCCGCACCCAGGTGGTGGATTTACAGCCCCTCACGCAGGACGTGATGGACATCCTGCAGCACACAATCCCGGAGCATATCCGGCTTTCGCTGGAGATGAAGGTGGATGGGTCAGCTGAGGACGGGCAGCCCTTTATGGTGCGGGTCGATCCGGCGCGCATCCAACAGGCGCTGACCAACCTGGCGCTCAACGCCCGCGACGCGATGCCGGGGGGCGGGGCGCTGCGTTTCGAGTTGTCCTGTATTGAGGTGACGACGGACGAGCCGCTGCCAATAGCGGCATCCTCCCCGCGAGCGGACGTGATAGAGGAAGGCCAATGGATCTGCTTGATCGTCTCGGACACCGGGATAGGCATGACGGCGGAGGTGCGCGATCACCTGTTCGAGCCGTTCTTCACCACCAAGGATGTGGACGAGGGGACGGGCCTGGGCCTGGCGCAGGTGTACGGCATCGTCCGTCAGCATGGGGGATATATCGACGTGGAGACAGA
>DAOTUC010000027.1:0-14293 GCA_034437315.1 Anaerolineae bacterium
GAAGGGATGGGCCAATGGCAATGTGATCTCGTGCAGTTCAATTCGCTCGATTTTCATAACGCACCTTATAGTCTCACAATTCTTGAGGGTCTCGAATCTCTTTTTTTAGGTCCGAAATGAAAGAGGTCATAGGGCGAATAAAAGCAGAAATTCTGGGATCAGCAGCGTGATTTTGGAGGAAGTGATCGTCATCGGGAATATAGACAATGCCTCTACTTTCACCAATTGCTTGGATCTTTGGAATGGTCAGGTCTGATGTAAGCGTGATAACGTGCCAGGTGCTTTTGAGCCTCTCGTTATCCATAGTTTCCAAGTCCAGACTGGCTGCTTGTTTCCACCTCTCCCGCAGCGTTCGCTTGCAGGAGACGCCTATCCGCCAGTCGTCAGGAAGGGGGATCATTTTATCTACTTCAAAAACGGTCTTAATGCGGTCTGGCGCGTCAAGGAAGCACTCAATTCCAAAATGGTCTAGAATGACGCCTGTCACGTCTTCCAAACTTCGACCGGCTCTGCCAGGACGCACTCCGCGTACAAGCCGTCGTTCAAATTCCTGTACAAACGCCGTGAGAGTCTGATCCGCATCAATGCGGGAAATATGCTTTCCTTGTAATAAATCGTCCAAAGTCTGGCGAAGCAGGCGAAAACCAGCCACAATCAAAACTCGCTCGGCCTCCATACACCAGCGCTGCCCCACTCGATCCCACATCAAGATTACATCTCGTAGTCCCCTTTCGCCTTCCTCCTCCAGGTAGACTCGTATCAATTCCTCAGCCGCTTCCTTATCACTGCTAGGGACTCTTTGCAACAATTCGTTCGTGGGAATAATGACGTGATCAATCGTGAACTTCAAAACCGACAAATCTTCCGGCGATGTAACCAATTGGTCTAAACGATCCACCAGTTTTTCCACTTTGCTGGCGGCTTGAGTCCCGGAGCGGTGGAGTTTGTGTAGAAAATCCCAGATGACTCGCTTGGAGGTTTCGAGTTTCGGCTGAGGAACGGAGAGTAAAGTGTCAATATACCTGCTCAATTCAAGCATCTGGGTAGTGTTGCTGCCTTCGTTGCCATATTCACTTCCAACCAATATCCGCGCAAACCAATAGACACTCTCATACGGACTCTTCAGCGTCTTTATCTGCTTAATCTCGTATTTGACTTTTTCCTCGTGTACCGATAATTCATTAGGAAACATTGATTGTCGCATTGATCACCTCTTCTTTTGAGGTGGACGCCAAAAATGAAGCAAATACTCAAAAGTGGTCCCCATCGTGATGTAATTGGAAGGCCATCCAAAGATACCCACTCGATTCACGATATTCGTGCGATCCCATATTATCGTATTTCTCAGCTCGTAGCCGGCTTCTCGGAGAGCTTCCACAACGATGATATGCAATGTGATACGTTTGTTTTTCAACCACATATCCGGCACATTGATGACACAATGCCCCTTGGGCTTCAGCAAGGGCAACATGCCAGAAAAAATCTCTTTCATCGCTTCTCCAAATTCCATAGGGGAAAGTGTCCCCAGGTCGCGAGGATCTTGACTGTATTGCTCAACCTCTAAGTACTGTTCATTCTTTCTTTCGTCTCCTCGCCTGCTCTTATTCTTCCGTTTGCGATTTAAGAGATTGGCGTATGGAGGGGAGGTAAAAATCAAGGATACCGTTTCTTCCTCGAAATAGTGTGGTATGTTGCGAGCGTCGTCTTGAATAGCTAATTGCTTGCTGGTATTACCCAGCGCTAATTGACGCAGGCGATCTTTGCAAAGATCTATATAGTCATCTTGCAAGTCAAAACCAACTGCATTTCGATCTGAATCTCGTGCAGCGACCAATGTTGTGCCGCTGCCAACAAATGGATCGATAACTAATTCGCCTTTGTGAGTGAAAAGCGAAATAATCTGTGTGGCCAGACTTATTGGAAAGACAGCAGGATGTAGTTGTTTATCTCGTATGTCTCGTCCTTCATAGTAAAACTGCCACACACCTATCTGGGCTTTTATCCACTCTTTGGCAGTCATACAGTTGATATGAGATAGCTTGCAATCGCAGGTTCGCTCATATCCAATATCAAGATTTTTTTCCTCGCTATTGTTTGGCGCTATGGTTCTAGAGGATATCTTATTCATATACACTCCCTATGAAATCCTATGAAACTCGTTTTCATCTCTCGTTATAGATAGGCTTTCTCCAAATCGTGATACTTTTTCGCATCTCGACCCGGCCATACTTGGCCATTTGCTGGCTACTATTCCCTTTCCGTTGAGGTAATACGTAGACCTTGACCGGCCCCCACTACAGGCGAATGGACATTCTAAAGCGGCGGGCCAGGCGTTGTAATAAGTTGCCGCCGGAGACCTCGCCGGGCGTCACGCTCGCGCTTGGGTCTGGATTACCGTACAGGTCGTAATGGACGATCTCGTCCAGGGGCTTGCGCGCTCGGGGTTCGGGGTCTTCGGCGGGGAAGCCGACAGTCAGCAGGCCCACGATCTCCATCCCCGGCGGCGTCTGGAGCACGTCGCCGATGGCCTCCCGATCGACGCCGCCCAGCCAACAGGTCCCCAACCCCAGCGCCTTGGCCTGGAGCATGATCTGCGCCCCGGCCAATCCCACGTCCTCGTGCAGGAACTGGCGGTAGACCCGGTTGCTGGCGTCCCCGCACAGCACGATGAGCGCCGGCGCTTCTTCGACGTGGGCCCAGCGCACGAAATAGTAGGCCGCGTGTTCCGCTACCGCCCGGCGCGTTGCTTCGTCGCGCACGACGATGAAGGCCCACGGCTGCCGATTGCTGGCTGAAGGGGCACACCGGCCGGCCTCCAACAACTGTTCGAGCATCGCGTCTGGTACCGGGTCCGGCTTGTAGCGGCGAATGCTGCGCCGCGCTTTGAGCAGCGCCAGCGTCGCTTCAGGCGTTGGCAAATCTTTCGGCATAGTTCTCCAGATATGTGTTTGAGCTAATAGCGCTGTCCAGATGACGAACCGATCCGAGCGAATCTATGTGGTCGATTTCTCGATCAAGCGCTGGCAGATCTCCAGGCCCTGGATCGCGTCAGTGGTCCAGTAATCGGCCTCGACGTATTCGCAGACCTCCGCCCTGAGCTGTCCGCCTCCGATGATGATGGGCGTCGTCACTCCCGCCTGGCGGATGGCGGCGACTGTATCGCGCATGGATTCGTAGGAGCTGGTCAACAAACCTGAGAGCGCAATCACATCGGGCGAAATCTCCTTTATGTGGGCGACGAATTGGGCCGGGGGAACGTCCACACCTAAATCGTGGACGGTAAAACCGTTGCAACTCAACAGCATCGAGAGAATCATCTTTCCCAGGCTGTGGATATCGCCCTGAACGGTGCCGATCAGAATCTGGCCGGAGCCCTCGGCGGAAAGCTGAAGTTCCACCACCGGTTCGACCATCTCCATCACCTGGCGGAAGATCTCGCCCCCCATAATCAGCCCGGCCAGGAAATATTCGCCCTCCTCGTATTTCTTACCCACCTGCATCAGACCTGCCTGGCAATCTTCCACGACACGCAGGGGGTCTTCCCCGTTCTCCAATCGCCGGCGAACCAGGCTAAGGGCGGTCTCCTCTTGTAAATCCGCAATAGCGGTGATCAGTTCGGCGCGGGTATCTTTATTCATGCAGCTCCTGGCACTTGATCGCTGATACCGACCGTCGTCGTGAAGCGCAGACGGTCGCCCGGGCAGATAAACCATCCCCAACTGACCGGTTTATCCTCGAAATCGTAGAATATATGCTCCACGCGGAAGGCCGCAGATTCAGCCTGGGAGCGTAATAGTTCGGCCTCTTCCGCTGTGAGCACCGTGACGTCGATTGCAAGCTCGCCTCGTTTAAGCGTCGACTCGCTGCCTCCGTTGAAAAGGCCGCGCAACGCTGTGACCTCCATCTCCGCCTCGACGATAGGACGTCGGGGGTCATAGATTGTGTGCTCGCGGTGGTAGAGGACGGGCTCTTCGTCTTGTACGATCAGGCGTCGAATGAAGACCGTCCGCTGACCAACGGCGACGGCGAGCTTGCGAGCGGTTCGCTTGGTGGCGGAGACGATATTCACCTCCAAGAGCTTGACGGTGGTGCTCTCCTCGCGGAAGATGCGCTGTAGGTCTCCCAGGTGAAAGGCGGCGGTCCCCAACTCTATCGGTTTGACGAACGTGCCCCGGCCCTGCTCCGTGGTCACTACGCCCTGTTCGGCGAGGATGTTGATCACGCGGCGGACCGTCATCGGGCTGATCTCGTACCGCTTGCAGAGCTGAGCCTCCGAGGGCAGACGGTCGCCGGGGCGGAAGATACCGGCGGCGATCTGCTTGCGCAGGATGCGGACCAGTTGGGCATACGCCGGTTCGTACGAATCGCGATCTATAAAGTCGGTTGGTTCCTCGTTCAACGGTTCACCTCGAGACGGGTTATATCAGTGTACGATTTACAGTTTACACTGTTCTGATTAATAAGTCAACCCCCTCTTTTTCCCTTGACAACTTATATATATAAGTGTATAATATGGCGTGTATGAGCGACCAGAACCGGCCCCAAGAATGCAAGCACGTTCACGAGCCTGTCCGCACCATGATCCTCGCCTGCGCCACGGTGATCGAGGATGTGCTGCCCTGTATTCTCGTCGACTACGTTTTCCCGGAGTCGCCTTTATTGGCTAGCATAGTTATCTATAGTATAATAGAAGATGCGCGTCTGTAGGACAGCGCAAGCCCCACTTCAAGATTCCCCCATTTATTAAAAGGAGGCGGTATGTCGGAACAATTGGTTAACGCCATGGCCGATATGCAAGAGGCGGAAGCCCTTGCATTGGTCAAACAGATGCTGGCTGACGGCGCAGATCCAATGGCCATCCTCGCCGATGCGCGGGCGGCGATGGACGTCGTTGGCCAGCGTTTCGAAGAGGGAGAGTACTTCTTGCCAGAGCTGATGATGGCCGGCGAGATGCTCAACCAGATCTCGGCGCTGGTCAAACCGGAGTTGGAGAAAGGGCCGGCGGTCGAGTACAAAGGCCGGGTCGTCATCGGCAGCGTCGCCGGCGACATCCACGACATCGGCAAGAACATCGTCACCTTCATGCTCGACGTCAACGGGTTCGAGGTGCTTGATCTGGGCGTCGACGTCTCCCCGCAGAAATTCGTCGAGACGATCAAGTCATTCCAGCCGCAGATCGTCGGGCTGAGCGGCTTCCTGACGCTGGCCTTTGACGCGATGAAGGACACGGTCGCCGCCATCGAAGCAGCCGGGTTGCGCGATCAGGTGAAAATCATGGTCGGCGGCGGACAGGTGGACGACAAGATCTCCCAATACGCCGGCGCCGACGGCTACGGCGACGACGCGATGGAAGCCGTCGGCCTGGTCGCAAAGTGGATAGGAGGGTAGCGATGGATAAGATCTGGAAAGAAATGTCTTCCGACGAACGATTGGCCCAGCGGCTGGACGCCTACGTCAACATGCCCGGTTTCGAGTTCGCCTCGCCCGAAGCGGAGGCCAAGTACCGGGAGCGTGCGACGATCATCCGCGACGCATTCGAGATGAAGGTCCCCGCCCGTGTGCCCATCTTTCCCTCCGAGGGCTTTTTCCCCGCTCTCCACGCCGGCCTGACGATGAAAGAGGCGCTCTACGATTATGAGAAGGTGGCCGAGGCGATCCTGGCCTACGTCGAGGAATTCGATCCCGATGCCTGGTTCGGCAGCCTGGCGATTGTCCCCGGGCGCGTCTTTGAGATCCTCGACTACAAGCTCTACGACTGGCCCGGCCAGAAGCTGGACGATCATCTCATGTATCAGATGATCGAGGGCGAGTACGTCACCGCAGACGAGTACGGGGCCCTGGCGGCCGACCCGACCGATTTCTTTATGCGCAAGTACTTCCCGCGCATCTTTGGCGCACTGGAGCCCCTGGCCAAGTTGCCCCTGATGCCCTCCATCCAGGAGATGCCGATGACGCCCACTGCGGTCCTGCCCTTTGCCTTCCCGGACGTCCAGGAGGCGCTCAAGAAGCTGATGGAGGCCGGCGAGGAAGCGATGCACTGGATGCAGGTGATGGGCGGGCTGGCGGCCCAGGTGCGCGCGCTGGGCGTCACCGATTGGGCGGGCGGCGCGGCCAAGGCCCCCTTCGACGCCATCGGCGACACGCTGCGCGGCACGAAGGGCATGTTGCTCGATATGTTCCGCCACCCCGACGCGCTGATCGAGACCTGCGAGCGGTTCGCGCCGCTGATGGTCGACATGGCCGTCGGCGCCGTCAACCAGACTGGCGTGCCGTTCGTCTTTATGCCGCTCCACAAGGGCGCCGACGGCTTCATGTCGAACGCCCAGTTCGAGACGTTCTACTGGCCGACGCTCAAGCAGGTGATGCTCGGCATCGCGGAAGAGGGCTGCATCCCGCTGATGTTCGCCGAGGGCGGCTACAACCAGCGCCTGGAGATCATCGCCGACTTCCCCAAGGGGAAGTGTATCTGGTGGTTCGACCAGACCGACATGAAGCGCGCTAAAGAGGTCCTGGGCGACGTCTGCTGCATCGCTGGCAACGTCTCCACCGCGATTATGGCCGCCGGCGACCCCGACGAGGTCAAGGCCTACTGCAAGGAGCTGATCGAGACGGTGGGCAGGGACGGCGGCTTCATCTTGACCAACGGTTGCGGGATCGACCACGCCAGGGCGGAGAACGTCCACGCGATGATGGAAGCTGGTAAAGAGTACGGGCAGTATTCGTAGGGGCGACGTATGCTTCGCCCCTACCTGGTTTTATGATCAACCAATCAACCTCTGGAGGAAAACATGTCACAAAAATTGATCGACGCTTTTGTCGATATTCGCGAGGATGACGTCCTCGCGATTACCCAGGAATTGCTGGACGATGGCGTGGAACCGATGACGATCCTCGACGCGTGCCGGGAGGCCCTTGACCTCATCGGCCAGCGATTCGAGAGGAAAGAGGCCTTCGTCCCCGAACTGGTCATGGCCGGGGAGATGATGAACAGCATCACCGAACTGGTCAAGCCCAAGTTGGCGCAGGAAACGCCGTCCGAGGCGGCAGGCAAGGTCCTTATGGGCACGGTGGAGGGCGATATCCACGATATCGGTAAAGATGTGGTCGTCTTTATGCTCAAGGCCAACGGTTTTGAGGTGGTCGACCTGGGTGTCGACGTCACGCCCGCGGCCTTCGTCGAAAAGATCGCCGAGATAGAGCCCGCCGTGGTGGGATTGAGCGGCCTCTTGACGCTGGCCTTCCAATCTATGAAAGAGACGGTGGAGGCGATCGCCGAAGCCGGGCTGCGAGACCAGGTCAAGATCATGATCGGCGGCGCTCCGGTAGACGAGCACGTAGAGGACTATACCGGCGCCGATGCGTGGGGGAAGGACGCGATGGAGGCGGTCTCCCTCGCCAAGCAGTGGGTAGGAGGATAGCGCTATGACGACGATGGAGAGCTTTGAAACTCGGATAGGACGTGTCAACGACGCCGTCGCGCTGAAGACGCCCGACCGCGTCCCCATTTTCCCCTGGTTCCACCTCTTCCCCGCTCGCTACGTCGGAATGACCTACGAGGAGGCGTTCTACGACGTAGACCGCTGGCTGGCGGCCAATGAAAAGGTCATTATCGACTACGAGCCGGATCTATACACGTATCCCGCTCAGCCTATCGCTGCCGCCGGAGCGGCGCACGAAGCGCTGGACAACCGGCAGATCAAGTGGCCTGGGCATGGCGTCGGTCCCAATCGCTCCTTCCAATTTGTGGAGGGCGAGTATATGCTGGCCGAGGAATACGACGAATTCCTCAACGACCCCGCCGACTGGACATTGCGCAAGTACCTGCCTCGCATCTATGGCGCGCTGGAGGGCTTCGGCATGCTGCCGCCTATCACCTCCCTGCTAGCCGGTTACGCCGGGGCGGGCATCTTCGGCATCCTCGCTGCGCCGCCGGTGGCGGCGTCTATGGACGCACTCATGAAAGCGGCGCAGGTCTCGGGCCGTTGGGGTATGGCATATGGTCAGTTCGAGCAGAAGATGAATGACCTGGGGTATCCCGCCAATGCAGTCGCTGTGGCCCTGGCCCCCTACGATCTGATCTCCGACATGATGCGCGGCATGCGCGGCGCGATGATGGATATGTACCGCTGCCCCGACAAGCTGCAGGCAGCGATGCAAAAAATCTTGCCGCTACAGATCGGCGGCGCTATCGGCCAGGCCCACATGAGCGGCAACCCCCGTATCTTCATCCCGCTGCACCGCGGCGCCGACGGCTTTATGTCGAATGAACAGTTCGAGACGTTCTACTGGCCTACCCTCAAGGGCCTCATCCTGGCGTTGATCAAGGCCGATCTGATGCCGTGCCCCTTCTTTGAGGGCGCGTACGACCAACGGCTCGACTATCTGGCGGAACTGCCGCCGGGCAAGGTGATGGGCTGCTTCGACCGCTCGGATATGGCCAAGGTGAAAGAGGTGTTGGGCGGCAAGATGTGCATCGCCGGCGGTATGCCGGTCTCTTTGCTCCAACACGGCGCGCCGGATCAGGTCCGCGAGGAGACCAGACGGCTCATCGAGACGATCGGCCAGGATGGCGGTTTCGTTATGTCGTGCAGCTCGGTGCTCGACGAGGCAGATCCAGAACTGGTCCGAGTGTGGATAGAAACGACCAAGGAGTTTGGTCAGTATTAGCGCAATCTGTTGTATCGACGGTGATAGATAAGGGCGGGTCTCGGGACCCGCCCTTATGTGGGTAGAGGAGAACAAGACTGTTGACCAACAAACGTAACGCATGGCTGGTGATGGCCGTGGTCTTCCTGTCCAGCGTCGCCATCGCCGCCAACCGATTCAAACCCCCGCCGGTCCTGCCCACGCTGATGGCCGAGTTGCAGGTCGACATGGTGACCGGCGGCTGGTTGATGTCTGTATCATCGATCGCCGGTATTTTCCTCTCTATCCCCGCAGCCCTCTTTCTGAACCGGATGGGGGTCAAGCTCGCCGGCGTCGTCGCCCTGAGCTGTGTGATCGTCGGAGCGGTTACCGGCGCGCTGGCAAACAGCGCCGCCCTTTTGCTGCTGGGCGGCGCGATCGAGGGCGTCGGCGCCAGCCTGATCTCCGTCGTCGCGCCGGCGGCGATTAGCTTGTGCTTCGAGCTGAAGGACCGCGGCCTGCCGATGGGGATCTGGGCCGCGTGGGTGCCGGTCGGCAACGTCATCATGTTCAACGTCGCACATCCCCTGGCCGACGCCTTTGGCTGGCGTTCGATCTGGTGGTTCGGCGCGCTCTTGGCGTTTTCCGCGACGATTCTCTTTGCGCTGCTGGTGAACGTCCCACAAACAGGGACGCGCGCGCCCAGGGATGCGCCCGCCCCAGGGGCCTTTTCCCAGGGGCTGCTCAATCCGTCGGCCTGGCTGCTGGGCCTCGGTTTCGGCGCCTTTGCCTTTGGCTTGCTGGGGTACAACAGTTGGGCGCCTACTTTTCTGACGGAAACGCTACAGATTGATCCTGCCATAGCAAGCGCCTACGCCAGCCTTATGTTTCTGGCAGCGATCCCGGCCAACATCATCGCCGGATGGGTGATCAACCGGATGAAGAACCGCCACCTCTTGCTGCCGGCGGCTTTCCTCGTGATGACGATCGCTGTCTTTTGGAGCTTCCGGTTGCAACATCAAGCGGTCGTGGCGCCCTACATGATCGTCCTGGGGTTCGTCTCCAACTTTATCCCCACCGCGATTTTCACCCTGGCGCCGGAGACGGCCGCCGACGCCAAATCCGCCAGTCTGGCGCTGGCAGTGGTGAACGTGGGGGCTAACCTGGGGACCATCTCGGGACCGCCGGCGCTGGGCGCTATCTTGAGCGGCGGGAACTGGCAAGCGGGCAGTACAGCGCTGGTCATTGTTACGTTTGCAGGCGCCATGCTCTCCTGGTACGTATCGAAAAGGTTGAGAGACGATGACTATTCACGTTGATTTCGAACCCGTCGGCCGGCGCGGCGATTGTCCAGAGGGACAGTCCCTGCTCGAGTGCGCCCGACAACTGGGCGTCGACCTGGTCAACTTTTGCGGCGGCGCGGGGAACTGCGGACGCTGCAAGATTCAGGTGCTGGAGGGCCAGGTCTCCCCGCTGGCGGAGAAGGAGGCGTCGTTCTTCACCGCCGAGGAGTTGGCCGACGGTTACCGTCTCGCCTGCCGCGCCGTCCCCCTCGGCGATTGCAAGGCGCGCGTCCCGGCTGAATCGCTGACCACGCCCCAGCGGACCCAGGTCGAGGGCGAGGGGTCGCCGGTGACGCCGGACCCCCTGATCGCCTCCCACGCGGTGACGATGACGCCGCCGTCGCTGGACGACCTGCGCTCCGACGCCGCGCGTCTGAGAGATGCGCTGGTCGCCGAGCACAACCTGACGACCGTCGAAATCGGCCTCTGCGTCCTGCGCACCCTCTCGCCCCAACTGCGCGAATGGGATTGGCGCGCCAACGTGGTGGTGCGCGAGAACGAGGTCGTCGCCCTGCTGCCGCCCTCTACCCGTCCGCTGGGGATGGCCGTCGACCTGGGCACGACCAAGATCGCCGGCTACCTGCTCGACCTGGAGACGGGCCGTTCTCTGGCGTCCAAGGGCATGATGAACCCCCAGATCGCTTACGGCGAGGACGTGGTCGCCCGCCTGACCTACGCCGGACGATCCCCGGAGGATGCGGCGTTGTTGCAGCGGCTGTTGGGCGAGGCGTTGAGCCAACTGGCGGCCGACCTGTGCGCCGAGGCGGGGGCCGACCCGGCCCACATCGTCGAGGCGGTGGTGGTGGGCAACACCGCTATGCATCACCTCCTGGTGGGGCTGCCGGTGTGGCAGTTGGCGCGGGCGCCCTACGTGCCCGCCGTGAGCGACGCGCTGGAAATCGAGGCCCGGCGTCTGGGGATCGCCCTGGCGCCGGGCGCTGTCGTGCACTTGCCGCCGAACGTCGCCGGTTACGTCGGCGCCGACCACGTGGCGATGATCCTGGCGACCGACCTGTCCGCCGCCGCCGACGTCGTCCTGGCCCTCGACATCGGCACCAACACCGAGATCTGCCTGTCGAACCGCGGGCGTCTCAGCAGCGTCTCCTGCGCTTCGGGGCCGGCCTTCGAGGGCGCGCACATCAAGCATGGGATGCGGGCGGCCAAGGGGGCCATTGAGCGGCTGCGGTTGGAGGGCGACGCCGTCATCTACCAAACCATCTCAGGAGGCGAGCCGGTGGGCCTGTGCGGATCTGGCATCCTGGACGCCCTGGCCCAGCTCTACCAGGCGGGCGTGCTGGACGCCAGCGGTCGTATGTTGGAGGGCCATCCCCGCGTGCGCGAGGGGGAAAACGGGCGTGAATTCGTGTTGGTAGGCGAGGAGGAGCAGGCGAACGGCCGCCCGGCGATCACGTTTACACAGAAGGACGTGCGGGAGCTCCAGCTCGCCAAGGGCGCGATGCGCAGCGGCATCCAGGCGCTGCTCGAGACCAACGGTCTTGAGGACGAGGACATTGACCGGCTGATCATCGCCGGAGCCTTTGGGACCTATATCGACGTCGCGAGCGCGATCAGCGTCGGCATGCTCCCTCGGCTGCCGCTGGATCGTTTCCGCCAGGTGGGGAACGCGGCGGGGACGGGGGCCAGGATGGCGCTTATCTCGCACGGCAAGCGGGAAGAGGCGCGGGCGCTGGCCCGGCGCGTCAACTACGTCGAGTTGGCGACGGATCCCCAGTTCCTCAAGTCCTTCTCCATGGCGATGGCGCTGGATAGGTAAGGCGTTTTCAGAAAAATAATTCTCCTACCTGCTCCCGTCCTGGTTGTGATGAGCGCGTCGCTTTTCGTCTCGCGTCCCAGCATCTTCAAGTCGCACCCCCAGCCCATCGGCCAGACGATTGACAAAATTAAAGTAGGCTGTGACCTGCGCTACGTCGAGGACAGCGCGGTCGGAAAGGCCGACCTCGCGCAGCGCCTGCACATCGGCTGGTGTGACCGCGGCCGGGGTGCGGGTCAATTTCACCGCATAGTCCAGGATCGCCCGGTCAACCGGCTTGAGCGTCGCGTGTGTATAGTCCTCTTTTAACTGTGACACCAACGATTCGTCCTTGATCAACCGACGGAGAGCCTCTCCGTGATGGATCATTCAATACAGACAGCCGTTGATGGCCGAGACGACCGCGCCGATCATCTCGCGCTGGTATCGCTTGAGCGGCGAGGAGCCGAAAAGCAACGTCTCGTAGAGCGCGCGGTGGTCCAGCATAGACTGGGGATGCAGGCTGTGCACCTTCATAATGTGGGCCGTCCGGCCGGTGGTCGAGTCGGCGCAGACCGCGTAGGCGGCAGTCAGCGTCTCGTCGGCTTCAGCTTCGTCTATCACCTCGATCCAGGTCGGCGGCATTCCGTCTTTAGTTCTCGTTGTGGATGTCACGAATTGTTCCTTTCTCCGGTTATAGGTATCTGGCCACGTTGGCCGCTTGTCGTTCTCATTCCTCTTCCGCGCCCATCTCGCTCCGCAGCCCTTGAGCGTGCTCCCGGTCGTGGGATATAAAGGCGGAGAGCCATTGATAGGCCACGCCCTCCGGCCCCCAGGGGAAGACGTAAGAGCGCATCAGGTCGGCCTGGCGCATACCATCCAGGATTTCCAGCAGTTCTTCTCGCGCCGCGTGTAGATCGGCCCAGATCTCTTCCCAGGGTTGATCGGCCCGCGCCTGGGCCTGTCTCTCGTTCCAGGCGTCGATGTCGGCGATGTAGGCTATGTCGAGCGGGCGGCCGGCGGCCATCCGGCGCAACCCCTCGACGCCCACCCATTCCCAATCGGCCACGTGGCCTAGCACATCCTTCAACGTCCATGCCCCACAGATGGGGCGTGAGGTCCGTTCCGCCGGGGTCGCCATCGCGGCGGCGGTCAGCAGTTCCTCGCGCGTAGCGTTCAGGGCCGCCAGCAGGAGGCCTTTGAAACCGGCGTCTTCTTCCAACTGCTGTTCCTCCCGCCAGGCGGCGATCTGGGCGACGTGTTCGGCGTCGTGTCGCCACTGGATCTCCAGGCAATGGGGGAAGGTCCAATCTCGATCCTGAAAGGAGCGGTTCTCGAAAAACACGTTCTCGGGCAGATCCCGCAGCCAGGCGATCCAGAAGGCGCGGGCATCCTGTAGTTCATCCAATACCTCGTTCAGGGAGCGATCCCGCCACTCGGTCACCGCGGCGGCGTTGAAAGCGTCCACCGCAACGTCCTCAGGGGGTTCTCCGGCTAACGACCTTTTCATCTGCCGGTACTCCCAACGATCCCAGGCGGCGATGTGGGCCAGCAGATCCTTGACTGTCCAGCGCTCCAGGCAGGGCGTTTCCGTCAACGTCTCCTCATCCAACCCTAAAAGCTCCGCCAGCAGTTGACCGCGTCCCGCGGCCAGGCGAGCGATCAATTTCCCCTGTTCTTGAAAACGGCTCATCCTGTAACCTCCTTGCTAAATTGTGGTAAACCTGCATCTGTGTCATCACTTTTGAACGCTCCTTCCGAACGCTCCTTTCGAACGCTCATCCCACGCGCTCTCGGTGCGCCCGAAGGCTGGGTCGTTGCCCGGCATCGGGATTAGTTTACTATGAGTGCTCTAAATTGTCTAGGAAAATGCTGGGGCCAGCAGGCGCTCACCATCGAATCCTTTTATTTTTATTTGCGCCTGTCGGTGAATCGTGGTACAATATCGCCCGCAAAGTTGGTAGAGGCAATTTCAGCCTTATCCATTTGTATCATACCAAGGAGGAAATAGTGTCGTTAAGTAAGCGTGAGAAAGAGACGATATTCGAGGAATTTGGCCGTTCGCCCGACGATACTGGGTCGCCAGAAGTTCAAATTGCGTTGTTGACGACGCGCATCAAGTATTTGACGGAGCATCTGAAGATGCACCGGCACGATGAACACTCACGGCGTGGCTTGATCCGCATGGTCGGCAAGCGTCGCAAGCATCTGAACTACCTGAGCCGCAAGTCGCCGGAACGCTATCGAGACATTCTCAACCGGCTTGACCTGCGTCGCTAACGTGTCAGGGCCTAACCGGTGGGATTCCTGTACAGCGAGGAAGAATTTGCCGTCAGCCCTGATTGGTTCTGGCTCGTCCAGGTTAGGAGTTCGCTCAATATCGCTTGTCTATCAAACAAAATTTTCTGGTTTTATATCGTTTAGTTTGCTTTGTCGGCGGCTCATACGTGGCGATTGCCGCTAATGGGGCCTTGCCGAATAGAGTCGATCGATTGAGCGAGTAGATGCGGGAGCGTGCGCCCATCTACTCGTTTGCATATGTGTAGAAATTGAATTAGCAACGGGGGTCAAGTGC
>DAOTUC010000028.1:0-6009 GCA_034437315.1 Anaerolineae bacterium
CGCCGCGATAACTTCGATTTCATACACAACTTCAACCGCGATGCGACAATTACAAAGATCTCACACAAAAACTGCTAAAGCTATTCGCCTAAAGGCGAAGGTTTTTACCTTATGTCTGGAACAATAAAGTGGGCCTCGCCTGAGGCCAGGATCTCGTCCAGCGCATCGTTGACGTCCCTCACCGTGACATAGCTGCGTTCCGTCCGGTTGTGCTGGTTGACCAGGCTATGGCACAGGAGCTGCAGGAAATAGGGATGACCGGCGGTCACTTGCCACATCTTGTCCAGGGCCAGGTCGTCATATTGCTTGTGGTATTCGGCCACCGGTTCCTGGATCAAGCGCAGGGCCTCGGCTTGTTCGAGATAGGCGATCTGCCGGTATAGGCTGATGTTGAAGAGCACGCTCCAATAATCGGACGCCAGTTCTTCCAGCCGGTGGGTGCCGCAGAAGATCACACTCAGGTTGTCCACGTGCTGGATCAAGTGGCGCAAAAAGCCGAATATCTTCGATGGCAAGTTGCCGTGTTCGACCGCTGTCTGCAATTCCTCAAACTCATCGAACATAATGAGCAGGTGACGGCGTCCAATCACTTCGCGCACGCTGGTCAAGAACCGGCGCTCAAAGGCCGCCATCGGGCTTTCGACAAAATCGTCGTATTCAGGAAAGGGAATGTCAAAGCCCCGGTCCTCCAGGGCGAATGCGATCTCCGTCGCCAGGGCGAGGAAGAAATTCGGCAGACCGGGATCCAGCCCCAGGGCCTGACCGTCGAGATAGACGGACAGGCAATCGTCGCCCAGGCGGACCGGCAGTTGTTTGAGCAGCGAGGTCTTCCCCGTACGCCGTTGGCCGATCAACACCAGGTTGTTACGATGTTGGGCGGCCAAGTTCTCTTCGATGAAGACGACCACGTCCTCGCGGCCGAAGAAGAGCGGCGACCCGGCCTCCAGCGGCGTGCCAACCACGTAGGGGTTGGGGATGAATTGGAATTCCCCGTCGCCGGCCAGCAGGCGCACCACGTCGGCGAAGTGCTCGACCTGGTCCGGCCCTCGGGGGTCGGTGTAGGCGATGACGAAACGGGCGCGGAATTGATCGACGCCATCCGCCAGGCGGGGGCGCACGCGCAACTCGACCCGCGCCTCTTCACCGGGCGCCAGTTGATCGACCTGGGCGCCTTCATTCAACACCGTGTAGGCCGGTTTGGGAACCACGTTTACTTGCAAGTTGAGCGCCGCGCCGCGACCCTCGTTGCGCAGGACGAGCACCAGCGGCACGGCGTCCTCCTGCCAGGTGTGGCGCGTGAGCAACCGATAGGTCAATTCCGCCCGGGTCTGGAGTTCGCTGATCGCGCCGGTCACAATCGCCAGCCAGCTCTCGGCGATCTGCTGGACGATGGGCCGGTCGACGCCGCCCAGTTCCGCCTGAGCCACGTGGTCGACGTGCCGCAACCGTTCGACGGCGCTCACCAGGTAGGAGAGCTTATCGCGGGAAGACTCGACCCGCTCGTAGGCCCGCAACGCCTCGGCCGCCGCGTGCAAATGGTCTATGGCCTGGGGCAGCGCCTGGAAAGGTTCTCGAATGGCGGTGATCGCCGTCGGCGACTGTTCTGCGCGGCTTTCTTCATCCACTTCCTTCTTAGCTTGGGCCTGGAGGAATGGCAGCAATTGGCTGATCTGGGTGATTGATTTGACATCCAGAGCTGCCTGACAGAGTCGAGAGATTGCCAGACCCTGATCGCCATAGAGCAATTTACCAGAGACCGCGTCTCCTTCCTCTTCAGCCCCAGGCTGTCTGTCGGGATCCCACCGGCAGACGTAATGCAATCCTTCCTCCGGATATTCGGAAAGCTGGGTGATGAGTGTGCGCAGTCCCACCGCTAACATCTCGGGCTCGAACTGGCTGGTGAAGAGGTAGTGAAACCCCTCGGCGAACTTGGCCAACGGCGTCGCGCCCAGGCGATTCAGCGCGTTGGGCAGGTTGTCGAGCAGTCTCGCCGCGTCGGTGTCTTGAGCGGCGGTCTGGGTCAATTGGTGTAACTCGATCAGCGTGCGTTCCGGAGCCATCATCAGGTTCTGGGCGAAGGCCTCCGCTCGGCCGGCGGGCGAGTTGCGATGCGCATCCAGGCGGCGTTCAGCAGCCTCGCGGCGCTCGGCCTCCGCTTGTTTTTCCTGAATCAACCGGGCGACGTAGATGGCTGTCCCGGCCTGGTCCGCCAATCCCAAAAGTAACGTCCGATCTTCGTAGGCGTAATCCTGCCCCGAGAGCCGAGGGCCCAGGGCCAGCACCCCCACCAGGTCGTTCTCCTCCTCGCGGGGGGCGATCAGAGGAATCAGAAGCGAGAAGTCCCTGCTCTGGGGGTACGTGACCGTGTGACCGTTCCACAGAGGACCCAACAGACTGGGGATCAGGTTTAGATGTCTGCCCCGCTCCGGCGGCAGATTGTGAGCTTCTGCCAACTTGAAATTGCCGCCCCTGTCGCGCAGGAAGACGGCCCCATGCTGAATGTGCAGGAGTTCCGTCGTGCGTCTGACGAGCACGTGTAGCAGTTCCGGCAATTCGATAATAGTACGCACCTCGCGCGAGAAGGTTGTAATCGCCCGGCGAAAATCGACCCGTTCCCGATAGAAACGGCGGTCGATGAACGTTTGCACGCGACGGCGGATCGGTTGGGCCAGCGACGCGCTGACCAGGGTCGCCACGACGATGGCCACGTCGGATTGTTGCCCGGTGAGCAGACGGAACAGCCGCTGCAAGGAGAAGACGATGCCCAGGTAGATAGCCGCCACGCCGCTCGTCAGCAGGCCGTAGACCATCGTGCGCTTGATGATGGGGTCGATGTCCCACAGTCTGCGACGAAGAATGGAGAGGCTGATGGTGAGCGGCATAAGTAAGAAGAGGAACGTGGACAGGGGTTTGCCCAGGAAGTGAAGTAGGAATCTGGCGGCGCCGGGTTGGTTAAAGCGGGGCAAAGTGGATAGGAATTGGAACGCGAAGTAGCCGATGAATGAAAAAACGAGGCCAAAGACGACCCATTTGGTCTGCTGGCGTTGAATCTGATTGGAGACTTTGGTATACCGGTAAATCTGGGCGAATACGCCGCTGCCGAACCAGCATAGGAGGATCATGAGAAGGCTGAAGTAGTGGATGTACGTGAAGATAGCCTTGAGTCTCTGTTGGTCTGACGAGATCATAAAAGCCAGATAACGCAAGGGGAGCGGCAAGTTTTGGGGGTCGAAGGATTGGATGGGTGAGAAGGTCCAGGCGATCAACCACCCGACCCAGATTAACGTCAGCATCCCGGTCCAACGAGGGATGAAACGCCCGTCGGGAAAGGTGTAGAGGACGACGAGCGTCATGCCCAGGCCCAGGGCCTGGACGACGAGGGCCATCCAGCGCCACGACGATTCAATCATCGTCATCAGGCCGACCGTGTCGACTGTGGCGGCGCCAAACATCAGGAGGGCGATGGAGATGAAGGCCACCATAGGGTCGTTGGAGCGGCGCCAGAAGATCGCTGCGGCGGCCGCGAAAAAGACCAAGACCTGGAGCGCGTCGAATGCAATGGCGTAAACCTGGTAAAAGGCGTCCGGCGATTCGATGTGACGGAAATAGAATGTGACGGATAGGATAAAGGTGATTGACGTCAGAGCCGCCAGGGAGACCCAGATTGCCTGTACTGCGACCAGGAGACGACCGCGCAAGGGGGGGCGAGATACGTCTTGCGTTTCTAAACTCACGACTGCTTCCTCTTAGATTGAATGTCAAATCCTGCGTGACAAAACTGAATGCGCCCGCCGCGATACGGTGCGAGTATAATTCAGGCTCAGCAGAAGTCAAGCGTCGCCAATTGGCGCGCCAACCGGCGCGCGCGTTGCGGCGCGTCGCCCACGTGGTTGGAGGCGTCGAGTAACCCGCGCACGCGCTCCGCAGAGATGTAGCGCTGCACGTCTGCATCATCGGCCAACCGGTCCGCCAGCGGGTTCGGTTCCCCGGCCCAGACCGCCTGCCATGCCGCCATGGCGTGCTGGCGGATGACCTCGTGCATCGCCTGGCGGTCGGCCCCGGCCCGCGCCAGCGCCATCAACAGCCGCTCGGTCGCGGCGAAAGCGCCGTAAACGTCCACGTTGCGGGCGATCGCCTCGTCGCGGATCACCAGGCCATCCAGAATTCCCCGGGCTTTGTGCAAGATCTCGTCGGTCGCCAGGAAGGCCTGTGGCAACAGGAGCCGCCGGTTGGCCGAATCATCCAGCGTGCGCTCCAACAGGCTGTGGGCGGCGTTGTCCCAGGCGATCCGGGGCAGCGCCGCGACGTAGCGAGCCAGGCTGTCCACGTTCTCGGCGCGCACTGGATTGCGTTTGAAGGGCATGGCGGACGAACCGACCTGCTTGTCGCCGAAGGGTTCGCTCCACTCGCCGATGGGGGGGGATTGCAGGAGCCGCAGATCGAAGGCGAAGCGATAGAGGGAGGCGGCCAACCCGGCTAACCCGTTCAATACTCGCAGATCCTGCTTGCGTGGGTAGACCTGGGTGGCGATGGGGTAGGGTTCCAGGTCGAGTTCGGTCATCACTAGCGCCTCCAACTCGGCCGGCGTCATGTCGGCGGTCTCCAACGCGCTGGCATAGGAGGCCGCGCTGCCCACCGCCCCTTTGATTCCCTTCCCTCGCAGGTGTTCGCGCAGATGGATCAACGCTTGATAATCCTCCAACAGATCCTGCCCGTAGGTCGCCAGCCGGTAGCCAACGGTGATCGGTTCGGCTGGCTGGATGTGGGTGAAGCCCATACAGACCTGGTCGGCGCGGGCCTCAATGAGATCGGCCAGGCGCGCGAGCAAGGGACGCAAACGCGCCAGCAAAAGGTCCAGCGCCTCGCGAATGCGCAACACGTCGGCGTTGTCGAGCACGTCGGCGCTGGTCGCGCCCAGGTGGATGATGCCGCCTCCCACCGGGCATTGCTCAGCGAAGGCGCGGATCTCGGCCATCAGGTCATGGTGAATCTGGGCGTCGATCTCGTGGGCTCGTCCTACGTCGATGTCGTCCTGGTGAGCGCGCAGGTCGGCCAACTGCTCATCCGTCACCAGCCCGGCCTGACGTTGCGCCGCCGCCAGCGCTGTCCAGATGCGCCGGTGAATGCGTTGCTTGTGGGCCTCGCTCCACACCGCCCGCATCTCGTCGCTGCCATAGCGCCAGGTCAAGGGAGAAAGATAGGTCTCGTGGGTAAATATTTCCTTGTTCATCTTTGCACCTCTTATTACGTCATACGTCATACGTCCGAAGTCCTAAGTCGTCATATTATAGACGGTTTAGATGAGCAACACAAAGGTCAAACGTGACAAATGGTAATCGCCCAACTTGTGCTCTAAGCCATATCAGCGTATCATATGGGGTGACAAAGGGGGACTTAGGACGTGAGACGTAGGACTTAGGAGGACAGGATGGCAGATTATCGCATTCAGGAACATCCGATATTGGCCGTGGAGGATGAATCTGCGGCGCCCGGTTTTACCTTCACCTGGGAAGGGCAGCCTATGCAGGGCCGCGAGGGGGAGACTATCGCCTCGGCGTTGTTCGCGAACGGTGTGCGCATCTTCGGACATCATCATAAGGATGGCGCGCCGCAGGGCATTTTTTGCGCTAATGGGCAGTGCGCCCAGTGCGCCGTCATCGCCGACGGCCTGCCGGTCAAATCATGTATGGCGCTCGTCCAGCCGGGGATGGCGGTCGAACCGCTGGATGGCAAACCGGCGCTGCCCGACCTGCACGATGCCCCCGGTATGGATCCCATTGAGTCGGTCGATGTCGAGTGCTTGATCATCGGCGGCGGACCGGCCGGCCTTTCGGCCGCTATCGAATTGGGCAAGGCCGGCGTGCGTACGCTCATCGTGGACGACAAGCACCGGCTGGGCGGCAAGCTGGTGCTTCAGACCCACAAATTCTTCGGCTCCATCGACGCTTGTTACGCCGGGACGCGGGGCGCTGATATCGCGACGAAATTGGAGGAGGAGGTGCGCCAGTT
>DAOTUC010000029.1:0-40002 GCA_034437315.1 Anaerolineae bacterium
GAGACCCTAAAGGTTTTGCTCAAGGCCGCGCAAACAACGTTTTTGCCTTAAACAATGACCTTTTTCCATCAAAACCAGCGCAGAAACCTTTAGGGTCTATGATGGGCCATGCGAAATCCTGAAGACCCATTTAAACCACATGGGTCAAGGGGAGCGCGTTATCGGGCGGATGGTATAGGTCACGCGGTCGATGAAGGCCTCCTCGCTCAGTTCGCCGACGTGGAAGGCCAGTAGATCAGCCGCCCTGACGTGGACGTCCAGTTGGGCCTGAGGCTGCTCGTCACGCACCAGGATCGCAATCTCGACATCCGTGAAGGGAGAACAGTCCCCTCGCCGCTCCAGCAATGCCTGGGCCACGTCAAAGGCCAACCAAGCCGATTGGGCGGCCTCGTCGAGAGCCGTGGGCGTCACCGGGCCTGATAACGGGTGGACGATATCGAAGTGGAGCACGCCGCCGGCGTTCAGCGCGACTTTGCCGCCCAGATTGAATTCAACCATTTGCTGGGTCGCTTCCCACGTCTCATCCGCGACCGAGACAGCCGGGCACATCTTCAGGTCGATGGCCGGGGGGGAAGGCTGGAGCGTGGGTAGAGGGAAAAACGACGACGACCGCCCGATGAGGCGCATCAAGCCCATCAGGGCAATGACGTTGAGGATAGCCAGCGCGATCAAGATACGTTTCTGGTTAGGCCCCAGTCGGCCTGATCCTCGCGCATCTGTACGAGGATTAGGAAGATCAAGACAACGGCTTTTTTGTTCCGGTTTTTCTAGGTTAGGCCCTAACCGACCTGATCCTCGCGCATCTGTACGAGGATTGGGAAGATCAGGACAACAGCTTTTTTGTTCCGGTTTTTCTAGGTTAGGCTTCATCATCAAAAGTTTAACATAAAAGCGAGAAATGACCAATGAATAGCAAACATACAACGGATCGAAAATTAGAGCATAGCGAGAAAAGCGGGGCAAGATCAGATCGAAGGCGCTTCCTGCAACAGCTTCGACTCAGCGTCCGGCGGATCTTCGGTCCCAATCGTTCGATAACCATCAAACTAAACCGTGAACAGCGTTGGGGGGTCGTGAGCATGATCCTGGCCAGCTTTTTCTTGAGTTGGGCGCCGATTTTAGGTAAGCTGGCCTATCGGAGCGGTGTGGCCCCGTTTACGCTGGCGGCTATTCGCACTATTGTGGCCGCCTCGTTTCTGTGGGCGACGTTCTTGATATTCTGGCGGCGCGACATCCCAATCTCCTGGGGTGGATTGGTCGGCTGTGTCAGCGTCGGCGCGGTCAACGGCTTTGGCTCGTTGCTCTACTACACCAGCCTGGCGCGCCTGGACGCCTCGCTGGCGGCGCTACTGAACGCCCTCTACCCGTTATGGGTCGTTCTGTTCCTCTTTGCTTCGGGGCAAGCGCTGACACGTCTCACCCTGGTGCGCCTGGCCCTGGCTATGTTGGGCATCTTCCTCCTGACGCGCGCCGGAGCCGAGGATCTGGATTGGCTAGGGGTCACGTTAATGATCGCTCAGGCGGCGACCTATGGATGGTACCTCGTACTGGGGCAATGGGTGTTGGCCGACGTGCCGGTCCGCACGGGCGCGCTCTACATCCTGACGGCCATGGCCTGCGTGGTTGGACTGGCGTGGGCCATAAAAGGGGATGCGATGGAACCGATCGCGACGACGGGCTGGGCGGCGATCCTGGCGCTGGGGTTGACGACCGCGCTCTCTCGGCTGGCCATGTTTAGCGCGCTCAGGCGGGTAGGCGGCATGGAAGCCTCGCTGGGCAGCCTGCTGGAACTGCTCCTCAGCCTGCTCCTCGCCTTTATCCTGTTAAATGAACGGCTGACAGCGGTGCAATGGATCGGCGGGGGGCTGCTGGTAGTGGGGATGTTGTTACTGACCCGCGACCCAGGTGTAAAATTGGCCGAAGGAAACGAGCCATTGGAATGGAAACGCGAGTGGGACTGACCGCCGTCGCCCAGCGCCTACGAGGGAATTTCGCCTATGGGCAGGAGGATGTGGAAGGTGCTGCCGGGCAATTTCTCCTCATCTCGCCCTTCGCTTTCTACCCAGATACGTCCGCCGTGCGCTTCCACGATGCCGCGAGCCACCGTCAATCCCACCCCCAAGCCGCCGCCCTTAAACGCCGTCTTGCTAGAACGGTGGAGCGACGTGTCGTGGAGGATGTAGAAGCGATCGAAGATGTGCTCTTGGTCCTCTTGTGAAATCCCAATGCCATTATCTTTGACGGCGATTTGTACGGCGTCTTCGATGGCCTTCCCCCGGATCTCAATGGTTCCGCCATCGGGCGTGTACTTGACGGCGTTGGTGATAATATTCCACAATGCCTGATAGAGCTGTTTCGAATCTCCGATGATGGTGGGTAAACCCTTCAAACCATTGACATTGAAGTCCAACACCCGGTCAGAACCGACACGTTGAATATCGTCCAGCGCCTGTCTAATCAACGAGTGGAGTATGACCGGCCCCATCGAGAGATCTAATTTATCGGCGTCGATCAGAGAGACGTTGAGGATGTCTCCCACGACCTGGTTGAGGCGCCAGGTCGATTCTGCCATCTTGCGCACGATAAAGGCAGGGGAGCCTGGATCATCCGGCGATCCAGAGAGTTCTGGGTTGGCCTGCAGGATCTGGGCATAGCCGTAAATCGCGGTCAAAGGGGTGCGTAATTCGTGACCGGCGATAATAATAAAATCGGTCTTCATCCGATCGAGCTTTTGTAATTCAGCGTTACTCTTCTGCAACTCGCGAATTTTCTCTTCCAGGCGATCCACCAGCCGGTGGCTGTACTCAACCAGGTATTCCGCCTTTTCCTCCGGGGACTCAATCTCCTCTCGCGTGCCGTGCAGAAAGGAGCGAACCTGATCGGGAAACGTGTCCACGTCGATGGGTTTGGGAATATAACCGGTGCAACCGGCAATCAACGCCCGCTCCCGATCGCCGCTGAGCGTGGCGGCGGTGACAGCCACAATTGGCGTCAAGGCCAAGTCGTCCATAGTGCGCAAGCGGGTGGTGACTTCGTAACCATCCAGCCCGCTGATGTTGATGTCCATCAAAATCAGGTCCGGCGACTCCTGCTTGGCCTGTTCAATCGCCATCAGACCGTCCGATGCAGTAACGACCTCGAAACCCTCGCTTTGCAAGATGCGGCAGACGAGTCTTTCGCTGGCGGGGTCATCTTCGACGTAGAGGATTTTGGCTTTTTCATTCATCATAACGGGTGAATCGCCTTTGAAGACAAGCTGAGCAGTCGTCAGGTAAATTTTAGCACATTCTACTTAAACCGCAATCAGGCCGCCCTCTTGAGAATTTCCTCCAGCAGTTCCTCGTCGGTGAAATTTCCTTTTTGCATCAGCTTGTCAATCTGTCCACTGAGCCGTTCTCGTTCGTCTCGGGTCAACTCTTTAGCTGAGATGACGATGATGGGAATGTCACTGGTCGCTTCGTCCGCCTTGAGCGCTTCCAAAACCTCGAAACCATCCACCCCCGGCATCATCAGATCCAGGAGGACGACGTCGGGATGCTGCTGGCGTACAATGTCTATACCGGCGGCGCCGTCGGCCGCCTCGAACACCCGGTAATCGCCCCGCGTCTGCAGGATACGTCGCAACAACAGGCGAGCTTGCGGATCATCCTCAATGATTGCGATGCTCTGAACGTGCTCGTTAAGCTGTTCAAGTGAACCGAGCAGCCCCTCCGTTCGTTTAGCGACCATCTCCAGGGGCTCTTTCGCGACCGGGATCTCTTGAGGGACCTCGACCGTTCGGGCCCATTCGTCTCCCAGGAGGTGTTTCTCGACCGGGAAGGTGTGTCCGGAGCAATTGACGACGATGACTTCGTCCCGTTTGATGACCCCCTTGCTGATCAATTTGAACAGGCCGGCGAAAGCGGTCGCCGCCGCCGGTTCCATTGAGACGCCGTCCAATTTAGCCATCACGTGCATCGCGCGGAACGTCTCTTCGTCGGTGACCGCCTCGAATGCGCCGCCGTGCTCACGGATAACGCGGCTCAAGAAGCTGTAGGCGGGGCCGGGGCTGCCGGTGGCGATGGTGATGACGCGCGTCTTGGGGGTCAAGATCGGTTCGGCTTCCTCCAAGCCTTTCTCGAACGAATGCACCATCGGCGCGCAACCCGCCGCCTGGATGCAAGCCAACTTGGGCATTCGGTCCACCAATCCCAGGGCGACCATCTCTTCGTAGGCTTTCCAGACGCCGACCGGCCCCATGCCGCCGCTGACAGCCTGGATGTACCAATCGGGAGCGCGCCATGGCGTGTCGGCCGGGCCGATCAGCGTGGGGAGCTGTTCGGCGATCTCGAAAGCCATCGTCTTCATCGCCTCCCGGGCCGAGATGCCCCGGATCCCGCGATCCCGATAGATGCCCTTGCGGTCGGCGAAATCGGCGGCTACCTTTTTTGTGTGGTCATACGTGGCGGTCACCTTGATGACCTCGCTGCCATACAGGGCCACCTCGCGCATTTTTTCGGGCGGCACCAGGCTGGTGAGGAACGTCCACATCTTAATACCCGCCAAAGCGGAATAGGCGGAATAGGATATGGCGACGTTGCCGGTCGAGGCGACGATGGCCTCCGTGATGCCGAGTTCTTTCATCACCGAGATAGCCAGCGACGCCTGCCGATCCTTGAATGAGCCGGTCGGCCCCTGGCGCTCGTCTTTAAAGTAAACGTAGGGCGCGCCTAGCATCAGGCTGAGATTGGCGGCGGGAAGCAGGGGGGTGCCGCCCTCGCCCATCGTCACTTTATGCGCATCATCCCGCAGCGGCATAAGCTCCCGATAGCGCCACATGTTAAAAGGCCGGTTGCGCAGGACGTCGGGCCACGCTTCCCGGACGGCGTCGTAATCATAACGAGCGTCAATCCATTCCCCACCACATTGTTCGCAATTCGCGACCGGGCGGTCGAAGTGAACACGACGACCACAGGAAGCGCACTCTAGCCAGACTTGATTTTGGAAATACCTTTGCTTTGTCATTGCTCATCCTCTTTCTACCTGCTTTTATTCGCTTGTATTTTCGATATTTTGATCGGTCTTCTCGCCTTCAGGCGTATGCCCCGGCGCGCCCTCTCGTTGACTATTCATCGACAACCGTTCCAGGGCGGAGGCGACATCGGCTAATAATTCCTGCTGTTCGAAAAGCCCCTTCTGCAACAACGTCTCGACCCCTTTGTTGAGTATACGGCGCTCTTCTTCGGTCAATTCCTTGGCCGTCACGACGATGATCGGGATGGAGCGCGTGTCCTTGTTCGCCTTGACCGATTCCAAGACGGCGAACCCATCGACCTCCGGCATCATCAGGTCAAGCACAATGGCGTCTGGACGTGCTACCTGGACCATCGCGATGGCTTCTTGACCGCTGCTGGCCTCAATGACGCTGTACTTCGTTTGACTTTCGAGCATACGGCGGATGAGGTCCCGATCCTCAGGGTGGTCGTCAACAACCAGCACTTTCCGTTGCTGGTCCTTCCGCCCGTCTTCTTGCCCCAATCTTTCCAACGCGGATAAGAGATCGCTCTCCAAAATCGGTTTGACCAGGTAGCTGGATGCGCCCAGGCTAATGCCGCGCTCATGGTCGCTGATGATGGAGCAGATAATGACGGGAATGTCGTGGGTGTCTGGATGGGATTTAAGCTCTTGAATGATCTCCCAGCCGTCCTTGCCGGGCATCATCACATCCAGCGTGATGGCGAACGGCTTGTGAGTGCGAGCTGTGTCCAACGTCGCCCATCCATCAGTCAGGCCGATGACGTAGTAGCCTTGTTTACTCAGGTAACGACGGAAGAGCATGATGACCCCTTCGTCATCATCCACGCATAACACCACTTTCTGGCCCGGCTCCGGACCCTCCGCCCTTCTTTTCTCCTCGACGAGGGACGCTGCCTCCATTTCCGCCTCCGCCGCTTCTTCGATATAATCGGGCGGTCCGGCGATGGGCAGCGCGACGCAGAAGGTGGAGCCTTCGTCCAGCACACTCTCGACCCAGATACGCCCACCGTGCATCTCCACAAAGTGGCGCGTGATCGAGAGACCTAACCCGGTCCCGCCGACCGCCCGGGTGCTGGACCCATCGACCTGGGTGAACTCGTCAAAGATACTCTCCAGCTTATCCTCCGGGATGCCGACGCCGGTGTCGATGACGCGCATAACGACTTCTGGCCCGGCAAGTTCCGCCACCACCTTGATATAGCCTTCCTCGGTGAACTTGGCGGCGTTGCCGACCAGATTGGTCAGAATCTGGCGGACGCGCCGCCCGTCGGCGCGGATGATGGGCAATTCTTGCGGGACGGATTGTTGCAAGTCGATGGGCTTATCCTTGACCAGCGCCTTGGCTGTAGACATCACGACCCGGATAATCTCGGTCAAATCGGTCTCCTCGAAGGAGAGTTCCATCTTGCCGGCCTGGATCTTGGAGATATCGAGAATGCTATTGATCAATTCCAGGAGGTGTTGACCGCTGTTGTAGACCGCCTCCAGATCGGTGCGCTGCATATCGGTGAGCGGGCCGTCAATGCCTTTGAGGATGACGCGAGAGAAGCCGATGATGGAGTTGAGCGGCGTGCGCAACTCGTGAGACATATTGGCCAGGAATTGGCTCTTGAGCCGGTCCATCTCCTGGAGCTTCTCGGTGGTCTCCAGGGCGTCCTGGTAGAGGCGGGCGTTCTCCAGCGCGACGCTGAGATTTCGCCCCACCGTCTCCGCGAATTCCATATCCTCAGAGAAATGACCGTCGGTCTGTGCGATAGCCAGCACACCGAGAACCTGGTCCCGCGCGGTCAGGGGGATGTAGACGGCGTCCTCAATGCCGACCTGTGTGACCAGGTCAACAGCCGATTGACCGAGGTGGTGGGCGACAGGATCCAGAAGGCAGATGTGACGCTTGTCAACCACCTCCGACAACAAGAAGGGCGCCATTTTACGGGTCACCCGGGCGTCAGCCTGCAAATAGACGTCCTCGCCGCGCCCATTGTGAATGGCGACGGGGCGCAGATGTTGCCCTTCTTCCTCCCACAAGAAGACGGCGGATGGTCTCTCCAAGCGACGCGAGATCACCTCGCCGGCGCGGTGGAGCAACTCCTCCGGATTCAGCGACGCGGCGGAGGCCTCTTGCACCTCGTTCACGAGCGCCCGGCGCAAGGCGTCGGTCCGAACGTTCTGGAACAAACGGGCGTTGGCGATAGCGGAAGCTAACTGGTCAGCCAACGTCTGAAGCACAGCGACGTCCTCTTCGGAGAAAGCGGCCTCCTGGGTCGATTGCACGTCGAGCACGCCGATAATCTGGTTGCGCACCTTGAGCGGCAAGCCCATCTCCGAGTGGGTGTTGGGCAGATCTGGATTGGCGAAGTGGACCGCGTCCTCGCCGACGTCCAGCGCGATGTGCGGCTCCCCCGTGGACGCCACGTTGCCGACGATGCCGACCTTGCCCACAGGGAGCTTGTGTTCCCTGTCCAACATCCGCTGCCCCCCTTCGGAGGAGGCGGCGTGCAACACGGCGTATTCCTCCATATCGTCCATGAGGAAGACCCCGGCGTGGTAATAACCGAACTGTTCCGAGATGAGACGGACCGTCTGATCCAGCAACTCGTCCACGTCCAGGATCGCGGTGGCGTCCCGGGCGACCTCGGCGGCGGCGGACAACTGATTGGCGCGCCGTTGGATCTCCTCCAGGAGATCGGCGTTCTGCAACGCGACCGCGGCCTGGTCGGCGACCGCGCTGAGCACGCCCAGATCCCGCCGGCCAATGGCGGGGCGGTCGCCGGGGCGATGGACGGCGATCAAACCGGCCGCTTCACCGCCGACCAGGATTGGAATGTCGGCCACGTGCTCTTCACGCTCCGATGCGGCGTCAACGACGACCGATTGGCGTTGGGAAATAGCCTGAAGCGCGGGGGAATCGGTTTGAGCGTCCAACAGAAGTTGCGACCTCGACGCCCCAGAATGGACGCCAGCGCTGGCGATTTCTGTGAGCGTTCCGGTCTGTCTCTCGACCATCCCCAGCCATGCGTGAGTATAACCGAGCTGTCTCACGAGGACATTGGCCAACATCCTGAAGGTCTCGTCCAGCGGGCCCAGGCGGCTGATGGTCTCGCCGACCAAGTAGAGCGTTTCCGTCTCGGCCAGGGCGGATTCTGTTTCCTGGAAGAGATAGGCGTTCTGCAGCGCAATGGCCGTCTGGCTGGCGATGGACTGCATCAAGCGCCAATCATCCTCATTGTAGGCCCGGGGGGCGCTGAAACTCTGAACCATCATCACGCCCAACACCTGATCGCCGACGAGCAGTGGGACGCCCAACCAGGACTTGGCCGGTTCTCCGACCCGGTCGATTCCCAACTCCGCCATTCGCCCGTCGACGTTATCCGGGATGAGTAGCCCCTGGCGGTGACGGATGATGTATCCGGAAAGGCCCTGGTCGGCCGGCATGGTTTGGACTTCTTTGTCCACTTTAGACTTGGTGATGTGGAAATCAAACGTGATGGTATCCTCGTCAGCGTCGTACAGGCCGATGGCGAAATTGTGAGCGCGCACCAAACGGGATACGCCGCGATAGGCCTGTTTGAGCACCTCGTCGACATCAAGCCTGCTGGCGAGCGCCCGGCTCAACTCATTGAGGATGGAGAGCTCTTCCGCACGGACGCTCGTCTGTTCAAACAGGCTGGCGTTCTGCAGCGCGATGGCCGTCTGGCTGGCGATAGCGGTCATCAGATTCTTTTCCCGTTCAGTATACGCATTGGACGATCTACTCTGGACCGCCATCACGCCCATCACACGATCACCAAGCGACAGTGGCACGCCCAACCAGGATTCGGATTGCTGACCGATCACCTCAATGCCCAACTCGGTCATCCATCCACTCAGATTCTCCGGAATTAAGAGATGTGTCTGGTGATGAATGATATACTCGGTCAGGCCATTCCCCGCTTTACGAGCGGCCCATTCGACTTGCATACCATCCTCGACCGCCAAGGGGAAGGAGATCATATCCGTGCCTTCATCGTAGAGGGCGATGTAAAAGTTGGTGGTATCGAGCAGGCGAGAGGCCCCCCAGTAGGTCTCGGCGATGACGCCGTCGACATCAAGCTGAGTCGTGAGCGCCTGACTCATCTCGTTGAGGATACGCATCTGTTGGGCCGATTTCTGCGTCTCGGCGAAATGACGGGCGTTTTCCAGGGCCAGGGCGACCTGCTCGCTCACCGCTTCGATGAGGGCGACTTCGTCGGCCGACCATGCTTGCCCGCCGTTGCTCTCTTGAATGCCAATCGACCCGATGATTTGGTCGTGTAATTTGAGCGGCGCGGCCAACGTCTTCCCCGAAGCCTGCGGCTCACTGTAGGAGATGACCTCCCCACTGGACAGGGCCTGGTCGAGGGCCGGCACAGAGAGTTGTTCAGCTTCGCGCACGTCCACCCGGTCGTAGACGTAATCCAGCGAGCGCTTCTGGCTCACCAGATCGGCCCACGTGGCGGCGCTATATTCGCCGTAGAGGATGCTCAACTCGCGCAACTGGGCTTCGGCCCGTTCGATCAGGCGGGCGTTATCCAGCGCGACCGCCAACTGATCGGCCAACGTCTGAAGCACCGCGACGTCATCCTCGGTAAAAGCGGCCTCGCGCGTATCCTGAACGTCCAACACCCCGATGATCTGCCCCCGGATTTTAAGCGGCAGCCCCATCTCCGAGCGGGTCTCCGGCAGATCGGGATTGTCGAAGAAGACCGCGTCCTCGCCGACGTCGAGCGCGATACGCGGTTCGCCGGTCTTGGCGACGTGTCCGACAATGCCGACCTTGCCGACGCGCAGCTTATGGCTCCGGGCCAGCATCCGCTGCCCGCCTTCGGAGGAGGCGGCGCGCAGAACGGCGTACTCGCCCGGATCGTCGATCAGGAAGACGCCAGCGTGGTAGAAACCGAAACGATCGGAGATAAGGCGGACGACGGTGTCGAGGAGTTGGTGCACGTCTAGAATGGCTGCCGCCTCGCGGGCGACCTCCGCGCCGACTTGGAGCTGGGCGGTCCGACGCTCCAGGTTGTCGGTGTATTGCGCCAATTCCTGGTGGGCCTTACGCAGAGCCTCTTCCGCCCGCGCTCGCTCCTCTTCGGAACGGACGCGATCGGTGATGTCTATCAAGCTGACCAGCACGTGATCTAACCTATCCAGGCCGGAGGGGATAGTCATCGTCACCAGCACATTCAGCCGTTCCCCATCAAGGGTCCGGTTGATCGTCTCGCCTGCGAAATGGGTTCTACCTTCGGCGATGGCGATGAACTCCTCGCGCAGGATGCCCGCCGTCTCCGGAAAGACGATCTGATCCAGCGCGCCCAACATCTCCTCTTTACTTTCAGCCCCGAACATCTCCAACGTGGTCGCGTTGACGTCGACGATCCGGATCATCTGGGCGGCGCGCTGCACGAATTCAGGGTGTTCTTCCAGGTAGCGCCGGATGTCGGTGACGCCCTGGGCCTGCAATTCATCGAGGGCGGTCTTGACCGCGGAGAAATCCTCCTCCCAGATAGAAAAGGCCGCCGTCTCGAAGATGTTCCGGTATCGCTCCTCGCTTTCTCGCAGCGCTTGTTCCGCCAACTTCTGCTCAGTGATATCGGCCATAAAGCTCAACACCGCCGGTCGATCTTCCCAGGTGATGTTGACAACGTTGAGGCGCGCCCACTTCGTGCGACCTTCGCTGTCAACGGCGCGGAAGGTGTAGGTGGCAGGCGCATCCTTGCCCCGCAAGCGTTGGATGTGATAGCGCTGGACCATCTCGCGGTCGTCGGGATGGACGAACCGGATGAAAGGCGTGGATTCGAATTCTTCGGTTGAATAACCGGTCATCTGCACAAGTTTTGAATTGAAGAATTTGATTTCTCCATCCTGGGCGACGAAAATCGCCTCGTTGGCGTTTTCGATGAGGGTGCGATGTCGTTCTTCGGAGAGGCGCAGCGCCTTTTCCGTCCGCTTGCGCTCGGTCAACTCTCGCTCAATGGCGTCGTAAAGATGAGCGTTAGCGATGGCATTGGCCAACTGCTTGGCCATCATCTGAAGGGCCGCGACGTCTTCATCATCGAACGCGGATGCTTGAGTCGATTGGATGGTCAAGGCCCCAATCGCCTGGTCCCGGTCGATGAGCGGCAACACCAGTTCAGTCTGTGTCATAGGCAACAGATGATCATCGAAAGACGCCCTCTCATCAGCGCTGGGCGCAGCGTATTTGCGGGCCTTTTTGTGGGTGATGGCCCAACCGATCGTTGAATCCTCCCACAGATCAACTTTATCATCCTGTTTCAATCGCTCTTGCGCCGTTTCGCCAGCGCTGGCGCGGAGCACGGCCCACCTGTTCGTCTCGCCGGTCCATTGACCGGTGTGAGCGATCAGGAATAATCCCACGTAGTACAGGTCGAAGCGTTCCCGGACGAGATCAACGACCTGGGGGAGCAGCGCTTCGGGCTTGAGAATTCCGCTGGTCACTTGGGAGACTTCGGCGGCGGTGCGAAGCAGTATATTGCGATGTTCGAGCGTATCCAATAGCTTTTCATATCGGGCCTCGGCCTGTTGTTGCTCGGTGACGTCGCGCACGATGCCCTGAAAGCCGAGCGGCTCACCCGCCTCTCCGCCGATGAGCGATATGGAGGCGGAGAGAGTGCGTCTCTCGCCCGTTTTGGTGGTGATCTCCCAACGGGAGGTTTTAATCGCTTCCCCGGTCTGCCGGACGTGCTCGAAGGCGGCGGACGCTTGGCGGGCATGCGCGTCGTCCATTAACCGGCGGTAGTGCATCCCTGCCAGCTCGTCGGCCGGATACCCGAGGATTTCACACAACGATTCGTTGAAATGCCGGATTTCACCGGTCAGCGTCATCTCGTAGTAGCCTTCCTGAACGTCTGCGAAGATGACGCGACAACTGGCGTCAGGTTCCTGTAATTGGGCGACGCGCTGACGCAATTGCTGTATCTCTTGGGTTAATTCTGCTCTAGTTTTCATACGATTTATCTTTCCAGCCATTGAAAAAAGCCTACACAACCGGGCGAAACGCGCCCGGCCCGCCCCGCCTATGCCGCTGTATCCGTTTGATCCTAACCTGGACAGGCCAGAGCCAAAAAAGGGGAAATTACCAGGCTAGCTCCCTAAATCGCCCGCCCGTCATCGCGACCGCTGTCTTGCGGTCCATCCGCCAGTTTATCCTCAGGCCCATCATCCAATTGCGCCTCTCCATCTCGACGAGCGCCCAAGCGAACGAACGCCCGGTCGGTGCCCAGCGCTGCGCCCAGTTCGCGCACGGCGATCTGCAAGATGGTCTCCGGATCCAGCGAGGAGCGAACCTGGGCGGTGATGTCGGCGATGATGCGATCCTGGCGCGCGCGCTGCTGGGTTTCCTCCAGCAACCGGGCGTTCTCCAACGCCAACCCGATCTGCGCGCTGACCTCGTTCAGCAACGCGATCTCCTCGGCCGTCCAGGGGGCGGCCTCCGGACCCCGCCGCAAAACGATGGAACCGAGATTCTGCCCTCGCAAGTAGATAGGGGCGAACACCTGGTTGCCGTTCTCCTTCTCCGCAACGTCCATCTGTCCCTCAATTGCTTCACCCTCAGACGGGAGCCCGGATTGAAGCGCGCTGGTCAACGGGCGGCCGGCATCGGAAACCGGCTCGACGCTCACGCCGGTGTAACGGTAAGCGGATAACGATTGTCTCGTCCTCTTTTGCCAGGCCTCTCGCGTGAGTTGCCCGTAGAGGGTCTGCAACTCCTGTAACGCTTTTTGGCTTTCCTCGAGCAACCGGGTGTTATCAATAGCGACAGCTAGCTGGTCCGCCATCGTCTGCACGACGGTGACATCTTCTTCGGAAAAAGCGGCCGCTTCGGTGGACTGCACATCCAGCACGCCGATGACCTGCCCGCGGATCGCCAATGGCAAGGCCATCTCCGAGCGGGTCTGCGGCAGATCGGGATTATTGAAGAAGACCGCGTCCTCCCCCACGTCCAGCGCGATGCGGGGGATGCCCTGGTGGGCGACGTAACCGACAATGCCCTCCGAACCGACTTTGAGCCTGTGTTGGCGGGCCAGCATTTTCTGCCCACCCTCCGAAGAGGCGGCCTGTAAAATGGCGTATTCTTTAACGTCGTCCAGCAGGAAAATACCGGCGTGGTAGAAACCGAAGAGGACGGAGATGAGATGCACCGTTTCGTCCAACAGTCTCTTGACGTCTCGGATCGACGCCGCCTCCCGCGCAATGTGGGAGGCCGCCTCTAACTCGAGGGCTCGCCGCTCCAGGTCGCGCGTCCGCCCGCTCACACGTTGTTCCAGGCTGTCGATCAGATCGCGCAACTGAGCCGCCGTGGCGTTCATCACATGGGCCAGGGTCGCCAGTTCCCCTCCGGCGTCGACTTCGATCCTGTGATCCAATTGCCCATTGCCGATGATTTGAGCCCCTTTGGTCATCTCCAAAATAGGATTGACAACCCGCTTGTTGACGTAGAACCACACGGCGGAAGCAAGCCCCACGCTGACGAGAATCTGAACGCCCAGGAGCGGAATAAGCGAGAAAAGATAGGCGTAGGCCTCTGTAACGGGCAGCTCGGCGATGACGTACCAGCCCAGGCTGGGAATGGCGCGCACGCCGCCGACGACGAATTGGTCAAGCCATCCCTGATTTTGTTGGCCCGATTGCAAGTGGTGGGCGTTGATGATGCCGATCAATCCCACATATGGCGCGCGCGGCTGATCGCCCTCAATGGCGGCTTGAACACCATCCAACGCTCGAGTTTCTTCGTGATGCCGGAGGAGCGTGATATTGTGCGAGACAATCAGGTTGCCCTCCGAGTTTACCACGTATGTGTAACCGGTCTCGCCGCTGCCGGTTGGGGCGACGATCGACCATAGCGGCGCGTTCAGGTCGATCTGGGCGGCGAGCATGCCGACGATACGCAATTGGGCGTCTCGAATAGGGGCCGCGATGAATGTGTGGACAAGCCCCCGGTGGTATTCCGCCGGGCCGACGTAGGTGTTGCCCGCCATTACCCGGATAAAGGCCTCGTGCTCTCGCCAGTTTTCTGGCAAAGGCGGCGTGTCGGCTACAAAAGTGGCCTGGGTTTCCATTTCCCCCTGTCGATTGACGATCAACAAATTCTCATAAGCGTGATATTGCCCCTTGATCTGGCTCAGGGCAACCCGCTGCTGAAGTGAAGGCAGGCTGGTCAGATCCTGATTCTGCCCCGCCGTCTCCAGCACCGATTGCAATTCGCTCACATATCCCTCAACGTTGGTGGCCGTAAACGTGGCCGTTTCCTGTTGCAGAGCCAGCGTGCTCTGGAATTGTCCCAGGTAGAAATAGACAATGGCCACCCCGATGATCAACAGGGCCACGATCTCGAAGATCAGCAGCGGCCACAACACCTGCCCTCTCAATACGCTTCGTTTGCGAAACATGATTTTCTCTCCTCAGCGCCGGCTGTCTCAGCTCGCGGAAATCACTGGACTCTCAACAATCCCACCGAATGCCACGCGCCATTTTCGATGTACATCCCCGAAATGAGCAACAGGCGAGTATCGCCGTTTTTGTCGAAACTATAAGGCCCGGCCAAGCCGTCGTGCTCAATGTAGCGCAACGCCTCAAGTACGGCGGCGCGGTCGGTTTCCCCGGCCTGGGCGATGGCGGACAGCGCGATATTCATCGCGTCGTAGCCCGGAATGCTCCACCCGCCCGGTCGACTTCCAAAACGGTCTTCATACCGTTGCACAAATCCACGGTTGTCGTCCAGTTGATCCACCGAGACGCCGGTGAAAGTCGCCATAATCCCCTCGGCGTCTGGCCCCAGATCCTCAATCATAGCGGGCGTGAAAATGCCGTCGGCTCCCATAAAGGAAGCGCTGATGTCCGCTTCCTTGAGGGCCCGGAGCAGCGGAACTGCGCCGGAATTAAAGCCGGTATAATAGATCAGATCGACCGGCTGGGCGGCGATATCGGCGACGACCGGCTCGAGGCCGGTATCCTGCCCTTCGGCGAGCGTGCTGGCGCCGACGACGTCAAGCTCAATGCGCTGGGCCATCTGGGTGAAAGCCCGCGCCAATCCCTGTCCGTAGATATCGCCCTGCTCGACGACGTAAACCCGTTCCACGCCCAGATCCTGGGCCCAGAACGCCCCGGCCGGGCCCTGCATATCGTCGGTGGCGACGACGCGGAAAAAAGTACGCTCGCCGCTCGGATAGTAGATCGCCGGTTCGCCCGCCGCGAAACCCTGCTTCGTCAAACCGGGATAGGTGGCGGCGGGGCTGATTTGAGCCAGACCGGCCTGGTTGAGAATCGGGATGCTGACCTTGCACCCACTGCTGTAAGCGTTCCCCAGGTAGATAAGCACGTCGGGATCGGCGGCTGCTTCTTTTGCGTTCGCCTCCTCCATTTCGGAAATTAAAATGTCGTCGTCTGGCCCGCTGGCGTCCAACAACTCGAACTCAATGGCGATATCCCCCGCCTGGTTACCGGCTTCTTCGAGGGCCAACAACATGCCATCGGCTATATCCCAGCCTAATCCTCTTCCCTCCGGCGATAGCGGTAAGCTGGCGACGATCTTGACGGCGCGTTCCTCCTCCGGACGGCACGCACATAGCCCCCCCAGCAGGAACGCAACGACCAGAAGCGCAACCATCGGGATCCACAAGCGCTCCGTTTTTAACCCGTCTGTTATTTGAATTGAAAACTGTCTCATTCTCTTTGATCGCACAATCTTATCTCCCGTTCTGGTCAAACGTGGTTCTGCAACATACCGTGACATCAGGTGATCGTGATTTTCTCCGTGTTCGGACGTACTTTGTCCGCCGGCCGTTTGGCATCCGCCGGTCGTTTGGCGGCCGCCGGTCGTTTGGCGGCCGCCTGTTCATCCCGCTTCTCTCCCTGATCTCCTGCGTGGGGTCCGGTTTTTGCCGCGTTTTCCACCTCGCCAGCCTCAATGCTCAGGTCAATCAACCCCTCTGATGCGTGGAGGGCGCGGCCCAGCTCCCGGATCGCTGTGCGCAGGATATTGTCCACGTCGGTGGAGGCGCGCACCTTGGCCGAGATATCGGCGGAGAGCCGCTCTCGCTCAGCGCGAAGCCGGGTATCATGCAACAGACGGGCGTTTTCAATCGCCAGCGCCATCTGATCGACGATGGTTTCGACGAGCGCGACCTCATCATCGGTCCAGCGGCGCTTGTCCGTTTCGCTCAGGCCCAGCACGCCAATCACTTGCCCACGCAGTTGAATGGGGCTGACCAAGACGGCCGCTGCGGATGGGGTCTCATCAGTCGAGGCCTGGACGAAGACGGCCCGCTTTTCTATGGCTTTTTGAATGGCCTGGCGTATCTTTTCCTGGATCACTGGCGTCATAGACCCAACGTCCGGGCGGGCGCGTTCATACCGGGTTAGCGATCGCTCGGACGACAGCCCACCCAAGGCGCCCGCTTTCTCCTCACCCTGCGGCGCCGCCTGTTTGACTTCGGCCTCTCGCGCCGCCTCCGCTCGCTGTTTCGATAAGGTTCGAGCGTGGCCAATCACCGAGACGATTTGATCGGCGATCATCTGGAGCAATTTGATGATTTCCTCAGAGAACATTTGACGTTCGCTGCTGTGTATATCCAGCACGCCGATGCGTTGATCAGACAACGTCAGCGGCAGGACCAACTCGGAGCGTGTATCGGGCAGCAGCGGGTTGGGGTCTATATCCTGCCAGGACAATCGACTGTCGGGGTCGGGCAGCGCCTGAACTCGTTTGTGAGCGGCGCACCACCCGACAAGCGACGCGCTGCCAACCTTAATTTTGTGATCCTGGGCTAACATCTCCTGGCCAATTTCGCCGCTGCCGGCCTGGAGGACCGCCCACCGCACGCCGGCTCCTGACGTCGCTTTGTCCACTATGAACAGGCCGACGTGATAGAAATCGAAGTGTTCGACGATGGCCTCGACCGCCTCCTGCATCACATGATCGAGATCGGCGGCGACGATGCGGCGGGACGCCTTTGTCGCGGCTTGGAGTTGGAATACGCGCCCCTGCAATTGAGCGTTAACCGCCAGGAGCTGGTTCACTCGTTCGCCAAGCGAGGACGGGGTCGGCCGGGCGGCCAATTGGGCCGTTGTCTGTTGAAGCGCCTGATCGAGCGATAGGTTATCCCGCCATTGGAGCACAACGGCGATCAGAATAACCAGGCTGAAAGCAAAATAGAGCGCGTAAGTCAAGGGAGGCGTCATAGGTGGCCATTGCCAGATCAAATGGATGAGCAATAGAGCCAGGAACGCGCCCCCGACAATCATCAGCCCTTTGACCAGGAGTCCAAATTTCTGGGCCGGGGCGGCTTGCTCCGGAAGATCGTCCGCCGCCGGCCCGCTGGTCGCTGTTTCGCTGGGCGGCTGGCTGAATAACGGCGCGTCCACCGTCGGGGATTCCAGAGAGGTTGGGCGGGCCGCGTCCTTATTCTCCAGAAGATCGAGGATCGTTTCTTCCAGCGGCGTGTCAGCCCCCACTTGCTCGACCTCCGATTCGTGGATGACGTCGTCGAACAGGCCTTCTAATTGGGCGTCAAGCTCGTTATTCGGCATGGTTCAATAACTCCTTGGCCAAGGCGCGGTATTGACGAGTCCCACGGGTCTTGGGCGCGTAATGGGTGACCGGTTGGCCGAACGCCGGACTTTCCCGCAACTTGGTATCCACTTCGATGATGGTATCGAACAGCGCGCTGTTGAGGCCGTTTTTCATCTGCTGGTAGATCACATCGCAAATTTTATTGCGCTGATCGTACATGGTGACCAGGACGCGATAGGTAAGCCACGGGTTCAACTTCTCTTGGATCTTCTGGACCACTTTGACGAAGTGACGTAAGGAATAGGCGGTGTAATAATCGCACTGAACGGGAATGATGAGTAGGTCCGCGGCCGTAAGCCCGTTCAGGGTCAGCGTGCCCAGGGAGGGTGGACAGTCAATCAACACAAAATCGTAGAACCCCTCTCCCATCCCGTTTAGGCCGCGTTTCAAGTGCAACTGATAATCCGGCCGGCCGTAGAGCATTTTATCCAGAACGACCAACATTCGATTTGCCGGCACGATATCCAGGCCGGGGATTGCGCTCTCGCGGCTGACGCTGACCAGCGACGTATAACCGAGCAGCGCATCATCCACTGCCCGGCGCAATTTCTGGGGCTGGAATCCCAGGGAGATCGTGAGATGAGCTTGTGGGTCCAGATCGACGAGCAGCACGCTTTGCTTACGTTCGGCCAGGCAGGCGCCCAAGGATAGACATGTGGTTGTTTTGGCCACGCCGCCCTTCTGGTTGCTAATAGCAATTATCTTAGTCATAGCTCAACCCCTGCTTGATATCGGAATCGCCTGCTTCGGACGAATGACCCGACTGACTTGATGGGACCAGATCATCAGCCAGCGCCTCGACAGCTCCCAGGCGCACGAAGGCGTGAGAGGCGCCCAACACGTCGAATATCTCGTCCACAGCCGCCTGGATGATGTGATCAACCTCGACAGCGCTCCGCATTTCATCGGTGATCTCGCGCGTCAACCGTTCGCGGGCCGCCCGGCGTTGCGCCTCCTGGTACAGGCGGGCGCCTTCCAGGGCGATCCCCAACTGGTCGGCCAGCGCTTCCAGTAGATTGATCTCCACGTCCGTCCACCGGCCCTCCTTGTGCGTCTCCAGGACGCCGATGGGATCCGCATCTTCCCGCACCTTGATGGGGATGCTCAAAAATTCGCCCGCACCCTCGCCCAATCCTTCGACCGATCCTTCAGCCGCCGCCCGCTCGGCGTCGTCGCTCTGGTCCGGCGGCCGACCATTCCCTCGAATCGTCTCCCCGATTCGGAGCGCCTCTTCCACCGTGGGCGACCAGCGCTCATCGACCTGGGTGACGCCGCCCGCGCCGCACCGATAAGCCGGGTCAGAATGGGAGCGAATCAATTCCACCCAAGCTTCCTGGCTCATCTCGCTGTAGGCCCGCCGTGCGGCCTCCAGCGCGGCCTGGCTTGCGGTGTAGAGATGGGCGTTATTGAGGGCGACAGCCACCTGATCGGCCATATTCTGGAGGATGGCGATGAAGTCTTCGTCGAAAGCGTTCACCCGATCGCTCTGGACGGTCAACGCGCCGATGACCTGCCCGCGCGAGCGCAAAGGCAACGCAGCCTCAGAACGGGTGTCCGGTAATTCGGCCGTCGCCAGGCGGACCGCATCCTCTTCGGCGTGGAGGGCGACGCGCGATTGGGCATTCGCGATGCTCCAACCGATCATTCCCTGACCGACCCGAATGCGGTGGCGGCGGGCTAACATCGCTTTTCCGGCCTCTCCGGTGCCGGCGTGGAGTTCCGCCCACTCCTCGGCCTCGTCGGTCAGGAACAACCCCACGTAATAGAGATCAAACCAATTCTGGATCAGTTCGACGATCTCCTGGATCAATTGATCGGCGTCCAGGATGGTTGAGGCCGTGCGCCCGACCTCGGCCGAGGCCTGGGTGTAAGCCGAGCGTCGCTCCAATTCCCTTGAGCGCAATGCGGCCTGTTCCTGCAATGTGTGGATCATCTCGCCCAGCCTATCAAAAGCTCGATTGATCGCCTGGGACAATGCGCCAATTTCGTCGTGCCGTTGAATAAAGCGCGATCGCTGCGTGAGATCGCCCTCCGCCACGGCGGCGACCGCTTCGGTCATCTGGTCGATGGGGCGGAACGTCCAACGCAAGACGGCCCACATCAGCAAGGCTAACGCGAGGGTCACCGCGACGATGGCCTGCCAGGAAACTTGCCTTAGCATGGCGACCGGTTGAAAGATCGCTTTATCCTGCTGTTGGACGATCACGCCCCAATCGTTCGCTATGCCGTTGACGTGAGCCCGCCAGGGTCGTCCCTCGTCGTCTTCAAAAACAATCAGGCCGCGTTCACCATCCCGCAGCGCGAAAACGGGATAATAGGTACTCGGTTCCTGTTGCCCGACCTCAAACGTGGGGTCGCTGTGCATGACCACTCGATTCTGTGCGTCCACGATGTAAGCGATTTGATCCTCGCCGATCTGGTGGGTTTGCATCACTTCATTCAAATGGGTCAATTGGCTGGCGAACATAGCGACGCCCACAATACCGGAAAAGGTCAGCGTATCCTTTTGGATCGGCGTCGATGCGACGATTGCCGGCTCCCCCGTGACCTTATCCACGATGATCTCGAAAGTCAGCGGGGCGCCGTTCTTGGCCGCAATATACCAAAGCTGTGTGCGATATTGCTGCAAAGGGCGATCGTCGCTGCGGGCGACGTTCTGGCCATGCCCATCGGTCGTACTGATCAGGTACATATATGGATAGATCAAGGCCATCTGTTCGAGAAGCGGCTTCTGTTGTTCCGCCTCCATACTGATGATTTCGGGCCGCGCCGCGATATTTTGCAAAATGCGCCCGTTTAAATCCAACCACATCGACATATTCAGCGATATGGCGTTGTTGGTGGCGCGCAACTGTTCGGCGGCGTCTCGGGCGACCAATTCCTCAACCTGACCAAGCGTGAAGGAAATGAGAATCACGAGCAAGGGAACGACGAGGAGGAGAACCAAGGCGCTTATACGGGCCGGTAATTGCCCTTTCCGAACAGAGCGTTCAGCCCGGAGACGGCTCAGGCCAACGTATATGTAAACGAGGCTGTAGATCGCCCCGGAAATGAGCGAGGGGAAACCGGCTGGCAGGACGTCTTGGAAGAACAGGTGTATGACAATGGCGATCAGGTGTGACAACAGCAACAACCAGGCCATCCAGCGCGTCGGGCGGGACGCATCTTGATCGCGAAGGGCGACGTAGAGCGCGACGCCGCAACTGGCGAGCGCTAACAGATAACGGTATACGAGATGGATGAGAAACGCATACGTCCCGGCCGTGAGTTGTCCAATCGCGACAAAGCCGCCCGTGTAAGTCTGTGGGTCGAGACCGGTGAACCAGATTTGCGCGCCCGTCACGACATCGAAGTAGAGCAATAAGACGGGCAGAAAAGCGATGGCGTGCAGTGGGGCCAACAACCAACGCCGCCGACCCTGTAACCAGTTGGGCCTGAGCACCGTGATCGTCGCCACGATTAGGAATGGTTGGATTACGAGCGGCGCGGCGACTAGGATGTAGATCAGCCACATAGACTGCGCTGAGGCTTGCGCGGTAGTGAGTAAAGCCGCAGCGTAGGAGGGAACGGTGATGAGAAGCAGCAAAGCGCCGAGATACCGGACGACAGAATAGCGCCAGCGATGTAGGAGCACGTAGAATAGCATACAGGTCTCTGCAAGCGCGATAAGCCAGGCGACACTCTGTAAAGCGTGGGTTCCAAAGGTGACGCTTCCAAACAATACGTTCATGATGTGATATCCTCCTCGCCCTTGCCGCGTCCATCGCCGTTAGATTGCGCTGAAGAAGAGGAGGATGGAACGCCCAGGCGAATCGTCACTTCTGGCAAGTTCAGGGCCTGACGCACATCTTGGACCGCCGTCTTGAGCATGGTCTCTATATCCAGGGTCTCGCGCACGTGGGTCGTTACGTCGCTGATGAGTCGCTCGCGCGCCGCGAGGCTCTGGGCGTCCTGATAAAGTCGGGCGCTTTCCAGCGCGACCCCCAACTGCTCGACCAATGCTTTCAGCAGGTTGATCTCCTCGGATGTCCATTCGTCGGCCTCATTGCCCTTATCGGCCTCATCGGCTTTGTGGGCGTTGACGACGCCGATCTTCTGGTCGCGGACCGTGATGGGGATGGACAACGTCGGTTGGCCCTCGGCCTGACGTGGGACGTCGCCGGGCTTCTGGATGGGCTGGACGCCCTGTGTATCGCAATAATAACCAATGTTCGCTTGACTCCTGAGTGTCTCGACCCAGGCTTCCCGGCTCATTTCGCCGTAAGCCTGTCGTATCGTCCTCAAGCTTTCCTGTGTCTGTTGGAAGAGCCGGGCGTTGCTGATCGCCATCGCGACCTGGTCAGCCAGCGTCTGTAGCACCGCTACATCTTCGTCGCTGAATGCGCCTGGCTTTTTGCTTTGAACGTCCAGCGCGCCGATAATGGATCCCCGAACGCGCAGGGGCAGCGCAATCTCAGAGTGCGTGTCCGGTAAATCGGGATTGTCGAAATAGACAGCGTCTTCGCCTACGTCGAGGGCGATGCGGTGTTGCCCGTAACCGGTGACGAATCCGACAATACCCTGTTGGCCGACCCTGAGTTTGTGTTCGCGCGCCAGCATACGGCGCCCGCCTTCACTCGACGCCGCCTGTAGCACGGCCCACTCGCCTGTAGCGTCAATCAAGAAAATCCCGGTGTGATAGAACTCCAGTCGCTGGCTGACGAGATCGACGACCTGGGGCAACAATGTCTGGAGATCAAGCGCCAGCGCCGCCCGCCGGGCAATTTCGGCCGTCGTCTCCAGATACTTGGCCCGGCGTTCCAGCGCGCTGACCTGTCGCTCCAAATTGCGATATAGCGCTTTCAGATCGCCGCTCATATCCCGCAGAGCCGCCCCTAGCAGAGCGATTTCTCGCGTGCCAAAGATAGGAATCTCGGCGTCCAAATCCCCCCGCCCGATCTGATGGACAGCGTCTCCCAGCATCAGGAAGGAAGATGAGGCGCGACGGGCAACCAGGGCGACGACGCCGACCACGAGCAAAAACATTGTGGGGGCGAGGATGAACACCAACCGCTGATTGGATATCAGAGATTCCCGGATCGGTTTTTTATCGAAGATCAGTTCTAACGTGCCAATATCTCCCACCGGCCCGCTCATCATCAAGTACTCGCCCACGTCCAGATGGACGGGCTTATTTTCCGCCAACGCCTCGACAGCCAACTTCTGGCTGTCCTCCCGTTCGGGTTTCCAATCGTCTTCGCTCGCCATTGTAGCGATGATGCGGCCGGTAGCATTGCGCACCTCTAGACGAACGATGTTTTCGTTTTGGCTGATGCCGCTCAACACATCGTGCAACTCATCCGTCCGCCCCATATGCAGGAGCGGCGCGATCAGATCGGCGGTCGCGGTCAACGTCGTCGATCCAGTCTCGATGAGCATTTCCTCGAAGCTGCTCATCCCCGTCCAGAGCAGAAAGGCCGAAAAAATGGTCAGGGTGATTATGATTACCAGGCCAACCGCAAGTGGGGCCAGGATCGTTAGCGGGATACGTTTATCAGACATCATCTCTCTCCTCGGAGCGTTGAGCGACGGTTAGAACCCAACCGACTATTCATCAAGCGCCCCCAGTTGAATGGTCACGTCGCGCAGGTCCATGCCCTGGCGTATCTGCTGGGCGGCGGTTTTGAGTACGGTGTCCACATCAAGGGTTTCGCGCATGTGGGCGGTCGCCTCGCTGACGAGACGTTCGCGGGCGGCGCGGCGCTGGATTTCCTGGAACAGCCGCAGGTTGTCGATCGTCAACGCGGTCTGTTCGGCGATGGCCTCGACCATGGCAATGTCGTCAGGAGACCAATCGCGTTGGCGGCCTGCTTCATTCATCGTTAAAGCGCCGATGACCTCTTCCCGTAGTTTAAGGGGCACAATCAGAGCCGCGCCCCCCTCTCCCTCGCCCGGATGCTCCGTCGATTTTCCTAAAATAATCGTCTCACCCTTGGCCATTGCTTGGCGTTGGGCTTGATGGATGCGCCGATCTGACGTCGATTCCGCGCCAGGCTGGACATATTCGACCCGGTCGATGGCCTCCATCGCCAGGAAATCCTGCCAGGCCTGGGTCAAGTAGCGCCGTTGCACGGCCTGCACCTCTTCGAGCGCCGCTTCCGTCCGGCTGAAGAGGCGGGCGTTATCTATGTACAGCGCAACCTGGTCGGCCATCGTCTGTAGAATGGCGATGTCGGATTCTCTAAATGCGCGCGCCTCAATGCTCTGCACGCTCAGCGCGCCGATGACGCCCCCCCGCGAGCGCAGAGGCAGGGCGAGTTCGGAACGCGTATGGGCCTTGGTCAAGGCGGGCGACTGATCTGCTCCATCTACACCCATAATGAGGCGCGGCTTTTGATGGCGGAGGCTCCATCCGACAGCCGATTCCTCGTTGACTTTCACCCTAGCCCCCGCCTCCAGGGACAACCGGCCGGTCTCGCCTGTGGCGGCTTCTAACACCGCAAATTGTCCATTTTCGTCCAGCATGTAGAGCGCGACGTAATAGACGTCCATCACGCTGAACTTGCTCTGAATGCGATTGACGATCTCGTCCAACAACTGGCCTGGATCCAGGATGGCGGAGACGGCGCGGTTGATATCAGCTGTCGCCCGCAATTGAGCGGCCTGTCGCTGGAGAGCCTCGTTGATGTCGGCGAGTTGGTCGCTCCGCTCTCGCAAATCCCGTTTCACTTGCTCCGATTTTTGCATCGCTTCTATCCAAACCTGGTGGAATGACCATAACATCGTGGATAGAACGGTGACGATAATCAGGAAATTACTCAACGGCGTCAAGAGCAGCGTCGGGCCCTCGTCGACCCACGGGACAATCCAGCCCTGATTGATGGCGATGACGAATAAGGCGTATGTGAGCACGCTGACAATGGCGGTGAAGACGCCAGATCGAGAGCCGATCAGGATGAACGAGAGAAGCGGAATCAAGAGCAACCACAAACGCCCACTGCCGGACATGCCGCTCCGGGCGAAAATGAAACAGGTCATCAAGTAAACGGTAAAGATGAGAATGGCTGAGCGATACACGTAAGAGAGACCGCGCCAGGCGGTGAGGATGAGCACAATCGCCAGCCCGGACAGGAAGGGGAACAGGGTGCGCCAACTGCTGGGCGCGCTCAAGCCTTCCGGCAGCAATCGCGCGTAGACGAAGATGCCAACCACGCCGAGCGCGAGCGCGACGAGCAGCAAGCGGTTAAGCCACCGCTCCCGGTCGCGCTGAATTTCCTCTTGCCAGGTCGCCGTCTCCCCGACGTCCGGTCGGGGCTGATCGGTTTTCGATTGATTGATGTCTAATATGTCTTTCATTTTCTCGCCGTTTCTCATCTATGCCCAAGGGGCTTACGGGAAAACAACTCTTCCCCACAACGTGTCGCCGCCAACCCCGCGCTTACAAATTCAAGTCGATAGAGACGCGGGGCACATTCATCGCCTGTGATAATTCCTTGACCGCCGTTTGGAGGGCCTGTTCGACGTCCAGCGCCCGGTGGATGCGATCGATCACCTGCCGGGTCGTTTGCTCGTAACGGGCGCGTTTTTGCGCCTCTTCCCACAATTGCGCCCGTTCCAACGCCACCGCCGCCTGATCGCTGAGGGCCTCGTAAAGGCGGATGGCGCTGTCGGCGAAGGGGCCGGCTGCGTTGCGCAATACGACGACCTGCCCGATGACCTGATCGCGGGCGCGCAGGGGGATGTTAGCCAACGCCCGCACGTCGGTATTGATGAAGACCTGCCGGGCGCTCTGCGGAAGTTGCTCGTCCTTCTCCACGTCCGCCACGGTCCACAGGGAGCTGACCATCTCCAACGGGAATGGGCTTTCGGTGATCGGCAAGCGCATGCCAGGGCGGAATTGAGTCTCTCGATCCCGGCGCCAAACCCCTCGGTAGAGAAGCGCCTCCGGTATGCCTTCGGGTGAGAACTCGAACTCGACGATGGTGCATCCATCCGCCCCCGTCTCGCTGACCGAGTTGATGATAGCGTCCGCCACCTCGTTGATGGTGGTCACCTGAGCCAGGTCGCGGCTGACGCGGTAGATGGGACTGGCGGCCTCGAGCAACAACGCTTCCTCGGACACCCGCTGGGCGTTCTCAATCGCGACGGCGATCTGGTTCGCCATGCTCTGCAGCGCCCGGATGTCGTCGTCGTCGAAAGCAGCATCCTCGGTCGATTGAACGTTCAACACGCCCAACAATTGCTCTCCAATCATCATCGGCAGCGTCATCTCGGAACGGGTGTAAGGGAGCAGGGGATTGGCGAATCGGACGACGTCCTCTTCCGCGTAGAGGGCGATGCGGGGCTCGTGATGCAACGCGGTCCAGCCGACCATACTGGTTTCGGCTACAGCCAGGCGATGGTTCTGGCTCTTCATCTGAGCGCCGGCCTTACCGGTGGCTTCCCTCAAAATGGCCCACTGCCCGGATTTATCCAGGAGGAAAATACCGGCGTGATAGAAGCCGAAACGGTCGCGAATCAAGTTGACCGCTTTGCGCAGCAAGGCGCTGACGTCGAAGATGGACGTGATGGCCTGAGCGACTTCCGCGCTGGCCTCAAGCTGGATGGCCCGGCGCTGAAGGGCGTAATTGGCCTCCTGTAACGAGCGGGTGCGATCCCTCACCTCTTGCACGAGCAGGTTGGCCCGCAACGCGCTGCTCAGGTAGCGGCGCAAGATCTCATAAATTCGCCAATCTCGCGGCCCGACCTCGAAAACGGCGAAGCCCAACGGTTCCTCGAAATCGAGCGGCTCGACGATCAACGTGTGGCGCTCTTGCAAGAGCCCGCGCGTCGAGACCAGGTATTGAGGGATCAGATGATGGGACGGGAATGTGGCGTCGCTTTCCGATTCGATAGCCCCCTGATCGTCATATCCCAAAATGAGCTTCGATGTCTCGGTGGAGCGCCGCGCCCCTTCGTAGAGCGAGAGATAGAATCCCGGAACGCCCAGCTCTGGCAAGCCGTGGGTGAGGCAATCGCTCAGAGAATCAACGTCAAAAGCGGCGATCAATCTTTGGGTGACCTGATTTAACGTCTCATCCCGCTGATTCTCTTCCAGTCTCCTCTTGAGCATATCTCGACAGACCGCTTCGCCGATCACAATCCGCGCCTGCTGCCAAAGGTTTTCGACCTGGGTAAGGTTCCCCCGCTCACAATCGTCAAGGTATGGACGGACATACCGGCGCAGTTCCGAAAGGCTGTTCTGCCAGAGGGAGACATCCTCTCCCTGGGCCATACCCTCGCGCAACACCTGATTGAGCTGGGAGAGGAAAGTGTCGGGTCGTCCCTCCACGACTTCTTCGATGAAGGCGTCGAGCAACTGCTCGACCTGGGCCGTGGCGGACGATGATGAGCGACCGTCGTCCATCGCCTGGACCATCTCAAAGAGGAGATTCTCCCGCTGGCGCTCCAGCGCCTGATCAAGCGTTTCATAAGATCGCGTTTCATTTGATTGGGTCTCATCAGATTCCGCGCTTGGAACCTCTGGAGATTGGACGGCGGCCTGAATCGTCGCCGACGATAGGCAACTACAGGATTGGCGCACGATCAGCCGGGTGGGCACGACGATCTGCTCCGGCGCATTGGCGCCAGAGATGAGGGCCAACAACGTATGGGTCGCCCGTTTGCCCAATTCGCGGACCGGTTGTTGGACCGTGGTCAGGGGCGGGTTGATGGCTCGACCTTCTTCTGTGTCGTCGAATCCAATGACGGCGACGTCGTAGGGCGTCTGTATGCCTCGTTCCTGGAGCGCCTCTATCGCGCCCACCGCCATATTGTCGTTGGCGGCGACGAGCGCGTCGAAATTGGCGCCCCGCTCATCGAGTAAGACGCGGACCGCCTCCCGCCCCGACGCGTGATGATAATCGCCCGAAACCACCAGTTGAGGGTCGACCGGCATGCCGTATTCGGTCAGAATATCGGCGTAGGCGTTATAACGCTGTTTCGCATCCTCGTTTCCCTCAGGTCCCCGGATGAAGGCGATGCGCCGGTAGCCGTGATCCTGGGTCAGGTGAGCGACAGCCTTGCGCATGCCGCCGTAATTATCGATCACGACGCCGGGCATGCCCTCGACTGCCAGCGCGATGCTGACCAGGGGCAACGGGAGAAAGCGCCGGTAAAAGCGCTCGAACGCCTCCGGGATTATTTCGTCCCCCCACAGGCCGCTGATCAGCAAGCCATCGATCCGTTCGATGTCGGCCAGGTCGTAGATGGCATTTCGGAGGTTGCCCCCCTCGCCCCTCTTCTCTCTCTCATCAGCGCCAGACGGGGACAACAACCCGCCGGGATAGCAGATGAGATTGACGTCGCGCATCTGGGCGGCGTTGGCGACGCCGTCCAGGATGGCGGATTGACGTCCTTCGCCGATTTCTTGAATGAGAAGGCCGATGGTGATCCGTGCATGTTGATCGGATGCGTGTCTATTAGCTTTCATCGTTTTCACCGTTTTCACCATTTTCATAAGTCGCTTGATCCTTGCCCGAGGCCGCGCTATCATCTTCAGAAACGGGTGGGGAAACGGGAAGGGTGAAGTTAAACGTGGTACCCTGTCCTAACTCGCTCTCGAACCAGATTTGCCCACCGTGCATTTCCACGAATTCTTTGCTCAGCGCCAAACTCAACCCGGCGCCGTTAGGCCGACCGCCGTTTTGCAGGCTGCCTTGCTCAAATCGGCGGAATACCCGGTCGTGATCTTCGGGCGCGATTCCCACGCCAGTGTCACGGACGCTGACGAGCACACGCCCATTTTCGACCCGCGATTGGACGGTGATCGACCCCTCTTGCGTGAATTTGGCGGCGTTGGTCACGAGCCGCAGGAGCACCTGGCGAATGCGCGCAGCGTCGGCCTGAATGGTAGGTAAGGCGGCGGCGATCTGTTGTTTGAGTTCAATCTCCCGCCCGCGCACGAGCGCGTTGGCGGTCGCCATCACGCTTTGAATGAGGTCGTTCAAATTGACGGCGCGGAATTCCAGGGCCATCATCCCGGCCTCTATGTGAGAAATGTCCAGCAGGTCGTTGATCAGCCCCAGCAGATGTTGCCCATTGTGATAGATGATCTGTAAATCGTCCCGTTGTTGGGAGGTCAGCTCTCCATCAATCTCTTTCAGCATCAACCGGGAAAAGCCGATGATGTTGGTAAGCGGCGTGCGGAGCTCGTGGGACATATTGACCAGGAAGCGGCGCTTGGAGCGATCCAATTCCCGCAACCGCTTGGCCGCCTCCCGCTCCATCGCGTAGGTGCGGGCGTTTTCCAGGGCGGTGGTGATCTGGTTGGCGACGTTCTTCAGGACGGAGACATCGTCAGAATCGAAATCCTGCTCTTCTGTGCTCAGGATGTTGAGCACGCCGATGATCTGCTCGCCCATCTTGAGCGGGATAGCCGCTTCCGACCGGACGTAGGGGGAATGAAATACCCGCTCCGCCTCCTCCGCGCTCCATTTTTCGATGTAGGGCTCTCCGCTCGTCGCCGCCCGCCCGACCGCTCTGACGCTGGGAGGCGGCTCACCGTCGAGGGGCGCCGGCTGGGCTTTGGTCTGGTTCATCTCCCGCCGGCCGCCGCTGGAGGCTTTCAATCTCACCCACGCGCTATCTTCGACGCCGTTTTCCCCCTCGCCCACTTCAAATAGATAGATGCCGACGTAGACGTAGGCGAAGAAACTATCGTGGAGCAGGTCGACGACCTCTTCCAGCAACTGGTCTGAATCCAGGATCGACGTGGCGGCTTGACTGACTTCCAGGGTGGCGGCAAGCTGAATGGCCCGCTGTTGAATCTGGTAATTGGCTTTTTGCAACAGCGCAGTGCGTTGCGCCACTTTATCCTCCAGATCGTCGTACAGGGCCTTCAATTCCGACGCCATACGATTGAACACGTAGGCCAAAATGCCGATTTCGTCCCGCGAGGCGACCGGCACCCGCTGTTCCATATCCCCCTCGGCGATAGAGAGCGCCGTCTCGGTCAGTTGGACGATGGGGCGCGTGATTTGTCGGGTCACCACGGCGGCGATGACGGCGGTAAATAATGCGACGCCGAGGGTCGCGCCAACGACGGCGGCGATGACGTTGTCGTTGGAAGCGAAAGCCTCTTCCTGAGTCTGCTCGGCGACGAGGACCAATTTCAAATCCGGCATCCACCGGTAAACGCCGATCACGGGCACACCGGCGTAGTTCTCGTAGAGGCCTTCGACGGTGTCGCGCTCGGCGGAAAGCGCGGCTTCAACGCCGGGGCTGTCGACGATTTGTCCTTGGGATAAAACCATCCGCTGATCGTCCACCAGGTAGATTTCGCCCGTTTTCCCCAGACCGCTTGCGGTTTCCATCTCCGTCACCAGCGCGCAAGGGTCGATCCAAGCGATCAAATGCGCGCCAGATTCTGAAGCGTCGATCTCGCGGCTGACGACCAGGCCGGGGCGGTGAGCTAGCGTATCGCCGGTCGAATAAGGGCAATTGAGAGCCACAGGGGGAACAGAGTCGGCCGGTTCGGCGCCGATGGAGAGACGTTCGCGCCCCTGTGCGTCCGCTATAGCCAGGCGTTGAAATGCCGAATTCTGAGCCATCAAAATCTGCATTTGCGTCTCCAACGCCTCTTGAGCGCCTCGAACTGACGCGGGGGGTTGAGCGTCAGCTTCGACGTCAAACAAAACGGACACACTCGCGCGCGTCGAGGGCAACGCAGACAACAGCGCCAGGTATTCCGTTTGATATTCGATCCACTGGTGAATTTGAATTTCCATCATTTCAGCTACCGACGATAACTTAGCGGTGACCTCACGTTGGATGTCATTCCGCTCGCGCTGCGTGGCGTACCACGTGATCGTGCTCAGGGGTACGATAGCCAGGATGAGAAAAGCGGTCAGCAGCGTTCTGCCCAATCCGCCGCGCATCCCCATCGTGGGAATACGGGATTGTTTTGTCAAACCTGGCGATGACATAGCGATCTCTATCCCTCAACCCTCTCATACTTGATTAATCTAGTTCCCAGACAGCCTCTCCTTGAAGAATACTGCGGATTTGTTTGGGAAAACGATCGGGGTCAATGGGTTTCCCAATGAACCCATCGAAACCGGTTCGTCGCGCTTGATCCATATTCTCTTTAGAAACATCAGCAGTGACAGCAACGATGAGCGTATCCTTGAAACGTGGGTGGGCGCGTAATTTCTCGTGCACTTGATAACCATCCTCTTCTGGGAGGAAGATATCCATCAGGATCAGGTCGATGCTGGGCAGCGTTTCGGCGAATTCCAGCACCTGCCATCCCGAGGCCTTCCACTCACATTTTTTCACGCCCAGGAAAGCGAGAAGGCGTGTGATAAGCACAAAGTTTTGGACATTGTCCTCGACGACTAAGATCGTGGCATCTTTTGGCTGTACACTCATAGCGCCCCCTTAAACACACCCCTTCTTCAGCGCGGTTCTGACCTGATAGGGAAGTTGATCGACGTCAATGGGTTTTTGAATATATCCATCACAACCGGCGTCTAACGTACGCTTTCGGTCGCCATGCATCACGTTGGCTGTGACAGCCAGGATAGGAATATCCTGCAAACCCGGCGTGTCGCGAAAGCGCTTCGCCAACTCATATCCATCAATCTCCGGTAGGTTGATGTCTAAGAGGATGAGATCCAACTCCTCGCACATACTGGCGGCCATTTCCAGACCGGCGACGCCATCCGACGCTTCATCGACGCTAAACCCCTCCGCTTCCAGGATGCGCCTCACCAATAACCGATTTCCCGGTTCGTCCTCAATGTAAAGGATTCGAGCTTCGCTCATAACGTTTTCCCCCTCATTCATTTGGGCACTCGCAAACATAACACCGCCAAGTCGTCTTTGATGCCATTATAGCAAATTAGGGTGTTCGTGACAATTCACCTTCGTTACAGATTAGTTACAACATCGCAATAACGATTATATTAGAACCTGTTTTTAAAGTCGATCCAGTTACCCGAGCCGTTCAGGCTTGCACCGCACGCCGACGGGCGCGATTTGCGCATTCCGAAGCGATTTTCAGCCTATTCCGACAGCGAACCTGTGGGAGGTTGATAAACGATCAGATGGCCAGTTGTGAGATTGTGGAAGAGTATTATAAGGAGCAGCAAACGGGAGTGGGGCGTTTAACACTCCGCGTGGAGAAAAAGCTCTTGGAGCAACCTAATCGTTTGACCGCTTAGAGCGTCTTAAATAATTGCTCTAGCCGCCGTCCCGAGGGCGCTAATCGGCCCAAGGACGGCCCTCTGAGTGAATTTTTTGATAGTCTCCTTACGTGATCAAACGATTAGCAGCGATTGATACACCGCTTCGATACGGTCGGCGATCTTGGGCCAGGCGTAGGATGCGGCCCAACAGGCAGCCCGCTGACCGATGCGCCGCCGCAGGCCTTCGTGGGTCAAAAGGCGGGTGATTTTGTCCGCCAGCGCTTCCGGGTCGCGGGCGGGCACCCGGTATCCTGTGCGTTGATGGCGCACCAGGTGGGAAAGTCCACCCACGTCCGAGGCGATGACCGGCGTCCCGCACGCCATCGCCTCCAGCGCCACCATGCCAAAACTTTCATAATCAGAGGGCATGACGACCATCTCGGCCGCCGAGTAATAATATTGGAGCATATCCTGTCCCTTCGCCCCCAGGAACGTGACGACGTCTTCAATGCCCAGTTCCTCCCGCAGGTCTTGCAAACGGACCATCTCGTCATCCAGGCACACGCGATCCGGGTCTCCACCGACGATGGGCACGCATAGGCCGGCCCTCAGTTCCGGACGTCGCTCCACGACCAGGGCAATCGCCCGCAATAGATTGTCGATCCCTTTCAGAGGTTCAATCCGCCCGACGAAGAGGATCATGTAACGCTCTGGGCAGACCCGGATACGCGCTTTTGCGTGGGCCTGGGGAATCGGGTAGAATTGTTCCAGATCGACGCCGGGGGAGATGACGTGAATATGGCGCAAATCGGCGGCGTACAGGTCGATCAACTGCCGCTCCTCGACAGGCGTGGCGGCGATCAGCGCGTCTGTAAAATGGACGATCTGGCCTTCACAATGGATCCGGCGTGACGGTTCCTGCTCCTCGGCGCGCTGCGCGACGGCGTTCTTCATCCGGCCCAATGTGTGGAACATGTGCACGATGGGCGCTCCCCAATCTTGCTGCAGCTCGCGGGCCACGACGCCGGAGAGCCAGTAGTGGCTATGGATCACGTCGTATCGAATATCATCAGCCCTGGCCTGCTCCAACACGCCGGCCACGAACTCGGGCAGATGCTCGTAAACCCGGTGCTTGCTATACGGCGCTTCGGGGCCGGCGGGCGTGTGAATGATCCGCGCGCCGCGCTCCAGACTCTCGTCGATGCGCGGGAGCTTGGGATTCTGGGAGCGGGTGAACACATCCACCCGATGTCCCCGGCGGGCCAGCTCGCGGGATAGATCGCGCACGTAGACGTTCATCCCACCGGTCGACTTTCCCCCCAGGGTAGCCAGGGGGCAGGTATGCACACTCAACATGGCGATCCGAAGTTTCTGCATCAAATTTTCTGCGTTGGATCTGATCGATTGACAAAACGATGAGCAAGGTGACCAGCGCTTGAAATCTGGGGCGAAATGGCATATTTTCGACGCGAAACGTTGGTCAATTTGAGATCCAAGCGCCGGTCACCTCATCAATCAAAAGATTTGTCAGCCAACGAGGTGTTGGCCCTGTTCAAGAAGATGGGTTGCGTGGAAATCGCTCCCGGCATTTACTTTCCATCCAGCCGGGAGAGCGACGGGGTCTAATTTTCTCATTTTGAAAGTGTACGTTCACCTTGACGTTGTCCGAGACATCAGGCTTTGTCCAAAGTCCAAACCACCTAAACGCCGTCTAAAACGGTGGGATCGATCTCCTCCGCATAACTATATACTTCAATGCCGAGTTTTTGCGCCGCCTCCCGCGCGTGCTCGTGAATCATTGGCGAAATCACAATGCGGCGGGAGACCGGACGCTGATGTAATTTTTCGTAAAAATTCACCTTGCGCTCGAACGTATATATATCCGCTTTGCTCATCGCGGATTTAATCTCACAGGCAATCACAATTCCATTGGTTATCAAAATATCCAATTCGATCTGATCAGGGCGTCCAAAAACAGCCCCTGTATCATCCCATTCGGTGACATTGAGAACCTCGACGCCAAAAGAATCCTGTAAAATACCGCGTAGGGCATTACGGAACGACGCCTCCGTATATACCCCCCAACGCGCTCCTATTGCGCCGATACTTTGCCGGTGTTCCTTGGCCTGCGCCTCTATTGCATCCAACATCCGATCAAGACGCGCGGCGTTTTCCTCCCACTTGCGGTTCTGCTCCTCCCACTTGCGGTTCTGCTCCTCCCGCATCGCGCGGAGTTCCTGCTGATTTTCCTCCCACTTGCGAGCGTTTTCCTCCCGATCGCGGCGCAACTCGTCCAGCACACGGTCGAAGCGGCTTTCAGTCTCCTCTTTATCCGCGTACCGGTCCCGCGTCAGGGTCAGAAACCACTCGCGCATCTCAAGGTCGCGCCGCAAAATCCCGGGCAGTTCCTGGCGAATCAATTGTGTCAGTTTTTGATTTTCCATCTCACACCCCATCCCTTTATTGCCCACTCACACCTGCCACCCCCGACTGGTCGCCCCAAAGAGCACTCGCTCGTCCAAAACTGGCGAGGTTATGACAAGTGAATTGTATCACAACCCGGCGGATAAGCAAAGAAAAGAAAGGAGAAAGGAAAGGAAAGGGAGGATCGCAAGGTCGACTCTTTGATTTAGGGGCTAAGGTGGGGTATAATGAGAGATGAGATAAACAAGGGGCGGGGGGGGATGTAGGAAGTGACCGCTGTTTGACGAGCGCCGCCGGGGAAGTTCTGGAAAAATCGTGGTCTTTGAACGAACGACTGGCGGCGAAAGCGGAGGCGATCAAAGCGGAATATCCAGAAGAAGGAACTACGCCCGCCCTGGGGCGCCGGTCAACGTCCAGGCGCGGGACATCATCGTCGCGCAGCATTTCGAGTGGTAGGTGGTACAGATGGACAATCAATTAACATCCCGCCTCATCCGGCTCACCGACGCCGAGATTATCCTTGCGCCGCTGGCGGTCCTGCTCCTGTTGTTCCCCACTCGCCTCGCGGCCATGACCGGCGCCCTGTTGCTGGCGCTGTCGGGCGTCTGGCTGATCCGCTGGGCAGCGTGGGGTAAGCCATTCCGCGCCGCGCCGATCAACCTGGCCTTGCTTATACTGCTACTGTCCGTCCTCGTGGCAGTGTGGGCCTCAGCCGTCCCGGCGGTCACCAACGAGACACTGGCCTATTTGCTGGCGGGGCTGACGGCCTTTAGCGCGGCGCTCCACTGGACGCGGACACCCGGGCGGGCCTGGTGGGTGTGGGCCGGACTGATGGGGATCGGTATGACGCTGGCAGCGTTGACCCCGCTGGGTATGCGCATCACTGCTCCCAAGCTCTTCTCGCTGCCAGGCATTTACACCCACTTAGCGGCCCGCCTGGCGGACCGTTTGCCGGAGACGATCAACGCCAACGTCATGGCCGGCGGGCTGGTTCTTCTCTGGCCGCTCGCCCTGGCAGGCTTGCAATTTCCACACTCAGCCGCCGCCTCTCTACTGTCGCGCCTCACATCTTACGCTTTGCGCTTGACCTCCCTCTTGGTCACCCTCCTGCTCTTGTTCACCCTGGCGTTGACCCAATCGCGCGGGGCGTACGCGGCGGCGGCCGTCAGCGGTCTGGTGTGGCTGGCGTTGCGTTGGCCGCGGGCGGCGGCCGTCGTCGCGCCGCTGGTGGTGATCGCGGCGCTGGTAGGCGGCAGTCTGCTCGGCTGGGGCGTGGTCGCCGACCAATTGACGGCCGGCGACGTCACCAGCGGGCTGGACGGACGTATCGAGATCTGGTCGCGGGCGCTGTACGCGATCCAAGATTTTCCCTTCACCGGGTCGGGTCTGGGAACCTTCGAGCAAGTAGTAGCAATCCTGTATCCGCTGTTTATGAATCCAGCCGGGACCGTGCCCCACGCCCACAACCTCTTCCTGCAAACAGCGGTAGACCTGGGATTGCCGGGGCTGGCGGCCTACCTGGCGATCTTCGGATTGACGTTTTACTGCCTCTTCGCGGCCTACCGGGGTTTTCGGCGGCGGGAGGCGGGAGGATTGTCCGGACTGTGCGCCGGGTGCATCGCCGCGCTGGCAGGCATGGGGGTGCATGGGTTGATCGACGCGGCGGTCTGGGGACGAATCAAACTGGCCTTCATCCCCTGGGCGGTGATGGGATTGGCGGCGGCGCTGTACGAACTGGCGCGGGATGCGCCGGGGGAGAGAAACAGGTATTTGAATGTGCATTAGGCGCAATACATTTTAAATAAGCAAGGTCAAATCGGACATCAAAATGAAAGGACAAACATGGCGCAGATATTTTTAGATACGGCAAAGGTGGAGGAAATTCGCGAGGCGGCAAGTTGGGGCGTTCTGGACGGCGTGACCACCAATCCAACCCTGATGATGCGCGCCGGAACCGCTGATCTCAAGGCAAACACGCTCAAAATCGTGGACGTGGTGCAAGGACCCGTGAGCGCCGAGGTCGTCAGCACGGACGCGACCGGAATGGTCGAAGAGGCGCGGGACATCCTCACATGGTCGGAACACGTCTTCGTTAAAATACCCACTACAATTGAGGGATTGAAGGCGATGAGGGAAATTTCCGCCTGGCCCAACGGACGGATCAACGCGACGCTGATTTTCTCGGCCAACCAGGCTTATCTGGCTGCCAGGGCCGGGGCGAGCTACGCTTCCGTCTTCGTCGGGCGGATGGATGACGCCGGGTTTGATGGGATGGATGTGGTGCGGCAGACACGGGCTATCTTTGATACCTACGGTTTCGACTGTCAGGTGCTGGCGGCCAGCATCCGTCACCCGGAACACGTGCTGGACGCCCTGCTTTCAGGGGCCGATATCATCACCATGCCCTTTGGGGTGCTACAGAAGATGATCCGCAGCCCGTTCACCGACGTCGGGTTGGCGCGTTTTCTGGCCGATTGGGACAAAGTCGCCCAGTCGTCCTAGCTCCGTGAAAACCTTGCGAGGGTTGGCGAGCGCAAGTTGATTTAGCGCTTACCGGCTTGCCCGGCCACCGATTGACAGACCTACGTTCGGAGCAGGTAATAGGCCAGCGTTTGGGCCAGGACCGCTATCCCGATCGAAAGAACCGCCTCGTCGATGTCGAAACGGGAATTGTGGTGGGGGATCGGATCCTGACCGGGAGGGTTTGCTCCCAGGAAGACGTAACAACCCGGCGCATGCTCCAGAAAATAGGCCGCGTCCTCACTGCCCATCGTTCGCTCGCCGGATAAGACGCGGTCCGCGCCAACGACTTGCTCGGCGGCCGAATGGACGACCTGGGCGATTTCGGCGTCGTTGATGACCGCCGGCGTCAGTTTTACGATGTCCAGGTTGACTTCGGCGCCGCACGCGGACGCAGTGCACTCGACGATTTCGCGCACGCGCCGGATGACCATCTCCCGCACGGCGGGGTTGTAGGTGCGGATGGTGCCGCTCATCGCGAGCTGGGCGGGAATGATGTTGAAAGCGTCTCCGCCGTGGATCGATCCGACGGTGACGACGGCGGTCTCCTGCGGGCCGACGTTGCGGCTGACGATGGTCTGCAACGCGCCGATGATTTGGGCGGCGGCAACGATGGGGTCGATCGTCTGATGGGGCAACGCGCCGTGCCCGCCTTTGCCGATGACCGTGCACGTCCACCGCTCGGCGGCCGCCATGACCGGGCCGGGGGAGACGTTGACTGTTCCCACGGGGCTATCGCTCCACACATGCGCGGCGAGAAAAACGTCGGGCTGCGGGTCCTCCATCACGCCCTCTTTCACCATCACCTCGGCCCCGTTCATTCCCTCTTCGCCGGGTTGGAAGATCAGTTTGAGCGCGCCAGCGATCCCATCCCGTCGGCGCGCCATCAGCGTGGCTAAACCCAACCCAATCGCCATGTGGGCGTCGTGTCCACAGGCGTGCATGACGCCCGGCTCTTGAGAGGCGTACGCGATCTCGTTCTCCTCGGTGATAGGCAAAGCGTCCATATCGAAACGGACAGCGATGACCGGTCCCGGCCGCGGCCCCTCCAGCAGCCCAACGACACCCGTGGTCGCGACGCCGGTCTGCACCTGGTATCCTAACCGGTCCAGCGTCTGGGCGATGACGCCGGCCGAGCGATGCTCCTCAAAACCCAACTCCGGATGTCGGTGAAAGTCCCGCCGCCAAGCGACGAGTTGGGTCTGTAACGCTTCGGCCTCTGTTTTAAAATCGTGTGACGGGGACATAGTCTCCTTCTTTTCCACCGTTCATCTGGTGAAACCACTCGCGGTCTTTTCAAGATATCGCGCGCCAGCGGTCCTACTTCGAGATGACCTCAACTTCTTCGACCGGTACTTCGACACGCCGGTCCTCAATGCGCACGACAACGACGTCTTTCAGCGGCAATAGGTCGATGACTTTGCCCTCGCCATACGGCGTCCGCACCCGTTTTTTGCGCCGGGGCATTTTCTTGATTGCCTCTTTGTACAGCTCGTGCTCGTACGTCAGGCAACAGCGGAGACGACCGCATATCCCCGTAATGTCCGCCGGATTCAACGAGATGCCCTGAGCCTTCGCCATCCGGATCGAGACGGGTCGAAAATCGGCGAGGAAACGATTGCAACAACGCAACTCGCCGCATGCGCCGTAGCCCTTCATCAGCTTCGCTTGATCGCGAGGGCCGACCCGTCGAAGGTCAATCTGGACGTTCAGCGTTTCTTGGAGTTGCTGGACCAACGGCCCCAGGTGCGGGTTCTTGTCCTCGCTGACATACAGTATGGTCAATCGTTGGACGTCGAAGGTGTACTCGGCGATGATTAACTTGATGGGCAGGCCTTGTTCGGCTGCAATTTGGCGCGCGATTTCCAACACGCTCTCTTCTTTTTCCTGCAATTGCTGACGCAACGCCAGTTCGCGGCCAGTAGCCCGCCGCTGGACCGGCTTAAGATGCTGATCCGACTCATCCAACAGCGCCAGTCCGACCACCTCACCCAGCTGTTGGCCCCGCACCGTCTCGACCAACACGAAATCGCCGGCCTGTAGATCAAGGTGATCGCTGGCATCGAAGTGATAGACTTTGCCCGTCGGTTGAAAACGTACACCCGCCGCCCAGACTTTGCCCTTGGGGGCAGCGGTGTGAGAATTAGTATTCTGAGACACAGCTTTTACCTTCTCCAATAACTTGTGTAAGGTATGCTATACTGGAGTTTTCCAGTAGATCGTTACTAGAATTCGGAAGTCTTCAGCCAAGTTCAGCGACAAAGTCGATTGACTATTAGCATCAGAATCCACTGCGCAATTCACTTTTTGAGACTTCCGAATTCTCAAGTGAAAAACTTTTATATGTTGAAGTGTTATTTTACCCTCCTTTATCAAATAGGGCAACCGTTGCCGGGGAAAGAGAAACAGAGCAAGCAGACCAGCCTATCCGTTCGGCGCAGGCCGTTTTGCAAACATTTTAGCGTTAAAATCAACGCAAGACAATTGATAAAGCCAAATTGCAATACAATTGCAATGTCAGAGCGCGTTTTTTGTGGTATAATAGTTAAGTGGTGGGTTTTGCATATAAAGAGCCCCAAAAGGAGCCCCAAAAGCCCTAATCCGGAGGCTTTGACTAAATTATCGCTCAGTGTACAGGAATAGCAAGGGGTATCAGATGACAGGAAAGGGAGACGTTAAAATGGATCTGTCGAATGATCAGGTGATGACGGCCCAGGAAGTTGCACAATATCTGCGCTTGGACATCGCGACCGTATACCGTTTGGCGCGCACAGGGCATCTCCCGGCCGCCAAGATGGGGCGAACGTGGCGATTTAAGAAGGAGGTGATAGACAAGCAGTTTGAAGAACAGGAGGATGGATCGCAGTTCGCCGCGTTCTAGCGCCTCGTCACGTGGCGACGTGGCGAAGAATCAATACACGAGAAAGGAGGTGGCGTGGTAGAATAAAGAACCTTGATCTACAAACAACGTGATATACAGGCAAATTGCTCGATCTAAGTAAACCTAGGAGGTTGAAACAATGAAAGGCAGTAAACTGTGGAGCACATTTGTTGTGCTCTTGATCCTGAGCATGGTCGCGCCGGTCTCGGCAGCGCCTGTGCCTCAGATTGAAGCGATCGGCGAACCGGCGGCGAGGACCGCGCCGTCCGCCCAGGAAACCGAGGTCAAATCATATCTGTTGCAATTGGATATGCCAGATGTGAACGTATCGGAGAAGACGCCGCCCGGCGACGTGCCCGGCGTCTACCACGGCGCGCTCTCCCGCCGCTGGACCGAGGTGGAAGGCGTGCTCA
>DAOTUC010000030.1:0-14364 GCA_034437315.1 Anaerolineae bacterium
TCATAGACCCTAAAGGTTTTTGCGCTGGTTTTGATGGAAAAAGGTCATTGTTTAAGGCAAAAACGTTGTTTGCGCGGCCTTGAGCAAAACCTTTAGGGTCTCGCCATGCGAAATCCCAGAGAACCAAAAAATTCGCTTAGAGGCCCGCCCTCGGGCCGATTAGCGCCCCCGGGACGGTGGCTAGAGCAATTATTTAAGACACCATCAACAACATCCTCACGCGCGATAACGAAACGAGACGCCCACGATGGCGGCGAAAAGCATCACCAGGCCCAGGCCAGAAAGCAGGATGATAGGGAACGGAGTGGAGGCGGCCGGGTTCGGCGTGGGGGGAGGCGCTGTCGCTGTAATAGAGGGGACGGGCGTAGGAGTAGGTGTGGGGGGAGGCGGTGTGTGAGTAGGCGTCGGAGTCGGAGTCGGAGTAGGCGACGGGGTAAACGTCAACGTCGGCGTCGGCGTCGGCGTGGCGGTCGGTTCCGGCGTGGGCGTATCGGTGGGAAGCGGCGTCAGGGTCGGTGTGAGCGTCGGTGTGAGCGTCGTAGTCGGAGAGACGGGCGACTGAACCGTCATTGTGAGAGACGGGGTGGGAGACAGCGCGGTCGGTTCCGCCGCCTCGACCGGCGGCGGGTTGTCGGTATTTTCGACCAGCAGATAGGTCGGCCCGCCGATGATGCAGCCCCGCTTATCGGCGCAGCGAGCGCGGGGGAGCGTGAGCGTATATTGGCCGTTCTCCGGCGCGATGGTCTGTTCGGCCCCGGTCTGCTCGACGAGCAAAGCCTGGGCGGACAGGGCGGGCAGCGTGACGTGCGCGTCCGCCTCCGAATGGGCCCAGAGCACCCGGGTGGTGAGCGCGCCCCGGTCCAGCGTGACGACGTTGTAGGCGGCGTGGCGCTCCCGCCGGGCCGAGAAGGCGCCCGCGTAATGGGTCGTAATCAGCCGGTAGGCCTCGTAGGCCGGGCGACGGCTGAAATCGGTGCGGATCAGCCCAAAGGGCTCGACGCCCGGCTGCGGTTCGTTATCCACCCACTTGTAGACCGCGATGCGTTCCGCCCCGGCGCTGAGGGCCAGCGCGAACGCCTGCAGGAGATAACTCGCTTGTTCCTCCGGGGTAATGTCGAAATTCGCCCCTGGCAATTCCCAATAGGGCGGATCGGCGTTGGACGGCGCGTTCGTCTCGTTAAGCCATATCGGCTTCTGGATATGATAGGCCGCCAACGTGCGATGCGTCGCGCCCAGGATCTCCGGTATCGTCTCGGTGCGGAAGTAGATGTGCAAAGAGACCGCATCGAAGAAATAACCGTGTTCGGCGCCCTCCGGGTCCTGCGTCGCCATCGCCAGAAAATCCCGTAGATAAGTCGGGTTATGCCACGTCGTCGAAGCCGCCAGATGAATTTTTGCCTCTGGATTGACCTGGCGGGCGCTCAGGTAGGAAACTTTAAGCAACCGGTAATATTCCTCCATCGTACCGCACCACTCGCAACCGAACGTCCCGATGGGGATGTCCGGTTCATTCCAGATAATCCACCGGTCGATTCGCCCGCGGTACATCTCCACCGTCCGACGGACAAAGGCGGCCCAGAGGTTGTTGGGGTCGTCGATGGGCAGATCCAGCCCACGGGGCGCGCCGCATCCGGGCAGGCCGTCGGTCGCCCATTCCGGCGTATGCTTGAGCACGGCGACCACCTCTCGACCGGCGGCCGCAGCATGACTTAACCACTCATCCGGGACGTGGTAACCGTTCCACTCATCCGGCCCATGGGGTTGAAGCTCAGACCAGTAGAAAAGGATGCGATCCCATCCAACGCCAGCTTCAGCCGCGGACACGGGATCGCGGAAAGCCTCGACAGCGCCGAAGCGGGGGTCCGGCGGGGACTGGGCGATGGCCTGGCCCGGCGTCAAAAGGCAAACCAGGAGAAGCAATGTGCTGATTTTCGACCATAACGATAGACGGACATTTTGATTAACTGTCATACGAGCACCTTTGATTGATACCAGGCCCAGAAACGCGGCATGCCCTCATCGACCGAGATAGCGGCCTGGAAGCGCAACAGATCGCGGGCCTTGGCGATGTCGGCGTAGGTGATGGGTGAATCGCTGACAAGCGCGGGAGCGATGTTGGTCAGCGCCGTCTTGCCCACCAATTTTTCCACCAATTGGACGAAGTGGGCCAGGCGAACCGGCTCGCCGCGCCCGATATTGATCGCCTGATAGCCCATCGGGTTATCCAGGGCCTTCAGGATACCGGCGACGACGTCGTCGATATAGGTCCAGTCGCGATACACTTCACCCCCCTCGTAGAGATCGAATTTGCGCCCGTGGACGACGCAATCGACGATGTGATAAGGCCTAATGTCGGGGCGGCAGCGTGGGCCATAGGTGGAGAAGATGCGCAACGCGATAAAGGATATGCCGAACAGATTATGGTAGGCGTGGCCCATCACCTCGCCAGCGATCTTGGTGGCGGCGTGGGGCGTCAATGGATGGCCCAGCGGGTCATCCTCGCGAAAGGGAATCAAGCCCGTCTGCCCATACACAGACGAGGTCGAGGCGAAGACGAAATGGGGAATGCCGGTCTTGTGCGCCGCTTCCAGCAGATTAACGGTGCCGTGGACGTTGACGTCAGCGTAGAGGGGGCCGCGGTCGATGGAATGATGGTCGCCGACCATCGCCGCCAGATGGATGATGGCGTCAAACGCGCCCCGTTGGCAAATGCGCGTCATCCCGTCGGTGTTGCGAATGTCGGCTTCGTGCAAGGTGAAGCGCGGGGAATCCATCAACTGCGCGACGTTGGATCGCTTCCACGCCGGGTCATAATAGTTATCGAAATTATCGACCCCAGCGACGATGTCGCCGCGGGCGAGAAGGGCCTCCGCCACGTGGCTGCCTATAAAGCCGGCGACGCCGGTTACCAGTACCTTCATCCCATCATCCCGCCATAAGATTCTCGTCACAGCCAGCCGGCTGGATATCTTGGACATTCAACTGCAAACTTCTTCTCTCGTTCCATTCATTGACTTCCAGGTGATAGGCTATATCCACTCGATCGGGCAGCTTGCCGACCCACTCTCCCTGCCGGAAACCGATAGCGTCCCATCTGGTACGGCCATCGTAGAGCTCCAATTTGAGATGCCGCCCGTTTTTACCAACCGCTCGCTGGCTTTTCACGTAGACGCTGCGGCTCATAAACAGCGGCGACGGATTGGCATAACCGCACGGTTCCAACCGATCGAGCGCCTCCCTGAGCGCCCACGACATTTGGTCGAGAGCGACGTCCACGTCAATGTTCAGAATAGGCGTCAGGTCGATATCGGTCAATTGCCGGGATGCGAGCGCCTGCAAACGCGCTTCCAGGGAATCCAACCGGTCGTTGGAGACGGTGAATCCGGCGGCGGCCGCGTGTCCGCCATAACGCACCAGCAAATCGGTGCACTGTTCGAGCGCTTCCGTGATGTGAAATTCCGGGATTGAGCGGGCCGACCCCCGACTGAAGTCTTCCCCCACCTCGACGATGACGGCCGGCCGGTAAAACTCGTCAACGATGCGGCTGGCGACCAGCCCCACAATGCCGGCCTGGAAATCCGGCGCGGCGGCGAAGAGCAGGCAGGCCTCCTCCATATCGCGCATCACGAGCTCTCGCACCCGCGCCTGAGTGTCGCGGGTGATCTGTTGCCGTTCCCGGTTCAGTCGATTCAGTTCGGACGCCAGCCGTTGCCCCTCGGCGGGATAGCGGGTCTCCAGGAGTTGGTAGGCCAGCTTGGCGTCTCCAATCCGGCCGGCTGCGTTGATCCGGGGGGCCAGGGTATAGCTGATGGCCGTCGCGTCCACTTGTCCCGGCTTGATCGCGGCCTGGCGACAGAGCGCTTCAACGCCGGGCCGCTCCATCCGGTTCAAACGGGCCAGCCCCCGGTTCACGAGTGTGCGATTTTCCCCCAGCAGCGGCGACATATCGGCCACGGTGCCCAGCGCGACCAGGTCCAGGAGGTCGTCCTCCACGAGACGGACTTCCTCCCGCGTCACCGGCGTCTGGCGATGGCTGCGCAAAAGCGCTTGGGCGAGTTTGAAGGCCACACCCACGCCGGCCAACTGGTTAAAGGAAACCTGGGGATCGCAATCGGTGCGTTTGAGATCGATCACGGCCACGGCCGGGGGGAGCCCTTGCGGCGCGGAGTGGTGATCGGTGACGATCACGTCCAGGCCCAGGTCGTTGGCGTAAGCGACCTCGTGAACTGAGCGAACGCCACAATCGACCGTGACGATGATGCGGGCGCCCTTATCCGCCAATCGCTTCAGCGCGCTTTTATTCAGGCCGTACCCCTCGTTCAGACGATGCGGAATGTAGGCCATCACTTCGCCGCCCAGGGCCCGCAGCGTCTGCACCAGGAGGGCGGTGGCTGTGACGCCATCGGCGTCGAAATCGCCGTAGACGGCGACAGGTTCGCCCGTGCGCAACGCGCGCCGCAGGCGGGTGACGGCGGCCGCCATATCAGGCAACGTAAAAGGATTGAGCTCGCCGGAACCGCCATCCAAAAAGGCCTCTACGTCCGCGGCCTTGACGATGCCACGATTGTACAGGACCTGGACGGTGACCGGGTGCAGGTCAGGAAACTGCCTAACGTGGCTTGGAGGGGCGAGCGGCGCGATTTGCCAATGTTTATTGCGTCCGGGCATAAATCTTTCCAGGCTCTCAGGGGCTTGCGATTCTGATCAGCTTATTATCACAGGCGTTATCTTACCACAACGTGCGGAAAAGGAAAAGCCCTTCCTACTCACAGGAAGGGCTTTTCCGTGCTAACACCGGGAGAAACCGGGCTCTAACCAGGGAATCGGGGTGAGAAAAACGTCGGTACAGCGAAGAAGAGCTTCACCCGTTAACCCCTTCTTTGATGTAAAATTACGCCATAGAATTACGCCCAACCCTGGTTTCTCACAAAATCGGAAATGACGGGCACCTCCACCCATTCGCCCTGGTAGGCCTTGATCCCCAGGTAAATGGCGTAGATCCAGACGAGAAGGCCAACGCATATCCCACTTAGGAGAATGACCAAGATCCCCAGAATGATGGATACCACCGCGTTGTACTTGATGAAGGGCCGATCCTTCTTATCCTCCAACAGCAAGACGATGATACCGACCAACGGTGCAAAGATATAACTAAGAAGCGCCCACAATTTGTCGTCCTGCGTGATCTCTCCGCCGCCCATTGGCGCGCCCATCGGTGTCCCTGCTACTTCATTTTCGACCATTTTGTTTCACCTCCTTGATTTTCCCCGGCGCTTGTCAGATTTTGATTGGAACGCACCTGTATCGTCGCGCTCCATACCGGGCACAAAGCTTATTTTAGCAGAGTATCAGCACACTGTCAATTGACAAAAAGCCAAAAAGTCCGATTGTTAATATAAAAAAACCAGGTATAATAAACCCAATTGCGTGTGTGAACGCCCTTTTCTGGGCAGTTTTGTAAACCGGGGAGCGTAACGCCAATCAGCAAGGCCAACTAACATGAGTCAATTAAACGAGCGCCCTAAAGTCCTCTGCGTCGACGATACGAAAGAAGTGCGCGTCCTGGTTCAGCGTTTACTATCTCACCGCTACGACGTCTTCGAGGCGGCGGATGGGTTGCAAGCTATCGAAGCCGCGCAAGAACAACCGCCCGATCTCGTCCTGCTCGATATGCATATGCCCGGCCTGACCGGCTATGAAGTCGCAACCCGCCTGAAATCGCTGATGCCCCGCATCCCCATCATCGCCCTGACCGCCGACGTGACGAACGACATTCGCGAACGGGTGCTGGCGGCCGGTTGCGACGGCTACCTCTCCAAACCGGTCGACCCCGACTCTTTTGAAGAGCGGGTGCAGGCTTACCTGGATGGCAAACGGGAGATCTTGAAGGACGAGCGCTACCGGGAGGCGCACCAACAAGCGCTGGTCGCCCGCCTGGAGGACAAGGTCCGAGAGCTTACGTGGACGCTGGAGAAAAACGCGGAACTGAATGAGCAGAACGTCCACCTGCTAAAGGACACCCAACGACACCTCCGGTTGTTAGGGGCCGGCGCAAAGGTTGGACGAAGCATCGCCTCAATCCTCGACCTGGACGCCCTGCTCAACACGACCGTCGACGTGATTTGCGACGAGTTCGGTTTCTATTACGCCGGCGTCTTCCTGATCGACGAGACGGGCGAATGGGCGGTGTTGCGCGCCGGTCGCGGGGAGGCCGGCGCAGCGATGATCACCGCCGGACATCAGCTCAAGGTCGACGGCCATTCGATGATCGGGACAGCCACCGCCCAACGCAAGGCGCGCATCGCGCTCGACGTAGGCGAGGAGCCGGTCCACTTCAAGAATCCCCACCTGCCGGACACACGCTCCGAGATGGCGCTGCCATTGGTGGCGGGGGATGAGGTCATCGGCGCGCTGACCGTGCAGAGCACCGAGGAAGCGGCCTTCAGCGACGACGACGTCACCGCCTTGCAAGCGATGGCCGACCAACTGGCGATTGCCATTCACAACGCCCGCCTTCACCTGCAAAATCAGAAATTGCTGGCCCAGGCGGAGCGGCGCGCCCGTCTGCTGGCGGCGGCCGCCCAGGTAGGGCAGAACGTCACATCGATCCTGGACCTGGACGCCCTGCTCAACCGGACGGTCGACGTCATCTGCGAGGCGTATGGCTTTTACTACGCCGGCGTCTTCCTGATCGACAAGGCGGGCGAATGGGCGATGTTGCGCGCCGGGCGCGGAAGGGCCGGGCGGGCGATGATCACCGCCGAACATAAGCTCAAAATCGGCGGGCTATCGATGATCGGGACCTGCATCAGCCAACGCAAGGCGCGCATCGCGCTCGACGTGGGCGAGGAACCGGTCCACTTCAAGAACCCCCACCTGCCGCACACCCGTTCCGAGATGGCGTTGCCCCTGACGGCGGGCAACGAGGTCATCGGCGCGCTCACGGTGCAGAGCACCGAGGAGGCGGCCTTTAGCGACGACGACGTCACCGCCTTGCAGTCGATGGCCGATCAATTGGCCGTGGCGATCAATAACGCCCAGTTGTTGAGTGAACTGGAAGAAGCCCACGAGGAATTGGTGCAGGCCAAGACTTTCGAGGCCATCGCCACGGCGACCGGAGAGGCGATCCACTGGGTGGGCAATAAGGCCGCGCCAATCCCAGGCAGCATCTCCCGCATCACCGAGGATTTCGTGCGCTATATGGCGCTATCCAACGCCATCGTCAAAGAAGCGCCCGACGAATTACAGGAGAGCAAATACGCTCAACTATTGTTGGAAGCGGGCGAGGCGATTTCCAGCCGGGGCACTTTCCTGGAGAACGTGCTCGCCGAGCTAGACAAACGCCCCCTGAAACGCTTGCGGCGTATGCTGACCGTGGAATCGATCTTCGAGGACCTGGAAATCATCGAGGGCAGCGCCCGCGCCATTTTGAACATCAAGGAAGACCTCATCGGCCCGGCCCGCAAGCGTCAGGATAAGAGAGAATTGGTCCACCTGCCAGCGCTGCTGAAGAAGACCATCGCGTCGATGGGCATTCCCAGCGATACCGCCCGCACCCTGTTCAGCGAAGACCTGCCGCCGGTGCGGGCCAACACCGCCCAACTCGATCGCGTCTTCATCAACCTGATCAAGAACGGGATGGAGGCGATGCACGATGTGGAGGAGAAACGTCTGTTCATCTGGGGGCGCTTGTCCGACGAGCCCGGTTTCGTCGTCGTCGATGTGACCGACAGCGGGCACGGCATCCCCCCGGAGATTGTGGACAAGATCTGGGTCGCTTTCTACACGACCAAGGGCGACCGGGGCGGGACTGGGCTAGGGCTGGCGGCCTGTGCACAGATCATCGGGCAATTGGGCGGGAAGATCACGGTGGAGAGCGACGTCGGCGTCGGCACGACGTTCAGCGTCTTCCTGCCGGCGGCGAAAGAGGAAGCTCAGAAAGTGGAGGAACAGGAAAAGGCAGCGGAAGAACCGACACACGAGCAGTAGATCGATAACGATAAGAAATTATTCTAGAAAGGAAGCACATATGATAGACGACGCCAGAATACTGTTAGTAGACGACGAGCGCCTGGTGCGACGCAGTATGGAGAAGACGTTACTGCGAGCCGGTTTCGATGTGGACACGGCCGAGGACGTGAGCGGCGGGTTGGCCTTGTTCGAGGAAGGCCTGACCGACGAAGAGGAGGGGCCCTTCAACATCGCCATACTGGATTTGAACATGCCTAATTTCGAGGGCGTGGAAGACGCCAACGCCGGCCTGAAATTGTTGAGCAAAATCCTCGAATTGGACGAGGACTTGCCCGTCGTCGTGCTCACCGCGTTCGACGAGGTCGAACGGGCGAAAGAAGCGGTCAAACGGGGCGCCCGCGCCTATTTCGTCAAAGGACGAGAGGCGGAACTGCTCGACATCGTGAACGACATCCTGGACGAAAGTGAATGAGTGAAAACGAATGAATGAGGAGATAGCAATGTCAGAGCAAGATACTACGACCCTAGCAGAACGACGCGCTAAATTGCTTCAGGCAGCCGCCAAGGTGGGCCGAGGCGTCACGTCAATCCTGGATCAGGAGATGCTCCTGGACCAAACGGTGGACATCATCTGCGACGAATTTGGCTTCTACTATGCCGGCGTCTTCTTGATTGACAACACCAAGGAATGGGCGGTCCTGCGCTCCGGCCGAGGCAAGGCCGGGCGGGCGATGATCGCAGTTGGCCACAAGCTGAAGGTCGACGGTCATTCGATGATCGGCGTTGCGACCGGTCAACGCAAGGCGCTCATCGCCCTGGACGTGGGCGAAGAGCCGGTGCACTTCAAAAATCCACATCTGCCGGATACGCGCTCGGAGATGGCGTTGCCGCTGATCGTGGGCGACGAGGTCATCGGCGCGGTCACGGTACAGAGCACCACAGAGGCCGCTTTCAACGATGACGATATCACCGTCTTGCAGACGATGGCCGATCAACTGGCTGTCGCAATTCACAACGCGCACTTGCACACCGAAAACAAGAAACTACTGGCGCGGGCCGAACGGCGGGCCCGACTGCTGGAAGCCGCCTCTCAGGTGGGACGTGACGTGACCTTAATCCTGGATCTGGATGAACTGCTGCACAAGACGGTAGACATTATCTGCGACGCTTACGGCTTCTACTACGCCGGCGTCTTCCTGGTCGACAGGGGACGGGAGTGGGCCGTGTTGCGGGCCGGTCGCGGTGACGCTGGCGCTTCGATGGTCGCCAAGGGGCATAAACTGGCCATTGGCGGCCATTCGATGATCGGCGCGTGCATCGAACAAGGCAAGGCGCGCATCGCCCTCGACGTGGGCGAGGAACCGGTGCACTTCAAGAACCCCGCCCTGCCCTTCACCCGTTCCGAGATGGCGCTGCCCCTCAACGTGGGCGACGAGGTCATCGGCGCGGTCACGGTGCAGAGCATTGAAGAGGCCGCCTTCAGCGACGAGGACATCAGTTCCTTGCAGGCGATGGCCGATCACCTGGCTGTCGCGATCAGCAACGCCCAATTGTTGGAGGAACTGGAGGCCGCTCACGCCGAGTTGTTGCGCACCAAGACCTTCGAGGCCCTGGCGACTTCCACGCTGGCGGCTATTCACTGGATCGGCAACAAGGCGCTGCCTATCTCCGCCAGCGTCGATTTGCTGCGCGACGATCTACAAAGCCTGTACAAAGCCGATCCCAAACTGGTCGATTCGATGTTGGAGGATTTGCAGACCATTGAAGATAGCGCGAGTCTGATCGTGTCGGTGCAAGAGCACCTGATCGGACCGGCCCGCGAGGAAAAACCGCGCGCGGCGATGGTCGACGACGTGATCAAGGACGTGGCGATCTTGATAGAAATCCCGCCCGACGTGATAACCTACGACATCGCGCCAGACCTGCCGCTGATCGTGGCCGATACGACACAACTGGCCCGGGCCTTTGGCTACGTCTTCAAGAATGCGCTAGAAGCGATGGAGCAGGTGGAAGAGCCGCGCATCCGGGTCGAGGTCGCGCCAGACGAAGAGAATGAATCATTCGTGCTCGTGCGCATCGCGGACAATGGTCCAGGCATCCCAGAGGAGGAAATGGACAAAATCTGGGCCGCTTTCTACACCAGCAAGGGGGTCTCACACGCCGGGCTGGGGCTTTCGGCCTGCGTGCAGATTATGAAGCAGACGGACGGGGAAATAACGGCCGTCAACGGGCCTGACGGCGGCGCGATGTTCGAGTTGAAAATCCCGGTATACGACGGCCTGCTGCGATCGGTCACGCTGCCCAACGACCTGTCGATCTTATTGATTGACGACGACGATCGCTGGAGCCGCTTCGCGACCGCAACGCTGCTGGAGGCCGGCAACAAGGTGGAACGCTCAGCCGTCGAATTATCCGGCGTAGGCGCGTTCGACCTGATCCTGGTCGATGACGTGCTGGCCTCGGCCAACGTCAAGACGGCCCTGAAACGCCTGAGATCGGCGGGCGTCAACGATAGAACGCTCGTGCTCGCCTCTAGCCTGCGGGTGGAGCGCACGATGGAGTTGATGCCTTTGGGAATCAAGGACATCGTCCTGAAACCTTACACACAGGCGGATTTGAAGGCCCTCCTACAGTAATGTGCATCTCCAACGCCCCCTCCGGCGGTTAGAAAATAACTTCCGGAAGGGGGCGTTGGATTGTGAGTTTATGCTACATTACGAACACTTCGTCGTCGCAGCGATCCTGATCACCCTAACCAGGATGAACCAACGCCAACAGGCGCTTTGATAGACAAGCACGTTCCCCCCGACGTGAGGCGTCAGCGCATCCCGGCCCCGGGCTTGAGTTTCAATCGCTCGCATGTCCTCACATAGCTGTCTGACCTCAGACTGCTTGACCAACAATCAGTGCTCAAGTACAATATATTCTGACCAGACACAGGAAACGATATTAAAGGCCAGGGAAAGGGAATCGCGCACATGGAACTCGCTGCCATTGTACAGGACATTCACCGGCTCAACCATCAATTGGAACGGCTTGAGCGCAAATATGGCATCATGTCCGAGACTTTTTACGAATCCTACATCGCTGGCGAAGAGCCAGAGGATGACGCCTGGGTGCTGGAATTCGAAAAATGGGCTGGGTTGTACGAGGTTTGGCTTGATCGGCAAAAGGCTTATCGCGAAGCGATGCAGCGAATCCGCGAAGATGAACCTTCTCTCTTCAAGATCATCCAACCTGCGATAGCATGAACACACTGGGTCACACCCTGCTGGACTATGAGCTGTTTATCTACGCTCTGCAAGACCACCACACCAGCATTCGGAAGTCCACCCTTACCATCATTCGCCAGGCCAGTGACGTAGCCACGGTCGAGGGAGATTTGTTCTTGCGTGACGATGTGCGTCTGCGCGTGCTGGAGTTCGTGCGCTTTGACCTGACCCCACCTCGGCTTTCCCGCTATGGTTACGAGGTCTGGCGCGGCAATGAGAAGCTGTACTGGTACGACTCACAACCTCATCCACACGACCCTTCATTAGCCTCCACCCATCCTCATCACAAGCACGTTCCCCCCGACGTGAAGCGTCATCGCATCCCGGCCCCCGGCTTGAGTTTCACCCGCCCCAATCTGCCTTTTCTCATCCGAGAAATCGAGCGCGAGTTATTGCAGCGGCCCGGCGCGTAGAGACTGAAGCGAGCCTCCATGATTAGATAGAGCGCGCCGCGTGCGTCGCTTCTGGCGGCGCACGTGGCGCGCTGTTTTCATATCAGTAGCTCCGCATCACCAGCGGGAGGTAGACGGAGAGCACGCCAGCCTTGCTTTCGCCCACGCTGATCTCGTCCAGGTAGACCTGCTGACCAGCGGTCTGCTCCTGGAAGCCGAACCGGAGCGTCACCGTCTGACCGGCGAAATCGCTCAGGTCGCGCCAGGTGTGCGTCCACGCGCCAATGGCCGGTGAAAGTGCAACGGTGTGTGTCAGCTGCTCGTCCGTCCCCACGATAACAGCCTGAAGCGCGTCGCCCTCCTCTCCCTGTACGGCGCGGTAGAGGAACGAGAGGGTCGGTTGTGACCAGTCAGCCGCCAGTGGGACCGTCTGGGTCACGTAGGACCAGAAAGCGAGCGTCCCGCCGCTAGCCTCGAGATTGACGCCGTAGCGGCCCGTGTGGGCCGCCGTCATCTGCGCAGTGACTGTCATACCAGGGCTGCTGTTCCAACCGCTCAGATCGCCATTCTCCCAGCCGCCGTTGGTCACCGCCTCATCCTCCGGCGACAGCACCAAGTCCACGCCGGTCAGGTACGCGTCGACCGAAAGATCATACATCGGCGGCAGGGCGCCGAAGCCGCTGCGCTCGACCGTCAGCGTGTATGCACCGCCGCTGTCGAAGTAGAGCGCGTAGTCGCCGGCGGTATCGGTCGCGGCGGTGTTGAGCGCAGTCGGCTCCGAGCTGACCGTGGCGTTGAAGACCGGCTGCCCGCGGTTGTTCGTCACCCGGCCCTCGGCCTGGTATTCGGCCACGGTGGTGTGCGTGTCGCCGTCGGCGGGCAGGTCGATCTCGACGTTGCCCGCTTGGTCGTAGGCCACGCTGCGGAAGTAGTAGGTGTGACCGGTCTCGACGGCGGTGTAGGTATCGCTGAGGACCGTCGTATCCTCCAGCCAATTGGTCCAGACCCCGTCCGCGCCCTCTCGCACCTGCACGTCGTAACTGGCGATGCCGGATCCTTCATCCATTCCACTCCAACTGACCACGGGCGCTTCGGTGGTGAATTCAGGCGCGTCGGCCGCCGATGCGGGCGGGGTCGCGTCTATCTTGAAGGGGCCAACGTGCACCGCGCCAGTGGCCCAGTTGCCGGCGCCATCCACCGCGCGGATGTGGAAGTACCAGTCACCGTCGGCCAGCGGATCGCTGGTGAGGGTCTGCACGCTCTCCTCCACATCCTTGGTTGCGTCCGGCACGGTCGCGGACGTGTTATCCCACAACACCGAATAACCGTCCACGCCGCTGTCGGCATCAGAGGCACCCGACCAGGCCACCGCCACCGTGTTGTCGTTCGACCAGGTAGCGGTGACGTGGCTGGAGCTGCTGAGGCTGGTGGGGTTGGTCGGTGGTGTAAAGTCGCCGGTCCAAGATGTGTTGCCGTAGCCCTCGAAACTGGTCTCAATGTTCGGATCCGTGGCCTGGCTGGTGCGGAAGATCATCGGGTCGGTGAGCACGGCGCCGCTGCTATCTACGAGAGCGTAGTAGAGGTTGCGGCGGTAGTCGTAGTCCCGGTCCATCCAGGTCAGGATGCCGCGACCGGCGCCGTCGGCGGCCACGGAGACGTAATCGTTGCCTGTCACCGCCGCCGGGTTGCTCAGCGCGGTCGGCCCGGCGACGACGTTGTAGTTGGTGCCATCCAACACGGCGAAACTGATCTCGTTCAAATCTGCCCCCCAGGAGGTCCAGGCCAGCAGCACAGAGCCGTTGGCAAGCTGCACCGCGTCGGGACCGTATCCGTAGCCGCCCGTGGCGGTCTCCCCCTTGAAAACGTTGCCCGCGCTGTTGAGCACAGCATAGGAGATACTGCCGTTCGCGTAATAAGCCAGCAGCGCTCGGTTGCCGCTCAGGCTCGTCAGAGCAGGATCGTAATAGTAATCGTCGCCCGCCACGCCGTTGGTAAACTTGGTGATCCCTTTGACGGGATTACCGTTTGTATGTCGCACGGCGTAGTAGATATCATTAAGAGAACCGGCGCTCTCCCGGCTGTAGCGACGCCAGGCCAGCACGAAGCGGTTGTCGTCGGTGGCTGTGATTCTTGGTTCCACGAACTGTGGAACGTCGAGAGGCGCTCAGCCGCTCCCCCAATGGGGGTTATTGGTCAGATTCGTTGGCGGCACGACGACGTCGCCCCCTGCATTCAGAATCGCGTAATAGATGTTGTAATTCCAACTGCCGTTGGATGAGTTGTAGAGATACCGGTACCACAACACGCCGATGTGTCCATTCGGCGCCACGGCCACGGCGGGGTCATAGTCGTAGATGTTCATCGTCGCGCCGCTCAGATTGGTCAGCTTGGTCACGCCTCGCGTCGTGTTGCCATCGCTATCCAATAGCGTGTACTCGATCTCTTGTGTACCGAAACTGCCCGTCCAGTTGTATTTGCTCCAGACGTAAGCGAAACTATCGGGCATCTCCGCCACGGCCATATCGTAGCCATAGTGGTAGTCGCCCGTGGTCTTTTTCAGGCTCTGACCGCCGGGCTGCGCCAGATAGAGACTCATCGCGCCATCGGCGCTGTCGCGGTAGACCTGGGCGAAGGAGGTCGGGACACCGGTCTGCAGTGCGACGGTCTTGCGCTTGCCCGGGTCCACGGAGGACTGCACGGTGAGCGCGGCCTGGTTGGCGTCGCCCGCG
>DAOTUC010000031.1:0-8444 GCA_034437315.1 Anaerolineae bacterium
CTGGAGTTTTCCACTTAAGAATTCGGAAGTCTTCCGTCGAGTATCTCAGAGGCAAAGTTGATTGACTATCACGTCAAAATCGGCTGTTCAATGCGCCTTTTGAGACTTCCGAATTCTAATGACGATTGACTGGAAAACTCCAGGTAAAAGGCTGTAAATATGGGTTTTTTCAGGGGATTAGAGGCCGAGGATTACGACCGGCAGTACAGCGACCGGGAATTGGTGCGCCGCATCGCCGGCTACTTCCGCCCCCACCTGGGGCGCATCCTGGCGATCAATCTGCTGATCCTGGCGATAGCGGCGGCGGACGCCACCCAACCGTTGATCGTGTCCCGCGGCCTGGACCTGCTCGCGGAATCGCCGCAACTCAACACGGTGCTGATCCTATTCGCGGCGGTGCTGGCGCTTGGCCTCTTCAATTGGGGCGGCAATTGGCTGCGCCGTTGGATCACCGCCCTCGCTATCGCCGACGTCGTGGCGGCCCTGCGCAATGACGCCTTTCAGGCCTCGGTAAGACACGATATGTCCTTTTTCGACCAGTTCCGCTCCGGGCGCATCATCAGCCGCATCACGTCCGACACCGAGGAATTCGCCCAGGTGACGCAGCTCATCACCGACATCCTCAGCCGGTTGACCATGGCCGTCATCCTGATCGGGGTGTTGTTTGTCATCTCCTGGCGGCTGACGTTGGTCGTGCTGGTCTTCGCGCCGGTCGTCTTCGGCGTCGCCCTGAGCTTTCGGCGGCTCGCCCGCAAGGTCACCCGACGCGGGTTCCGCGTGCTGGCAGAGGTCAACGCGGCGATCCAGGAAGCGGTGACCGGGATCAGCGTCGCCAAGAACTTCCGCCAGGAAGCGGCGATCTACGACGAATTCCTGGAGGTCAACCGGCGCTCCTACCAGGTCAACCTGCAACGGGGCTATGCACTATCGTCGCTGTGGCCGATCCTCAACGCGCTGGCTGGGATCGGGACGGCTGTGGTGACATACGCCGGCGGACTGCCGGCCGCGGTGGGGACGATCACCATCGGCAACCTGTACCTCTTCGTCGACAGTGTGAGACGTTTCTGGCTTCCCGTGGTCAACGTGGCGGCCTTCTGGAGCCAGTTGCAGGGCGGCCTGGCGGCGGCGGAACGCATCTTCGCCCTGATTGACGCCGAGCCGACGGTGCAACAGGAGGACGAGCGCCCGGTGGAGCGCTTGCGCGGGGAGATCCGTTTTGAGAATGTCAGCTTCAGCTACAGCGAACAGGAACAGGTGTTGCGGGATTTCTCGCTCCACATCGCGCCCGGCGAGAGTGTGGCGTTGGTGGGCCACACCGGCGCCGGCAAGACCAGCATCGCCCGGCTGATCGCCCGTTTCTACGAGTTCCAGGAAGGACGTATCGAGATCGACGGGCGCGACATCCGCACCCTCGACCTGGAAACCTACCGGCGGCGATTGGGCATCGTCTCGCAAACGCCCTTCCTCTTCTCCGGTTCCGTCGCCGACAATATCCGCTACGCCCGCCCCGACCTGAGCGACGAGGCAATCGAAGCGACGGCCCGGCGGATCGGCGGCGGGGAATGGTTGGAAACCTTGCCCGCTGGCCTGACGACCGACGTCGGCGAACGCGGGTCACGCCTCTCGATGGGACAACGACAGTTGACGGCGCTGATGCGCGTCCTGGTCCAATCGCCCGCCATCTTCATCCTCGACGAGGCGACCGCCAGCGTCGACCCCTTCACCGAGGCCCAGATCCAGGAGGCGATGGACCTGATCTTGCAGCGCAGCACCTCGATCCTGATCGCCCACCGGCTCTCGACGGTGCGCGCCGTGGACCGGATCATCGTGCTGGAGAACGGGCGGATCATTGAGGAGGGCGACCACGACGAACTGATGGCGCTCAACAAGCATTACGCCGAATTGTACGATACCTACTTCCGGCATCAATCGTTAGATTACCGCCCCCCGCCGGCGGAAGAGGATTTCGACGCCGAGATGTTCCTACCCGAACAATTGCGCAGCCAGGCGTCCGCATAAGGGCTACCCTAATTCACGCCGCCATCCCGCTTGACAACGGCCCACTGCTACGGTAAGATACCATCCGAACAGGCTCGCCCAACGTGGGCGTCAACCACGCCGGGATGGCATACCGATCGCCGGCGCCTCGTTCGAGACATTAATGAATTAGCAGATGTATTGAAAGGATTGCAAAAAGGGACAGCAGCATGAGAACGTACGAATACGCAGGCAATCCCCACGTCCATACGTCTTACTCAGACGGTCAGGCGCTCCACGCCGAGATCGCCCAGGCGGCGGTCAAGGCCGGGCTGGATTTCGTCATCGTCACCGATCACAACGTGTGGGTCGATGGATGCGAACGGTATTACGGCAAGGTCATGCTCCTGGTCGGCGAGGAGATTCACGATGTGCGCCGCGAACCGCAGGCCAACCACCTTCTCGTCTACAACGCCGAATCGGAACTGGTCAAATACGCATCGGACCCCCAAACCCTCATCGACGCGGCCAACGAGCGGGGCGGGATATGCTACCTGGCCCATCCTTATGAGTACCGCAGTCCCGTCGGCCCGGATATGATGGCCATTCCGTGGGTCGATTGGGAGATCTCCGGATACACCGGGTTCGAGATCTGGAACTACATGTCGGAATTCAAGGCCCTGGCCCGCAGCAGGTTGTCCGCCATCTATTACGCCTATTTCCCAGCCAACGGCATCCGTGGCCCTTTCCCGATCACGCTGCAACATTGGGATCACCTGCTCGCGCAGGGCCGGCGCATCGCCGCCATTGGCGGGGCCGACGCCCACGGCGAAACCTACTCAATGGGCCCCCTCAAGCGCGTGGTCTTCCCCTACGAAAAACTCTTCCGTTGCGTGAACACCCACATCCTCACCGAACACCCTTTCAGCGGCGATGTGGCGCGCGATAAAGAGCTGGTCTATGAGGCGTTCCGCACTGGTCACACGTGGGTCGGTTACGACCTTCTCGCGCCGACCAGAGGCTTCCGTTTCAACGCCCGCAGCATCAACAATCAGGCGACCATTGGCGAAGAGCTGATGCGCACAGGAGCCACCAAGTTCGACGTCCAGACCCCCGCCGACGCCGAAATTCGCCTCATCTGCAACGGTCACCCCGTCGCCCGGACCAGCGGTCAGCGCCTCCAGTATACGACCGCCGAAGCGGGCGCGTATCGCGTCGAGGCCTACCGGCGACACCGTGGCGCCCGCCGTGGGTGGATCTTCAGCAGCCCGATCTACGTGACCTGAGCCCGCAACGTCCTCAAAATCAAAAGGGTGTGTTTCAAACGCTTTGAGTGCCGTTTATAGTGCGTGCGCTATGTAGCGCGCTTTTACGGCGATAAATCGCCTACTACGAACTTGGCCCCAAGACACGCCCAAATCAAAAAGCCGGGTTTCCTAGGAAACCCGGCTTTTTGATGTATCTGGCGACTACCCAAGCTAAACCTGATCCACCCCAGGCCCGCTCTCGAAGTAATCGGCGTTCTTCTGAATGTCGTCAACGTACTCGTCGGGCACGTCGTCTTCGTAGAAGATCGCAGCGTTGGGACATTCCTCTTCACACGCCGCGCATTCGATGCAGGTCTCTGGGTTGATATAATAATACGGCCACTCCGGGTCATCCTCGACACAATGAATCGAGTCGGTCGGGCAAACGTCCACACAAAGCCCCGCCCGCTCACAACTGCCGGTGATTACGTAGGTCATATCTCTCCCTCCGGTATAAACAAACAGTCAACTAGATCAGGGCTAGATCAGGTCCTTGCCCGGCCCGCTCTCGAAGAAGTCTATGTTCTTCTGGATATCCGCCTCGTACTCCTCCGGCACGTCATCGACGTAGAAAATAGCCTCCTCAGGGCACTCGACCTCACAGGAACCGCATTCAATGCAGTTCTCCGGGAAAATATAATAGGTCGGCCAATCGGCGTCATCCTCCACGAAGAAGACGGCTTCACTGGGGCAGACCTCTTCACAAGCCCCACAACGCTCGCACTTAGCTGTGATCACGTACGACATTTTTCTTTTGCCTCCATTCTGATATAATGTGTTTGGTTAAGCCAGCGACTGGCGCTGGTAAAGCCATTTCGACAATCTTTTTCGACAAAGACGCCCTACATTCTAATAAGATTTACGTCTTTGTCAAGCCCCCTTAGAACACAGACAATGAATCATTCTTCCCCATCTCCCACTAAGGACGCCCGCCCCTACCTGGGCGTGGGCCTGGGCGTCTTGACTGTCTCGGCCGCTGCGATCCTCATCCGCCTGGCCCAACAAGGCGCACACTCCCTGGCGGTCGCCGCGTGGCGCTTGACGTTGGCGACGCTCATCCTGACCCCCATCGCGCTCATCGCCTGCCGGAGGGAACTGCGCGCCCTCACCCGCCGGGATTGGATCAGCGCGGTCGTCGCCGGCGTCTTGCTCGCGCTCCACTTCGCCGCGTGGATCAGTTCCCTGGCCTATACGTCGGTCGCTGCCTCGGTCGTCCTGATGACCACCCACCCGATCTTCGTCGGCCTGGCCTCCTATCTTTTTCTGCGCGAGCGCATGTCGCGGGGGATGGTCATCGCGTTATTCGCCGCAATGACCGGCAGCCTCATCATCGGGATTGACGATTGGACGCAAGGGCTGGGGCAATTGTGGGGTGACGTCCTGGCCCTGATGGGCGCCGTCACCGTCGCCGGCTACTTCCTCATCGGGCGCAAACTGCGGACCAAGCTCTCCTTGCTGACCTATATCTTCCCCGTCTACGCCACCGCCGCCCTCACGATGATGGGCATCTTGCTCATCTCCGGCAAGCCCGCCCTCCCTCAGGACACCCAAACCTGGGGATGGTTGTTACTTATGGCCATCGGCCCCCAAATCCTGGGCCATTCGGCGCTGAATTGGGCGCTGGGCTATCTCTCGGCGACCTACGTGACCATCGCCGTCCTGGGCGAGCCGATTGGATCCACCCTCCTGGCCTGGTGGCTGCTGGAAGAAGCCCCCACGCCCCGGTCGATCATCGGCGGCGGCCTGATCCTGATCGGCATCGCCATCGCCTCCTACGCCGAGCGAAGCAAAGCGGCCCGAACACGGGGGGGATAACCACTCTCATGATACTCCCATGAAACAAGATCAGCAAAAACCAGTTAGCATCCTCAACGACGTGCTCGGCCCCGTGATGCGCGGGCCATCCAGCTCGCACACGGCAGGCTCCTTCCACATCGGCCGGATGACGCGCGCGCTCCTGGACGATGAACCGGCCTCGGCGACCTTCACCTTCGACCCCGACGGCTCGCTGGCGCAGGTCTACCGGCAGCAGGGCAGCGACCGTGGATTCGCCGCCGGGCTGCTGGGGCGGCCCATCACCGACGAGCGTTTCCAGCAGGCGTTGGAATTGGCGACGGAACAGGGGGTGGACGTGACGTTTCGCGTCGAGCCGCTGCCTGGGGTGAATCATCCCAATACCGTCGGCATACGCGCCGCCTCGCGGAGCGGTCATACCCTGCGCGCCACGGCCAAATCGGTCGGAGGCGGCGCGATCATCTTCACCCAGGTCAACGATTGGCCCGTGCGGTTGACCGGAGACGCCCACGAGGTGTTGGTCGAGTTGGAGGAGGAGGAGAGTGGGAGCGAGCAGATCGTCCGCCGGCGATTGACACAGGACGCCTCGCGCCAGACGCGCGCCGGGCGCGCGTTGCTCCACGTCCGGCGCATGTCGGCATTGGAACCAAGCGCCCTGGCGGAGATCCGGGCGCTACCCGGCGTCCGGCGCGTCTGGACGGTCCCGCCGGTCTTTCACGTGCAACGGGGCGCGCCCATCGCCTCTTCCGCCGCCGAGATGGTCGCGCTGGCCCGTTCCGAATCGCTTTCGCTGGGCCAGGTTGCGCTGGCCTACGAATCGACTTTGCTGGGCCTCCCGGAACGGGAGGTCATCGACGAGGTGACGCGGCGCTTCGACATCATGCGGGCGGCCGTCCATCGCGGGTTGGCGGACGATCCCCCGCCGATGCAACATCTACAGCCCAGCGCCGGGCAGGTGTACCGGGCCGAAGCGCAAAGGCAAGTCGCCGTCGGCGGCATCCACACCCGCGCCGCCGCCCGGGCGATGGCGGTCATGCACGTCAACGGCGGGATGGGCGTCGTCTGCGCCGCGCCGACGGCCGGTTCGGCGGGCGTCATCCCCGGCGCGCTGGTCACGCTGGCGGAAGAAAAGGGGCTGGATCGGACGCAAACGGCGTTGGGATTGCTGGCGGCCGCCGGGGTGGGCCTGGTCGTCGGGACGCGGGCGACGTTCGCCGCCGAGGTCGCCGGATGCCAGGTGGAGATCGGCGCGGCCGGCGGGATGGCGGCGGCCGCCGTGGTGGAGATCGCCGGGGGAAGCGCGCGTCAGGCGAGCGACGCGGCCGCGATTGCCCTGCAGAACACGATGGGCTTGATCTGCGATATGGTCCAGGGGGTGGTCGAAATTCCCTGTCACACCCGCAACGCCGTGGCGGCCGCCAACGCCTTCGTCTGCGCCGACCTCATCCTGGGCGGCTACGCCAATCCCATCCCCCTGGACGAGACGGTCGACGCGGTCTACGCCGTGGGGCGCATGTTGCCCCGCGAACTGAAGTGCACGGCGCTGGGCGGCCTGGCCTGCGCGCCATCCGCCCGGGCGCTCGACCGCCGGGCTACGGAACCTCAATCCGCAAGTTCACCGGATCGACCCGATAATTGATCATCGAAATCTCGACGTCCTCGTGGATGAGCGAGGCGTAGCAATATTGGGGATTGCGCGCCTCGACGTAATCCACGAAGCGGACGCCGCCGGTGACCAGCGCGCGGGCGCCGGCCGGGAGGTAATAGTAGCGCTCCCCGTGATGATCGACTTCAACCAGATCGTCCGGCCCGCCGACCGCCCACCGCCAGGGATGGTCGATGGGGCTGGTCTCACAATGGATGGCGATGCGAAACACACCCGATTGCGTATATTCTTCCAGGGTCGCGTAGTTCTGGTCGCTGTTGTACACGACGCCCGGCGGCGGGCCGCTGGTGCGGATCGGTACGTCGCTATCATTCTCGACCGTCAGGGTGAAATAGAGCGTGCCGCTCAGGGGGATGCTGACCTCCGGGCCGCCGGTGATCCATTCCACCTCGCTGTTGAGGATATAGGCCCTCGGCACACCGCCGTTCTCAATCGTCAAAGCGCCGGTCGCCCTCGTCCATTGCCCGACCAGGTCTTGCGCTTGCATCGTGACGGTATACACGCCGTCCGGCGGCGGGTCAACGCCGCGATCGACGCCGGCGTCGTAATCGAACTCGTGCCGGCCGGCCTCGTGGAACGGGGTGAGCTTTTCGCTCCACTCGACGTGATAGCGCGTCCCCTCCTCGTCCTGGACGTAGACGAGCAACTCGTTGACGTCTTTCGTCAGGTGGACGCCGATTGTCGCGCGGTCGTCGATGCCGTCGCGGTTCGGTGTGAAGGTGGAAGGGTGGATGCTAAAGCCGCGCAATTCCGGCAAGCTCGTATCCGCCTCGGAGACGGTGAGTGTCCCGGTGACCCGTTCGGCGACGCCAGCGTCGTCGCGCGCCTCAATCGTCCACGTGTAGACGCCGTCCTGGAGCACGCGCCGCTCGACGGTGAAATCCTCGAACGTCTCGCCCGGCAACGTGTAACCGGCGACGACGCCCGCGAAGTAGACCTCGTAAGGTTCCTCTATCGAGGGGCCGTGGGGAATGCGATCCCGAAAATAATAGCGCTCGCCCGCCGCATCCTCGAAGTAGATGGACAGGTGGGCCCGGCGGCTCAGGTTGTACTGGATTTTCAGCACGTCGGTATCGTGATCGGCGTTGGGCGTGATGTGATCGGGATAGAAGGTGACATCGCTTAACAGCGCGTCCTCTCCGCAGGCGGTCAGCACAACCGTCAACATGAGACTGACAAGACCGATTGTTAGCAATGTTCGTATAGGCAATGCATGCCTCCTCAAATTGCGTTTGCATTTTACGCTTTTATGGCTTAGCCACAACACGGCTTAAATAAGCAACAGCCCGCTTCGTAGTAGGTGATTTAGAGGGTCTTAAACAATTCGCTCAGAGGCCCGCCCCCGGGACGGTGGCTAGAGCAATTATTTAAGACCCTCTTTATCGCTCCTCTTTATCGCTCGAAAACGCCCGCCGGATTGCGGCCCGCGTTGAACCGCAGTCGTCAACCCAAGACCGCGCACGGGAAGTATACCACAACATAGGCGGATTGATAAGGCGCGACGTAACGACCCGGTTTATCCCTCCGGCGCGGGACACAGCCCACAAACACAGTGAAGAGACGATTTAAAAATTCGGTTCTCTGGGATTTCGCATGGCGAGACCCTAAAGGTTTTGCTCAAGGCCGCGCAAACAACGTTTTTGCCTTAAACAATGACCTTTTTCCATCAAAACCAGCGCAAAAACCTTTAGGGTCTATGA
>DAOTUC010000032.1:0-7601 GCA_034437315.1 Anaerolineae bacterium
GACCCTAAAGGTTTTGCTCAAGGCCGCGCAAACAACGTTTTTGCCTTAAACAATGACCTTTTTCCATCAAAACCAGCGCAAAAACCTTTAGGGTCTATGATGGGCCATGCGAAATCCTGAAGACCCCAAGAATTTCACTGGATGGGCACTATTTGAAACCCCAGAAGAAATGTGCTACAATTCATTCAGCAGTCGTGACCAGGCGTATACAACTCTGGGCGGCTTTTGGCGTATTATGTAACAAGGAGGGCAAAATGACACATCCGGTGATTGGATGGGAGCGCGAGACGCCAATCCCAAATCACACGTTCAACACCTACCTGAGCGCTCGCGATGGGCGACTTTATTTCGACGATCTGGACCTGGCCCAGTTGTTCATCGGCGGCCGGCAGGATCAGGGCTTTGGGCGGACCCTGCCCAGTCCCCTGGAGATCGTCTACCTGCCCAAGATTCGCCGGAAAATCGCCCAGATGCGGCAGATCTTCGCCGAGGTGAGCGCCGAGATCGGTTACGCCGGGCGTTTTCTCTACGCCTACGCCTCCAAGGCCAACGCCGCCGAAGAGGTCGTACGCACGGCGCTGGGGGCCGGCGCCCATTACGAGATGTCGTCCGCCGTGGACGTGGAAATCGCGCGCTTGATGCGGGCCGCCGGACATTTACCGCCGGATCGGTTGGTGATCTGCAATGGCTTTAAATCGGCCGGGACGGATTACGCTGACAAACTTGTCCGCTTCCGCCGCGAGCACGAGGGCGTCATCCCCGTGATCGAGGATTTGAGTGAGATACCACCGCTCGTCGATTCCGGCCTTCCCTTCCAGGTCGGCCTGCGCCAGAAGAGCTACGGCCCTCACCATGGCCGGGCCGAGATGGACAGCGTCCACTCCCGCTTTGGGATGGACGCCGCCTCCATCTGGAAGGCCGCCGAAGTGGTCGAGACGGCGCCAAACCTGATGCTCAAACTCTATCACGCCATGGTCGGCAGCCAGATTGTGAACGCGGACGATTTCTTGACCTGGCTCACGCCGCCTATCGAGATCTACGCTCAGTTGCGCCAGCGTCACCCCTCCTTGCACATCTTCGATTTCGGCGGCGGCGTGCCGGTGGCGATGACGCTCGATTTCTCCTTCGATTACCGGGGTTTCGTGCGCCGCCTGTTGAGTACTTTGCAAACCATCTGCGCCTGCTACGACGCGCCGGTCCCCGACGTGATGGGGGAGTTTGGCCGTTACACTGCATCGGAACACGGCGCTCACCTCTTCCGGGTGATTATGAGCAAGGAAAACAAATCGAAGTTGCCCTGGTACATCATCGACGGCTCGATCATGACCTCGTTCCCCGACACCTGGGCGCTAGGGGAGCATTTCATCGTCCTGCCCCTCAACCATCTCGACAAGCCTTTCCGGCAGGTGCAACTGGGCGGGATGACGTGCGACAGCGACGACGTCTACCCGCCGAAATCCAGCCGCGCGCCGCTCTACCTGCCGGTGGAGACCGAGGGGCTCTACGTCGGCTTCTTCAGCATCGGCGCCTACCAGGAGATGTTGGGCGGCGTCCAGGGGAGTAAGCATTGCGTCCTCCCCGAGGCCAACGAGCTGATCGTCGACCGGGACGACGATGGGCAGTACCAGTTCCAACTCCTGCCGGGCCAGCGCTCGGAGGACGTGTTGGATAACCTGGGTTACACGGTTTGAAGTGGTATAAGAGTGAGGTGGTTTAAGATGGAGCGAATTGTTGTTGATCCCACGATACATTTTGGAAAACCTTGTGTAGCCGGTACGCGTATCACGGTGCAGAGCATCCTTGAATTGCTCAACGAAGACATCTCTTTTGAGGAGATCATCCAGGATTACTACCCCGATCTTACGTCCGAAGATATTCATGCCTGCATTCAGTATGCTATCGCGCTTGTTGCGGCTGAGGATATTCATCTGAAGGCAGTCCCAGTATGAAACTTTTGCTGGACCAAGACGTGTATGCAATCACAAAGCGCCTTCTGAGTAGCCGGGGCCACGACGTGGTTACCGTTGCGCAGATTGGTCTCTCACGAGCAGATGATGAGGAGATCCTTCGTATTGCTCAGGAGCAAGGCCGTATACTTGTGACCCGGGATAGAGATTTTGGCAATTTAGTGTTTGTCAAAGCACTGGGTTCCGGCGTTCTATACCTCCGTGTATTACCGTCAACACAAGGTGCAGTTCACGATGAACTTGAGTTCGTGCTGGAGACCTATACAGAGCAGGAGCTGGCCCGGGCGTTTGTGGTTATCGAAGCAGATGGTCATAGAATTCGTTGGCTGTCTAGGTAGCAAAGGAGCCGTTTATGGAAAGCATAGATAGAACCCGAATCATCTTCATCGCCATTGTGGGTTTGGCCTTGCTCGTGGCCTGCGTGGCCGTGGCCTACAACGTCGTCAACCGGCTGGTGGACGACGCCCGCGCGACGGCGACGCCGGACGGCAGCGGGTTAGGCGCCGTCACCGGGCAGCCGACGCCGGTCGTCCAGTTGGATTCGCCGGACCCGATCTTCGGCCCCGATTACGACCCCGACGATGGCTTGCCGGTCTACGTCTGCGGCGCCGACGCCTTCGGCAGCTATTTCACGTTGCAGCAGATGCAGATGGCGGGGATCGACGTCGAGCACGGGTTTCACCTGGGGATCGTGCCCTTTTTCCTGGACGACGACCCGGCCTACGACATTTCCGAGGAGCAGCGCACAGCCTTGCTCGATAGTGGTCAATGGGATTGCCTGCTCACCACGCTGGATTCGGTGGCGCTGACCAGTCCCGGCGTCGTGACCGCCATCGTGGACGAGAGCGCGGGGGCCGATCAATTGTGGGTGCGCGACGTCCCCACGATCAACGATCTCAAGGGCCAGCGCATCGCCTTCTCGCGCGGCAGCGTGGGCGAGTATTTCGTCTACTACACGCTGTCCATCGCCCGGCTGAATCCCCGCTTCGACGTGGAGCTCCTGCCCCAGGATAGCGTGGCCGAGGCAATCGAGGTCTTCAACGCCGGTCAGGCCGACGCGGTCTCCGGCTGGGAACCGGACATCTATCTGGCCGAAGAGAGCGGCGGCGTGCCGCTCCTGAGTTCCAACCAGATGCGGATCGTCATCGACGTCATCGTCACCTCGCGCCAATCCATCGCCAACGAGGCCGACCTGGTGCAGGATTTCCACGACGCTTGGTTCCACGCGCTGAAAAACCAGGTGGAGGATTTCGATACCGCCGCTTCCCACATCGCCGATTGGGGGCACAATGATTGGAGTTTCGTCTATCCGGAGAGCGCCAGCGAGGATCTGAGACTGTGGCTGGAGAACGTGGCCCAGGCGGATCTGGGCGACAATGCCTACGTGATGCGCGATACCCGGCCGCTGATCGACCGTTTGCAGATCGCCCAACGAGTCTGGGCGGCCTCGGGCGTCGAGGCCCCAGAGGGGGACGTGGCTGACCTGGTGGATCCGGGTTTCGTCTCCCGATCGGCTGCGCAGGCCAGCTTGCAGCCCAACGGGAGCCCGGTCAACGACACCTTCTCCCTCTCGACCCAGTTCGACCTTTCCGGCGTCGGCGCTGGGGAGACGGCGACGCTGGTGGTGCTGCCATGCCGGCGCTTCACCTTCCTGCCCGAGTCGACCGAACTGACGTTGGAATCCCGCCGCATCCTGGACGATTGTGTGATGCCGACGCTCTCGCAGAGTGTCGGGTTGTTCCTGCGGGTCAAGGGCTCGGCCGCCTGGCCTGGCCCGCCCGGCGCGTACACGAAGGAGGAGATCCTGACGTTCGCCGAGGCCCGCGCCCAATCGGTGGTCGATTACCTGGCCTCCCAGGGCATCGACCCGGCCCGCTTCGTCGTCGAGGCCGAACTGCCGCCGGAGGATCATTGGGAGACGGAGGACCCGGAGATACAGGCGGAGGACCGGTACGTGGAGATGACGCTGATCACTGTCGGGCGATAGATCGGTCGTTGCTGTCGGACATAGCAAACAATCCCGTCATCACATTGGCGCTACGAGCTCGTAGTAGGCGATTTATCGCCGTAAAAGCGCGCTGAAGTCGCTGTCTAGCGCCGCTGCCTAGCGCACGCACTACAACTCAAAATATTTGAAACACACCCGAATCAAACGAGGGAAACTTATGCGAGGAAGAAAAAGATACGTTATTTGGTCATTGATGGCGATATGGGTCGCGTTGACCGTCGCCTGTGGTTTGATCGGGCGGGAGGGGCCTCCGCGCAACGCGGTCATCGTCGAGGTGATGGCGAATACTAGCCTGACACCCTGGTTAGAGGCGGCCGTCGAACCGTTCAACGAGGCCGGCAACGAGACGTCGGATGGTAAGCCGGTTTACGTCGCGCTTACTCCGCTTGAGTCGGGACGGGCGGTGGCTGAGATGGTCGATGGTGGAGAGAGTGGGGCGCTGCCGGCCCTGTGGATCCCGGACGACGTGGTGTGGAGCAATCTGTTGGCCGAGCAGGGAAAAGATCATTTCCAGGGGGATTGCGTCAGCGTGGCCGAGAGCCCGCTGGTCATCGCGATGTGGCGGCCGGTGGCCGAGGCGTTGGGCTGGCCCGGGCGCTCGTTGGGCTGGCTTGACGTGGGCAGCCTGGCGGCGGATCCATCCGCCTGGGATTATTACAGCGGCGGTCAGTTTGGGGATCGCTTGCGCCTGAGTCACACCCATCCGGGCCTATCCGGCGCCGGCGCCAGCACCCTCTTGGCCGTCGTCCACGCGGCCCAATCGGCGCAGGAGGCGGTTGGGGTGGACGACATTCAGGAGCCCATCGTGCAGGCCTCAGTCAGCGCCTTCGAGGCGGCCGTCTCCTGGTTCAGCAGCAGCGCCGATGACCTGGGCCGGACGATGCAGGAGCGCGGCGTCGAATACCTGGGCGCGGCCGTGATGTATGAGAGCACGGCGCTCCATTACGGCGGAGGCGACCCGTCCATCGTGCCCATCTATCCCTTCGAGGGGACCTTCGTGGCTACCCACCCGGCCTGTGTGAATGGGAACGCCGATAGCCAGACCCAGGAAGCCGCGCGCCTATTCCGCGATTACCTGCTGGAAGAGCCGACTCAACAATTGGCCGTGGCCCACGGTCTGCGGCCGGTCAATGCGGCGGTGACGCCGGAAGCGCCCCTGGACGCGAGCCGCCACGTCGATCTTGCCCAGCCGGAGATCATCTTCGGCGCGCCCAGCGTGGAGGCGATCTACGCCGTGCAAGATTTGTGGCAATCGGCCCGCAAGGACGTCAACCTGGTGATGCTGCTGGATACGTCGGGCAGTATGTCGGGCGATAAAATGACCAACGCCCGCGAGGCGGCGGTGCAGTTCGTGCAACAGATGGGGGACGACGATTTCATCACCATCATCGCTTTCGCGAATGCGCCCACGGTGGTCATCCGTCACGAGCAGGTCGGACCGGCGCGCGAACAAATCGTCGAAGCGCTCAGGGGATTGCAGGCCAACGGTTACACCACGCTCTACGACGCCATCGGCGAGGGGGCCGCCGTCATCGCCGATACACACTCATCTCAGACGAGCAACGCCATGGTCGTGCTCTCCGACGGGATGGACACGAGCAGTTACGTCTATAGCTTCGACCAATCGTTGATCGAGATGGCGGCTGAGCACGACACCACCGTCTTCACCATCGCCTACGGTTCCGACGCTGACGAGGACGTGCTCTCCGAACTGGCGTTCAAAGCGCAGGGCAACTTCTACCAGGGGGACGAGGCCAACATCTCGGCTATCTACGAGGAAATGTCAGCCGCCTTCGGCGGCAGCGCAGGTATCGGCCGCTAGACATAGGACAGACATAGGACGTAGGACTTGGGACGTAGGACATAGGACTTAGGACGTAAACAGGAGGATTAAAATGGCAACACTTTTGGAAAAGGTCTCGACGTTAATCTCGGCAAATTTGCACGCTTTGGTGGATCAGGCATTGAAGACCAACAGTATCGCCGTGATCGACCAGTACATCCGGCAGGTCGAAAATCACCTGGCGGAACTGGAGGATGCCGCTGCCACAGTCGGCGGGGAGGTCAAGTCGATCAAGCGCAAGTTGAACGGCCTGGAGCAAAAAGAGGACGAGTTGGACCGGGCCATCAACGCGCTCCTGATGGAGGGGAACGAGGAGACCGCCGCCGCCGCCCAGAGCAAGCTCAACAGCACGCGACGCCTGATCGAGACGTACGACGACCAGGCCGGGCGGTTACAGAAGGAATATCAGCAATTGCTGGACGCCAAGGTCAAGTTGGAAGCGCGTCTGGCGACGATGAAGCAGGAGCGGGAGGAACTCCAGGCGCTGCTAGAACTGGCCCAGAGCAAAGAGGTAGCCGTCAAGGCGATGAAGGGATTGGATGACCTGATGGGCACGGGGGATACCGACATCGGCCGCATGGCCCAGAGCATCTACGCCCGGCTCGACAAGGCGACCACCGCCTCTGAGATGCGGGCCGCCAGCCTCGACGAGCAGATCGACAGCGTGCTCGATCGCAGCGAGATCGACGGTCAGTTGGCCGAGCGGAGGAGACAGCTCGGACTAGACGAATAAAGGGCGTGTTTCCTTGAGCACAGGAATAGCGTCAGAAAAACCACTCAATGATGAATATCCACTTTGATAGAAACAGCCTTTGTGGTTGAGCGTCCGAGCCGGTACTTGAGCAAGCCCGGCTTTGAACGGATAGGAACGTTAGGTGAGGTGGATCATGAACTATAAGGAACTAATCGCAGCCTATGAAGTTGACGTGCAGTTTCCTGACGTAAGCGGTATGGAGCATCTGGAGATGCTAATGACGCGGAGTAAGATCGCTGAACACGAGATACATTTCTCAGATGACGAGAGAAGGCGTGTCATAGAAGCAGATGAAGTCTTGCTGCAACAGGCCAAGCAATTCTATGAATCTATCCAAAAGATTGCTGACCTGGCAAGCTGGCGGCGAGATGAAAATGTAGCGCCTACACACTGGTGGTGGTTTCTTGATATCATTGTACAGACACCCATTTACGCTGAGACGACTATCTCGGATGACGTTACTGTAATCCCGGTTGTTTAGGCTGGGTGAACTTCATCCACGGTTGTTAGCCAGGAAAGGAGAGGCGGAGATAGGGGGACGGGAAAGGATGAGTTGATACGCTTCCTTTGACCGTCTCCTTGTCTCCGTCAACGTATGCCCAACGTCCGTTCTGAACTACAAGAGAAAGCGCGAAGTGCAATTTTCCAGTACGCCTTTTTCCGCTGGGAGAACGCCGTCATCATCGCCGGCGCGATCCTGCTGACGGTGTTCTGGCCCCGGCCTTTCTCGTGGTGGCCGCTCTGGGGCTGGCCTCTCTTGGGCGCGCTGGGGGTGAGCGCCCTGGTCTATTCCAGCGTGACCGACGCTGAGACGAACGCGCGGGTGTTGGAGGCGTTGTTCAAGAAGCGCTTCGATCCCCGGAAGATCAAGGACCCTGCGTTGCGCGACGACCTGACGCGGGCGCTGGAGTACCAGCGCAGCATCGAAGCGCTGGTGCACAGGCAATCGGAGGGGGTGTTGCGTACCCGTTTGGACGCCACGGCCGATCAACTTAGCGATTGGGTCGGCAACGTCTACCGGCTGACCCG
>DAOTUC010000033.1:0-4617 GCA_034437315.1 Anaerolineae bacterium
CGGACGTTGGCCTGAGTGCGGTGAAGCAGCCACAGGATCGAAGTGGACGGCCCGCCGAAGAAGGTGCCGGTGAGGGTGATGACAGACGGAATTGTCACGACCAATAGGTGGAAAGCCCACCCTTGATCAGATCCTTTTGCCTTGTACTGATGCACCTCGTCCGCGAGGAGCATCTGGAAGAATCCTTTCATCTTCCTGCGAATGAAGTCGGCCAGGGGCCAGCGACGATAGCGCCCGTTTCCGAACTCGAACAGCGCGCATCCGCAGCGTCGGTTTTCCATCTCCATTTCGTTGGCCTTCCACACCTCGATGTTGGCCTTGCAAAGCACCGGTTGCTTGGTCTTTTGCGCTTCTGTGCTTAACGGCGCGCCGCAGTGCGGGCACACCGGATAGGAGCGTGTTGCCTGGAGCGCTTCCAAACGGGCGTCACGCACAAATTCTCGAAAGAGTTCGTTTGCAGACGCATCGCCCTGGGCAGCGTTCTGCCAGACTGCTTTGATTTCCGTAATGTCATCGCGCAGTTCTGGACGTTCTCGCCACAGTCTACGCAGTGGTTCCAGCGCCGCATCCCGGTCCTGAGGCCCCTTTCTCGGCCCCAAAGACACTAGCATCCCACGAAGCGCCTCGTACCAGTGGGCGGCTTCGACGAAGTTTCTTCGTTCTTCTTCGTGTTTGTGATTCTTGCTCAGTGTGTATCGCGTCGCTGCCGTTTTCTCCCAACCAGGACCCAACTTGATGGTCGAGCGCTTGATTACCACGAGTAGTTTTTCGCCAGGCTTGTATTCCGCCTTGATCCGTTCCAACTCCTCGATGGTCTTGACGTGGATGGCCCGTAGGCCCGGCACGCTGGCCTCCGCTTCTCGTATCCACTTGGGATACAGGTGCGGCGGACAGATAACGAGCGCGGGGTAAGCACCCATCAGCTCTACAGACGCCAGCGATGTGCGCGTTTTCCCGTATCCCATCTCGGCGACCAGGTGTGCGACTCCGTAACGATCTGTCGAGCGCGTCAGGGCCACAGCGGTCTTGCGCTGGTGAGGGAGCAGCCCTCTTTTGGCAACGCCTGGCAACTGCTTATCCAGGCTCAGGGTATCGAGGATGGCGTTTTCCTCCGGGGTAATGGTGGTCCCATAGGGTTTGAGGTTTACAGCAATGTAATCCTTGAAAATGGTGATGTGTTCCTGCAGGAACCCCTCCACCTCTTGTGGTTTCGTGTGATGGGCTAACCCATCAGGCGAAACCGTGACGATGTGGTTGCTCCATACCTCTTGATGAATCTCCTTTTGGGGGTCCTCAGGGTGGGGCGAGACAACGACGCTTTTGACCGTTCGGCCTTTGAAAATCTGACCATCGGCCTCTACCACGCCCATCAGCCCCGATGCCACCACTTGGGCGATGTGCCCGGTCTTGAGTTCCACCAGGGGCTGGGGCAACGTCGAGTGGTTATTACCAGGCCCTAACAGCGCATCGGCTATCTGGTCCTGGGCCAACTTCCATGTGCGAGCGGATAACGCCTCCATCTCTCCATCCAAGTATCGTTCGCGGCGGAGATTGGCGTTCTTGCGAGCAATGGGGACGATGAACTGGACATCCGGCGGCAACGAGGTCAATAGCACATCCTTGACTGATTTGCCATTTCGCACGTACTGATCGTAGTAAGAAGCGCTGCAACAATGTTCCAAAAACGCCTCTACTACGTCGCGATTCTCCGGGACGTACACATCGTACTTCTTCAGGCTTTTTTCTCGCTTTTTTGCGATGACGACAATCTGCTTAAAAGTATCGAAACCGGCAGGTCCGTCCTCATCGGGGAACCGAAAATACCGGATGTCCTCGAAGTGTTGCATGAGGAAATTCGCCATTCTGGTTTCGACGCTTGTCGTCGGAATGAGATAGACCAGCACGCCCCCCTTGACGAGCGAGGGCATTGCCGTTTTCAGGAAATCCAGTTCCATTCGTCCGCCCCGAACATTCGTGTCGTAGGGCGGATTGAGGAACAGGAGCGAGGCAATACCGTGACGCACCGGGGACCAAGCCACAGTCTCCAACGGCGCGTCGACAACTCGGTCAAGCCGGGTCGCGGCCTCGGCAGCCCGCTCGGCGCTGATCTCCACGCCCCATGTTTGCACGGGGCGGTCAGCGCGTTTGTCTAGGATACGGCCCAGAGATTCCAGCGCCAGCCCCTCGCCCGCGCAGGGGTCGAAGAGGCGAATGACGCCGCGATAGGTTTCTTGGGGAACCAGGTAGTCGGCAATGTGCTTGATGACGGATATAGGTGTGGGGTAGTACTCCCCCTTTTCCATTGCAGCTAAACGTGACATTTGAATAACCTCCTTCTGAGATTGTGTCTCACGGAGGCACGCCACGCGCCCGTTCGAGGGCGCGGTCGCGCCCTCGTGAGGGCTGATATTAGCTTATCTTCTGTTTCAGTTTGCGAAGAGGTTGCTGTCCTTGATGTATTCTTGGAAGAGTTCTTGGGCGGCGGGTGCGATTCCGTAATAACGTGCCATGATGACAGCGGGCACCGCCTCGGTCAGCAGGCTGAAAGCCTGCCCCTGATCGTCGGTGCCTTTGCGTACCTCGTCGGCGAGGAGGACCTGAAAAAATCCCCCCATCTTTTTGTGGATGTAGTTGACCAGGGGGCAGCGGCAGTAGCGCCCGCTGCCAAACTGGGAACGCTTGATCACCACGAGCAGTTTTTCGCCAGGCTCGTATTCCGCCTTGACTCGTTCCAACTCCTCAATGGTCTTGACGTGGACCGCCCGTAGGCCCGGCACGCTGGCCTCCGCCTCCCGTATCCACTTGGGATACAGGTGCGGCGGGCAGGTAACGAGCGCGGGATAGGCGTCCATCAGCTCTGTAGCCGCCAGCATCGCGCGAGTTTTCCCAGGTGCCATCTCGTACATCACGTATGCGACGCCGTAACGATCTACCAAGCGCGTTAGGGCCACAGCGATCTGGCGCTGTTGAGGGAGTAGGCCGGGCTTCTCGAACCCCGGCCACTGCATGTCCAGACTCAGGGTGTCGAGGATGGCGTCCTCCTCTGGCGTGACGGTGTTTCCATAGGGCTTGGAGTGTTCCGCGATGTAGCCTTGTGACATTTGAATAACCTCCTTCTAAGTTTTGATTAACTCGTCTTCTGTTTCAGTTTAAGGGCAACGCGCCGTCAAGGACGGCGCGGTCGATCACGTCGTCCCAACCGACGGTGCTGACGGCATAGGCCCATTCGAGAGAGCCGTATACCTTGAGTTTGTGGACCAAGCGGGGAACATCTTTCTTTGGGAAGTCGTCAACAACGTTGGCCTCCCGCAGGTCTCGCCCGCGTTTCCACAGTTCCTCGGCCCATTCGGGCCTGGCCGGCCATAGCGTATGCTGGTTCAGCAGTTCGACCAGCAGTTGCCCCTTGCTTCGCCCGTCGTTCAGGGGCAGAAGCAAGACGAACAAATCGTCCGGCTGTGGATCGGGGTAGATCACCCAGTGATGCACCCCTGACGCTGGAGATAGTTTGATCGTGACGTACTCCATCTCGCTATCTCCCACGTAACTCTTGTGCCCACGCTGGCCGATCATCAAGTGCGCCTGGCGTCCAACCACCGACGCCCAGATGGCCTTGACAGCCGTCTGCGCGCCAACGATGGACAGAAACGCGATGGTGTCGGAGTCGGTCAGTGCGGCAGCGGTGACGGTCGCAGCCATACCCTTGTTGTTCCTGATTTTCATCTAAAGCCTCCATCTGTTTTCACGGCTCTCTTCGCAAAGCGCCGTGCGTGGTGCAGTTCTATATCGTGCTGAACTGCAAAATACGAATCAATTCAACCAACGAAAAAGAGCGACCTTCAATTAAACGGAAGAATCGCTCAACAACGTAGATCAGCCTCCATAAACGGAAGCGATGATCACAGAGATATAATGAATGATTGCACTCCCCCCCTACTTCCCTTCAGGGAAAGTAGGGGGGGTACTCCTTCTCATTTCAATCTACGGTATCAATTCGCTGCCTTTTGCAGTCGAGTGATCAGATCGCTCGACTGCTTCAACGTCAAGGCCTCGAAGTCATACCCTGCCTTTTTAATCGCCGCATCGTGCTTCTCGCGGGCATACCCCAACCGCGTTAACAGTTGGGCTACCCGTTCCTTCTGTGTGTTTGGAGCGGGAGCTTTCTTCAGGCGCTCAATCAAGGCATTGGCGTCTTCAGCCGAGAGCCGGTTGGGATCGTACCCGGCCTTGATAATCGCGCTGTTCCGTCGAGCATCCTCAGCGTATCCGAGTACCGTTAGCCACTGGCGAATGGTCTGCCATTGGACTTGCGTGGCAGCCTTCGGGGCAGCTTCCGACACCTTCGACGTAGCAACCTTCGGCGCTTTCGTTGTAGCATTCGACGTAGCAACCTTCGGCGCAACATCTTCTTCCTGCGCGCCGTCCCATTCGTTCTGCCAATCAATGAGTCTCTTAGTCTCTTTCTCGACCATCTCTGCGAGATCATCTCCGATGTATCGATCATCGAGATTGAACCCGGCGGGATCGTAGGTGATACGGGTAATGGTCGATTTCTGCCCGTTGCCTACCATCTCTTGGTCGCCCCCGACGTAACGACCGAAGAAAACCCAAGCTGGCGGG
>DAOTUC010000034.1:0-12428 GCA_034437315.1 Anaerolineae bacterium
CCATCTCCGGCGACACGATCGTGGGCGTGGGCGCCGATTATGAGGCGGAGGCGACGATCGATCTGGGCGGACGCTACGTCACCCCCGGCCTCATCGACGCTCACGTGCACATTGAGTCCTCGATGGTCGCGCCGCCGCAGTTCGCCCGGGCGGTGACCCCTCGCGGGACGACCACCGTGGTGACCGACCCGCACGAGATCGCCAACGTCGTGGGCGCGGATGGCGTGCGCTACATGCTGGACGTTTCCGAGGGGCTACCGCTGAGCGTCTTCGTCAATTTGCCCTCGTGCGTTCCGGCGACCGATATGGGCACGTCCGGCGCGGAATTGGACGCCGACGATTTGCTCGCGCTCGTTGATCTGCCGCGCGTCATCGGCCTGGCCGAGTTTATGAACGTCCCTGGCGCGGTGCTGGGAGAGCTGGGCGCTTTGGCCAAGCTCCGCGCTTTCCAGGGAGCCGTCATCGACGGCCACTCGCCCGGTGCGACCGGTAAATGGCTTCAAGCCTACGTGGGCGCCGGCCCCGGTTCCGATCACGAGTGTACGACGGCCGATGAGATGACGGAAAAGCTGCGCCTGGGGATGTACGTCTTCGTCCGCGAATCGACTGCGGCCAAGAATTTACGGGCGCTGTTGCCCGCTATCACGCCGCAAAATAGCCGCCGCTGCGGCTTCTCCACCGACGACCGCCACCCCGCTGACCTGTTGGACGAGGGGCACATCGACTATCTGATTCGTCTGGCGGTCGAGGAGGGGCTTGACCCGATCACGGCGATCCGGATGGCGACGCTCAACACCGCCGAGTATTTCCGTCTGCGCGATCGGGGGGCCGTTGCGCCGGGCAAGCGGGCCGATCTCGTCGTCTGCTCCGACTTGCGCGACTTCCACGCCGAGATGGTCTTTGCGGGCGGGGCGTTGGTCGCCCGGGATGGCGACCTGGTCGGCGATTGGTCCGCGGACTGGTCCGCGCCTGACGTGGACGACGCCCACGTGCGGGACACCGTCCACGTTTATTGGGAGCGGCTCAGTTTTGACATCCCGGCCCTTGGAGAGCGTGTGCGCGTCATCGGCGTGGCGCCGGACCAGGTCGTCACCGAGCATCTGGTGCAACCGGCCGAGCTCTTGGCAGGGATGGCGGTCGCGGCCCCGGAGCGGGATCTGCTCAAATTGGCGGTGATCGAGCGCCACCGGGGAACGGGGAACGTGGGGTTGGGTTTCGTGCAAGGGATGGGATTGAAGCGCGGCGCGCTCGCCGGGAGCGTGGGCCACGACGCCCACAACCTGACCGTCGTCGGTTGTGACGACCGATCGATGATGACGGCCGCCCGCGCTGTGAGTGAGATGGGGGGCGGTTTGGTCGCGGCCCTGGGCGACGAGGTGCTGGGGTCCGTGATGCTGCCCATCGCCGGGCTGATGTCCGACCAGCCGGTCGAAGTCGTGCGCCGGCAGATGGAAAAGTTGGTGCACATCGCCCAGGATCTGGGATCGCCGCTGCACGATCCGTTTATGACGCTCGGCTTTCTGGCCCTGGAGGTCATCCCCTCATTGAAACTGACCGACCGGGGCCTGGTGGACGTGGAAGCGTTCGAGATCGCGCCGTTGTGGGTCACTTGAGGCGGAAGGTGAAAGGAAAGATGACGATCAAACGGGATGAACTGGTGAAGTACCTGGACGACTATCTGCGCGTTGACGAGATCAAGGACGCATCTCAAAATGGTTTGCAGGTCGATGGGCCGTTGGAGGTGCGTAAGGCGGCGTTCGCCGTCGATGGGTGCCAGGCCGCCTTCGAGCAGGCGGTCGCTCAAGGGGCGCAGTTGCTCATCGTCCACCACGGCATGTTCTGGGACGATCCCGTGCTGCTGGTTGGCCCGGCGTATCGCCGGGCGAAGACGTTGATCGAGGGGGCGTGCGGTCTGTATGGCGTGCACCTTCCGCTGGACCTGCACCCGGAGGTGGGGAACAACGCCGAGCTGGTGCGGTTGCTGGGCCTGCAAAACCCGCGTTCTTTCGGCGATTATCACGGCGTCGACGTGGGCATCGGGGGCGAATTCGATTCACCGCTCCCGCTGGAGACGCTGGTCGAGCGCTTGACCGCCGCCACCGGTGAGCCGCCGGCGCGCGTATTGGCCCACGGGCCAGACGACGTCCGGCGGGTGGGGTGCGTTTCCGGCGGAGCCTCGTCTTTGATCCCGCAGGTGGCAGAGGCCGGATTTGACACCTACGTCACCGGCGAGACCAGCCATACCTTTTACCACTACGCCGTCGAGTGGGGGTTGAACGTGGTCTACGGCGGCCATTACGCCACCGAGACCCTGGGCGTCAAGGCGTTGGCCCGTCACCTGGCCGATAAATTCGACCTGGAGACCGTCTTCTTGGACGTTCCCACGGGGATGTGATTCAGCGGGCGGATGACAGCAGGGGCAGGAGCGGATCGTGGATCAGGCCATTGCTCGTCAGGCAATCGGCGGCCTCGATGGCGTAGGGCGCGCCATCGACCGTGGTGCAGCGTCCGCCGGTTTCCTCGATTAACAACAGGCCGGCGGCGCTATCCCAGGGCTTGAGCCCCAGGTTGAAATAGGCGTCCAACCAGCCGGCGGCGACGTAGGCCAGCGCCAGGGCGGCCGATCCCAGGCCGCGCACCGTGCCGCAGCGGGGCGCGATGCAGCGTAGCGCGTCCATCACGCGCGCGCGTATCTCGTCCTCGTGTCCCCAATCGAGCCCGATCAGCGCGTGGCTGAGTTTCGTCACGCGGCTGGCGTGGATGGGCGCGCCATTGAGGCGTGCCCCGCGCCCGCGCTCCGCCGTGAAGGTCTGTTGGCGCAGCGGATCGTGGATCACGCCGATGAAGGGCTTGCCGCGCGCCAGGACGCCGATGGAGACGGAGAATAGCGGGATACGGTGGGCGTAATTGGTCGTTCCGTCCAGCGGGTCAACGACCCAGGTGTAGTCGCTCTCTGCGTCCATTTCGCCCGCTTCTTCGGAGAGGATGGCGTGGTCGGGGAAGCGTTCTTGGATCAGGCCCAGAATCACATCTTCCGCCTCCCGGTCGGTCGCCGTCACGATGTCGCGGTACCCCTTGACGCTCACGTCTCGCGCCTCTGGATACCGCTTGGCAATCACGCGCCCGGCTCGCCGAGCTGCTTCAATCGCTGTCCGTAACATTTTTTTGCCTCTCTTCCAGTTTTCTAACCTCCCGCAGGCGGGCAACTTTCCAATTATACGCCATCTGTCATCCAAGAACAAGCGTTCATTGCATTGCTTATTTTGGCGCTTGATAACTGTCGCAATTCGGCTATACTTCGAGTGGGTGGGAAGCGGTCAATTTGAATCAATTTGAGGAGGTGATGATGCGGGGCCTAAAGGATAAACGAGTGCTGATCACCGGCGGGGCCGGCGAGATCGGAGCGGCGACGGTCGCCCGTTTCCTGGAGGAAGGCGCCCACATCGTCGCGTTGGATTGCGACAGCGCGGCGCTGGACCGTCTCAAGCGCGAATACCCGGCGATGACCGGCGAAATCCAGGCCGACGTCTCGGACGACGGCGACGTGGCGCGCGCTTTCGAGGAACTGGACCGGTTGCTCGGCGGGTTGGACGTGCTGATCAATAACGCCGGCATCAGTATCCGGCGCCGTTTCCTGGACATCTCGCCCCAGGATTGGCGGCGGGTGATAGACGTGAACCTCAACGGCGTCTTCTACGTGGCGCAGCAGGCGGCCCGGCGCATGCTGGCGGGGGCGGGCGGCGTCATCGTCAATATGGGCTCGACCAACGGCCTGGTGGGCTATCACCATTACGCCGATTATAACGCCTCCAAGGCTGGCGTCATCGAACTGACCCGCTCGATGGCGCTGGAACTGGCCCCGACGGTGCGCGTCAACGCGATCTGCCCCGGCTTCATCCTCACGCCGATGCAGGAGGCGGAATACACGATGGAGATGCGCCGCGCCTTCGCCGGCAAATTACCCCTGAACCGGTTGGGCCGTCCCGGAGACGTCGCCGCGCTCTTCGCCTTCCTCGCCTCCGACGACGCCGGTTTCATCACCGGGCAGCATGTCGTGATCGATGGCGGGGAGCTCGCCGGCGGTCTGACCAGCCACCCATAAACCAGCTTATCAATCTACCAATTTGCCAATCTACCAATCAGGAGGTGATCTATGTCTGATGTGATGAGGATTCAACCGTTTAAACACTTGCTGGCCTCAATGCTGGCGGAATTGGAACAAAACCAGTCCATTTTTGGCATCCATCGCTCGTTATTTTACGCACCAAAGGCGGATGCGCCTTATTCGACCGATCGACTTTTCGGTCAGTATCTGGCGACTCCCATCGGGCCGGGGGCTGGGCCGCATACCCAGTTGGCCCAGAATATCGTCAGCGCCTGGCTCTCGGGCGCGCGCTTTATCGAGCTCAAGACGGTGCAGATTATGGACGAGTTGGAAATCCCCCGCCCGTGCATCGACATGGCGGACGAGGGCTACAACGTCGAGTGGTCCCAGGAGCTCAAGTTGGAGCAATCGGCGGGGGAGTACGTCAAGGCCTGGGCGCTGATCCACGTGCTGCGCCGGGCGCTCGGTTTCGAGGATCCGCCGTTCGGCACGATCTTCAACATGAGCGTCGGCTACGACCTGGCGGGCGTGCAGAGCGCGCTGATGACGCGCTTTATGGACCGCATGCGGGACGCATCCGCGGAAATCGATCAGATTCAAGCGCTGCTGCGGGAGACGTTTCCTCGCCTGGCCGACGTCGAGATTCCCCCGCAGTTGACCGACAACGTGACCCTTTCGACGATGCACGGTTGCCCTCCCGACGAGATCGAGCGCATTGCCCGCTACCTGATGGAGGAGCGGGGGCTGCACACCTTCGTCAAACTGAACCCCACGCTCCTGGGCCGGGAGGCGGTGATGGACATCTTGCACCGCCGGCTGGGTTTCACCGGGATTCACATCCCCGACGCCGTGTTCGACCACGATTTGCAATACGAGCGGGCCGTGGCTCTGATTCGGGCGCTGACAGAGACCGCCGCCGAGCGCGAGCTGACCTTCGGCGTCAAGTTGAGCAATACCCTGGCCATGGCCAATCACCGGGACGTGCTCCCCGGCGACGAGATGTATATGTCGGGCCGGGCGCTCTATCCCATCACGATGAATCTCTACTACAAGCTGGCCCAGGAGTTCGCGGGCGACCTCAACGTCTCCTATTCCGCCGGCGCCGACGCGCTGAACGTGGCGGAGATCCTGTTGACCGGCGCGCTGCCGGTCACCGCTGTGTCCGACATCCTGAAGCCCGGCGGCTATTCCCGCTTTCTCCAGTACCTGGACCGCCTGGCGGAGGAGATGCGCCAGCGGTCCGTCGCGAGTCTGGCGGAACTGGCCCGCGACCGGCTGGCGAACCTGGAACAGGCGGCCCAGGCAGCGTTGGACGCGCCGCGCTACAAGAAAGCGTACCATCCCTACGCGCTGCCCAAGGTCGAGTCGGGGTTGGCCCTTTTCGATTGCGTCGAGGCCCCGTGCGTGGAGCAGTGCGCCGTACGCCAGGACGTGCCGGCCTACGCCTGGCTGATCGCGCGCGGCGAGTACGACCGGGCGCTGGACGTCGTGATGTATCGGAATCCGCTGCCCAACGTCACCGGTTACGTCTGTACTCATCTGTGCCAAACCCGTTGCACGCGCAACAATTACGACCAGCCGGTTGCCATCCGGGCGCTGAAGCGCTTCGCCGCCGAGCTAGGCGCTGTGGCGCTTTCGCCCAAGCCCGGTCGCGGTCGTGTGGCCGTGATCGGCAGCGGGCCGGCCGGGCTCTCGGCCGCCTATTTCCTGGCGTTGAACGGCGTCGATGTGACGATGTACGAGGCCCAGGACCGGCCTGGCGGCGTGTTAGCCATCGCGCCAGCCTTCCGGTTGCCTGCATCGGTGGTCCAGGCCGATGTCGAGCGCATTCTGGATCTGGGTGTAGCGCTCAAGCTTTCTCATCCCATCGAGCGCCCGCCGGAGGCGCTGCTAGATGAGGACGAGGGTTTTGACGCGGTTTACGTGGGGACAGGCGCTCAGCGGGACGCGCGGCTATCCATTGAGGGGGAGGATGGCGAAGGGGTCTACCACGCTCTCGACTTCCTGGCGCGGGTGCGGCGGGGGGAGCCGGTGTTTGCATCCCGGGAGGCGGACGTCCTGGTGATCGGCGGGGGGAATTCGGCGATGGACGCGGCGCGGACCGCCCGGCGGCTGGTGGACGGCGACGTGACGGTCCTCTATCGCCGGACGCGGGCGGAGATGCCGGCCGACGCGGAGGAGATTGAGGACGCGCTAGCAGAGGGAGTCCAGTTGGAGGAATTGGTCTCTCCGGTCTGCTTCGAGTTGCAGGATGGGCGGGTCGTAGTCCTGGCGTGCGTGCGAAACGAGCTGGGCGCGCCGGGCGAGGATGGGCGACGGCGGCCTGTGCCGGTGGCGGGCGGCGATTTCCAGATCAAGGCGGGCGACGACCGGCGCTTGTACGTCGTCGTCGCCATTGGGCAGCGGCCCGACGTCGCGTTCCTCGATGGCAGCACGGTCACGCTCCGGCCGGATCACACGATCGCCGCCGACCCGGAGACGCGCCAGGCCGGGGAAGGCCCCATCTACGCCGGCGGCGACGCGGTGCGGGGGCCGGCGACCATCATCGAGGCCTGCGCCGACGGTCGCAAGGCGGCCGAGGCGATCTGCCGGAAGTTGGGCGTCAATTTCACCCGCCCCGACGTGCGCCTGCCCACGCTCTCGCCGGAGGACGTGATCCGGTTGAAGCGAACGCGGGCGTGGAAGACGCCTCAGCACGAAGGGCAGCGCTTGCCCGTTGAGCAGCGCCTGCCCGTTGGGCAGCGCCTGCCTGTTGGGCAGGGCGACAATTTCGACCTGGTCGAGCGCACGCTGACCGAGGCGGACGCCCGGGCCGAGGCGGCGCGTTGCTTCCAGTGCGCGTTCTTCTGCGATAAGTGCGTCGAGGTCTGCCCGAACCGGGCCAATTACACCGTCCTCGTCGAGCCGGTCGAATGGGATGCGCCGGTTCTGACGTGCCAGGATGGGGAACTCGTGGTCAGCGGGCAGGAGCCCTTCCGCGTGACGCAGCGGCGGCAGATCGTCCACGTGGACGATTTCTGCAACGCCTGCGGCAATTGCACGACGTTTTGTGTTCACCAGGGCCAGCCGTACCTGGACAAGCCCCGGCTGTTCCTGTCGCGGGAGGATTTCGAGCGGGAGGAGGACAACGCCTTCGCCGTCGAGCGGATGGGGGACGGATGGACGATTTGGCGGCGAGCGGCGGGCGCGACGGAGCGTCTGGACGTCGCGTCGGAGGCGCAGGGCGGCGGGATGTGCTACGAGGACGAGCGCTTAGCGGTGGAACTTTCGCCCGCCTTCGAGATCGCGTCGATGACGTTGAAGGCGCCGTTTGAGGGGACCGTCTCGCTACGGACGGCGGCCGAGATGGCGCTCGTCCTGGGGGGGATCAGGCGATCGTTGCGTTTCCTGGTGGGGTGAGCGGAGAACGGGGCCTAGACAGATTATAACTTGTCATACGCCTCTGGTTCGACGTCTGGCGCCTTGTCCAACACCGCCAGCAATTTCTCTCGGCTACCCCGCTCGGCTCTTTTTCCCAGGTAGTCTAGCGTATTCAATGCCGCAATCTTTTCGGCAATGGCAATCGTGACAAACTGATTCATCGAGACGCCTTCCGCTTCAGCGATTTCTTTCAGATCACTGTACATTGACTTGGGAAGTCTTAAGCTCATCATACTCATTTTTGTTCACCTATCTCTTGCAAGAATACTTTTGGCGTGACCACTTTTAGACCGAATTTTTCTGCACCGACGAAATCTTTTTGGTTGTACGTGACAATGTGGCTACACCTGGCAGATACTGCTAATTCGAGTACCATTTCATCTCCAGCATCATGGAGTTGGGGGCGCCAGCGAAAGTAGATTTTATGGTGATGCGATAGGGCACAGAGGGCATCAATCAAATCTGTCACATCCTCTCGGGTTAATCTCAAGGTCTGGCTTTGACGGTGAAGTACGTCTTCGTATTCAAGCGCTAGTGCCACGGACAGGTGTATCTCGAAACGTCCGGTGCCGATTAGAGACATCAATTTTGCTGAAGCCCCTCTCTTGGAACGTTGAGCGGAGATGATAACGTTGGTATCAAGAACTATGCTTGGTTTTTTCATATTGATATTATAAGCGATATTGAATACAATATCAAGTGCTTATGATTAAGGGAGAACGAGCAAATGGCTTGATAAGGATTCAGGTAACACTTCAGTCTTGTGAGCAGGTTCCAATTCAAGGAACTCCTGAGCCAAAAAACTTACTTGGCGCTGTGGCCGGTCTCCCGACCGAGCCACCTTCGGGCACGGTCAGAGACCGGCCCGAGCAGTTGCTCATAGAACTAAAATGTTACCCTTCTCATCCAATTCGTCGGCTGGGCCATATAGGGATCGCTCACCGAATCATACAGCGCGAGCCAGGGCCTGTTTTCTGCCGGACCGATGGCAATGACCCGATTGTGCTCGGGCGCTTCGCCCGGCGCCTGCATGAACCCTCTCGCCTCGAGCCGTTCAACGACAGCGCGTATGAGTAACGCTCTGGCCTCAACGGGGGGTATCTGCCCTAGGTATACCTGTGCCATCGAATAGTCGTCACCCATGACAAAACCCCTCTGTAAGCATCTATACCTCTTTTGTCAAAAAGCACAAAAGAGGTATACAGGTTCTAGCACCGAACGCACCGGGCCGGCAGCGACTTCGTCCATGTTAGATGCTAATCTTCGGCCTCATCGCCTTCCTTCTCATCTTTGTCGTCCTCGTCCTCATCCTCATCCTCTATAGGCAGTGGAGCGCCTGTCATCTCCAGGTTCTGGCGGATTTCGGCCTCGATCTTCTTGGCGATGTCATTGTTTTCGCGCAGGAACTGCTTGGTGTTCTCGCGGCCCTGGGCCAGGTTCTCTTCCTCGTAGTAGTAATAAGAGCCCCGCTTGTCGACCACGTCCAACTCCACCGCCATATCCAACAGATCGCCGACCCAACTGATGCCCTCGTCGTACATGATGTCGAACTCGGCCACGCGGAAGGGTGGGGCGACCTTGTTCTTCTTGACCCGCACCCGCGTCCGGTTGCCGATCACCTCTCCCTTTTCCTTGATTGAGGTGATGCGCCGGATGTCCAGGCGCACCGAGGCGTAGAACTTGAGCGCCCGCCCGCCGGAGGTGGTCTCTGGGCTGCCGAACATGACGCCGATCTTTTCACGCAACTGGTTGGTGAAGATCAGGGCGGTGTTCGATTGCTTGACCGCGCCGCTTAACTTGCGCAGCGCCTGGCTCATCAAGCGGGCCTGGAGACCGGGGTGGGAATCGCCCATCTCCCCCTCGATCTCGGCGCGGGGCACCAGGGCAGCCACCGAGTCGATGACGATGATGTCTACCGCGCCGGAACGGATGAGGGTCTCGGCGATTTCCAGCGCTTGTTCGCCGGTATCCGGCTGCGAGATGAGGAGGTTTTCCACGTCCACCCCGCATCGGGCGGCGTAGGTGGGATCGAGCGCGTGCTCCATATCGATGAAGGCAGCGACGCCGCCGCGCTTTTGGGCCTCGGCGACGATGTGCTGGGCTAGCGTGGTCTTTCCGGCGCCCTCCGGGCCGTAGATCTCGGTGACGCGCCCGCGCGGGATGCCGCCGACGCCCAGGGCGTAGTCCAACGATAACGCGCCGGTGGGGATCACGTCGATCTCCAGGTGGGTCGCTTCACCCAGGCGCATAATGGCTCCGTCGCCGAAGCGCTTGGTGAGGTTCGCCAGCGCGATGTCGAGGGCTTTTTCACGTCCTTTTCCACTCATTGATTATTCTCCTTAATCATTATGTGACTTTATATCAGTGCGACGTCAGTGTAGCACAGATGTTCTAATCTGTCAACTACATATCACGACTGTAGCGCTTTTCTCATCGCGTCGATGGCTCGTTCGACCGCCTCGTCGTCGATCCAGTAGTGGGTGACCGCCCGGAAGCGCCCGCCCACCCGATCCAGCACCAACACGCCCTGTTCGGTCAAGCTTTCCACAATCTCATCCTGGGTCTTGGAGACGGCGTCGGTCATCCAGAAGTAGAGGATGTTCGATTGCACCGGGGCGACCTCGACACCGGGGATGGTCGCCAGCCCCTGGGCCAAGCGCTTGGCGCGGACGTGATCCTCCGCCAGGCGGGGCGCGATCTGCTCCAGGGCGACGATGCCGGCCGCCGCGAGCACGCCGGCCTGGCGCATGCCGCCGCCGACGACCTTTCGGGAGCGGCGGGCCTCGGCGATGAAGTCGGCGCTGCCGCACAACATCGACCCCACCGGCGCGCACAGCCCTTTGGAGAGGCAGAACATGACTGAATCGACATCTTTGACCAGCTCTCGCACGTCCACGCCCAGGGCGGCGGCCGCGTTGAAGATGCGGGCGCCATCGACGTGAACCTTTAGCCCGTGTTGGTGGGCTAATTCGGCCGCCTGGGCGGTGTAATCCACCGTCAGAGGTGTGCCGTCGCACATATTGTGGGTGTTTTCCAGGCACAGCAGGCGCGTGCGCGGGTAATGCTCGTCGTCCCCTCGAATCGCCTGGTTGATGTCCGCCAGGCGCAGCGTGCCGTCCGCTTGATTGGGGATGGGGTAGGGGCTGATGCCGCCCAGGGCGGCCATGCCCCCCTGCTCGTACACAAACGTGTGGGCGCGGTCGCCGACGATCGCCTCGTCGCCGCGCTGGCAGTGGGTCAACAGCGCGACCAGGTTCCCCATCGTGCCGCTGGCGACGAAGAGCGCGGCCTCTTTGCCCAGCCGGTCCGCCGTCATCCGTTCCAGGCGGTTGACGGTGGGATCCTCGCCGTAGACGTCGTCGCCGACCTCGGCCTTGTACATTGCCTCGCGCATCTCTGGCGTGGGCTGGGTGATGGTGTCGCTGCGCATGTCAATGGTTTTCACTTTATGTACCTCCCGATTTATTTGATAGGGGTGTGTTTCATTTGAGTGTATTTCATCTCAATTGAAATTCGGTTCGTAGTAGGCGATTTATCGCCGTAAAAGCGCGCTGATGAACTTTAAGAAAATAGTTCGGTATAGGCTACACCCTCTCGCCAGCGGTTTCAACCGCTGGCTAGCACGAGAAGTGCGTTGAAAATGCACTGAAACGGCATACGGAACCTGTTTTCAACGGGTTTTCTGTATTAGCCGTCGAATTCATTCGTCGGCGAGGGCGGCTGCCTATACCCGGATAGTTTTTAAACTTCATAACGTCGTGGTGGACCTCTGTTACCTTGCCCGTCCGACGCGTTCCTTTCGGAAGACTCGGCTTGCAAGGCAGTGTCTGGATCATCGCAAGCGGAGCGTGCGGACGAAGGCACGAGAGCAGCGGTGGATGCCGGTGTTGCAGGCTCCCCGCCACCGTGCTGACGACCATCTCGCCGCAGATCTTGCAGCCTTTCTTGCCTGGATAGCTCATAAGCTGGACTGCGCTTTAGCCATTCCATTTAATTGGTGCTGATAAATACTTGGACTTTGGACAAACGAAAATAGTGGGGCATCAACCCCACAAAGCTCTTCTAGAGAGGCATAAAGTGGGGCGATTATGCCAGAAAAGGCTGTTTTGCAGTCCATTTCCCTGGCGAAATCCCATAGTGGGCATTTTATCCAAAGTCCAGTGCGAAAAGGGCTGTCAATATATGCTGACCGGCTCGGCTGTCCCACAAGGCTTGACGCCTTGAGTTACTGATCCGTGCGTGACTCCCCTGAAAATTGGACTTTGGACAAACGAAAATAGTGGGGCATCAACCCCACAAAGCTCTTCTAGAGAGGTATAAAGTGGGGCGATTACGCCAAAAAAGGGCTGTTTTGCAGTCCATTTCCCTAGCGAAATCCCATAGTGGGCATTTTGTCCAAAGTCCAGTGAGATAGAGGCCGATATTGAAGTTGACAAACTGCCTGCACTCCTTGAGCGCTTTGATGTGGATATAGACGAAGCCGGTGTATTCCACCCCACGCAATAGTCCCACGCTTATGAATTCCTCGCTTTTCATTCGCCTCTATGTTGATGAGGATGTGCATGAGAGCATAGCTTCGGAATTGCGTCGTCGCGGATACGATGTCTTGAACACGCGCGAGGTAAACCAGCGTGGGCTTTCCGATGCCGAGCAACTGGCCTACGCCGCTGCAGAGAATCGCACGTTGTTCAGGTTCAACGCTGCTGATTACATAGCTTTGCACAAGAAATATCTTGACCAGGGGCAGGAACATGCAGGCATCGTCATCTCCAACCAGATTCCCATCGGTGAGACAGTTCGGCGTCTCTTGATCTTGCTGAGTCAGGTCAGCGCCGATGAGATGCGGACTCAACTCCGCTGGCTACCGCCTTTGTGAGAGCGGATAACCACTCCCCATTCACCA
>DAOTUC010000035.1:0-9059 GCA_034437315.1 Anaerolineae bacterium
GCCGTGGCCGAATACGCCGCTGCCCTGCCGGGCGTTGTCCGCGCGACTGACACAGGCTACGCTTGCGCCGATAGTGGTCAGAACTTGATCAAGGAAGACATCAAGAAATACAACTTGAACCGGGTCATCGTGTCCGCTTGCTCAGTGCGGATGCACGAGCCGACCTTCCGGGCGGCGGTCGCCGAGGCCGACCTCAACCCGTTCTTGATGGAGATGGCCAACATCCGCGAGCAGTGTACGTGGGCCCACGGTCACGATGAGGAAGGCGCGTTGCAAAAGGCCAAGGATCTGACCGCCGCCGCGATCGCCAAGGCCCGTTTCCTCACCCCGCTCGATATGATTAAGACATCGGTCACCCATCGGGCGATGGTCATCGGCGGCGGCGTCGCCGGCATCAACGCCGCGCTGGACCTGGGCGATCAGGGCATTGAGACGATACTCGTCGAAAAGGAGCAGACCATCGGGGGCGTGATGGCGCAGTTGAACAAAACGTTCCCCACGATGGACTGTAGCATATGAATTCTCGCACCTAAAATGGTTGACGCGGCGCGTCACCCCAAGGTGGATGTGAGAACGTACACCGAAGTCGAGCGCGTGGACGGCTTCGTTGGTAATTTTAAAGTCCTGCTGCGAGAAAAATCCAGGTATGTCCGCGCTGACCGCTGCAATGGTTGCGGCGAGTGCGCGCCGGTCTGTCCCATCGAAGTACCCAACTACTTCGAGTTGAACCTGGCCCCCCGGCGGGCGATCGACATCCCGATGAGCCAATCGGTGCCTCTGCTCTATGCTATTGACATGGATCACTGCATCCATTGCTACAAATGCGTCGAGGCCTGCGGCGATCTGAACGCCATCGACTTCGGGATGGAAGACAAAATGGTCTGGGAAGATATCGGGGCCATCGTTGCAGCCACCGGATATAATCACTTCGATCCCAGCGTCATCCCGGAATACGGTTATGGACGTTTCCCCAACGTCATCACCGCGATGGAGATGGAGCGCTTGAACAATTCCGCCGGTTGCACGGGTGGGAACATGATCCGTCCCAGCGACGGTCAGAACCCCCGGCGACTGGCGATGATCAACTGTGTCGGTTCCCGCGACAAGCGTTTCAATCCCTGGTGCTCCAACTTCTGCTGCATGTACGCCATCAAGAACGCCGTCTTGTTGAAGCAGGCCTACCCGGAGATGGACATCACCATCTATTACATGGACATCCGCACGCCGTCCAAGGGATACGAGGAGTTCTACGACCGGGCCCGTGAGATGGGCGTCCGTTTCATCCAGGGGCGACCCAGCCTGATCACCGAGGATCCCGACACCCACAACCTCTACGTACACGCCGAGGATAAGGACCTGGGACGCGCGACGGAACGGGAGTACGATATGGTGATGCTCAACCAGGCGGCTGTGCCTCAACCAGACGTGAACGAGGTCAGTTCGCTCCTCAACATCAGCCAGAGTCCGGGCGGCTGGTTTATGGAATACCACCCCAAACTCCGGCCGATCGACAGCCCGACCGACGGGGTTTTTCTGGCCGGCGCGTGCCAGGGCCAGAAGGACATCCCCGCCAGCGTGGCGCAAGGTTCGGCGGCCGCCTCTCGTGCTGGACGCATTCTGCATGCCGACGAATGGGAGATCGAACCGATCATCGCCCACGTCTGGGAAGACCGTTGTGTCAGCGCCGACGGCAAGAAATGCGGTATGTGTGAGCGAGCTTGCCCTTACGGGGCCATCCAGTATGAGCAGGGAAAAGCGGCCCAGGTCATCACGGTCAAATGCCACGGATGCGGCGGCTGCGTGGCCGAATGCCCGCACAACGCCATCACCCAGATGCACTTCACCGACGCTCAGATCCTGGCCCAGATTCACGCGCTACTGGCCGACAAACCGGAGGAAAAGATCTTGGCCTTCCGTTGCCACTGGTGTTCCTACGGCGGCGCGGACCTCGCCGGGACCAGCCACTTCGAGTACACGTCCAACGAGCGCGGCCTGCGCGTGATGTGCTCGGCCCGCATGGATTCCGATTTCATTTACGAGGCCTACCGCTTGGGCGCCGGCGCGGTGCTGTATTCCGGTTGTCACGAGCAGGATTGCCATTACATCACCGGTCAGCCGGTCGGCGCGCGGCGCGCGGGCCGGCTCCAGAAAGCCTTCGACCGGATGGGCATGACGCCGGGCCGCTTCCGTATCGCGTGGATCAGCGCCGCCGAGGGCGACAAATACGCCCGCGTGCTCAACGAGATGCAGGCGACGCTCGATTCGATTCCCAAAGAGGAACTCCTGGCGGAGATAGAGGAACTGCGGCCCCAGATGGAGAAACGGGCCCGCCGGATGCGCGAAGCGCCACTGGTCGACGAGGCGATCGAATACGCCAGACAGATCAGGAAAGCGACCGTCGCCAACGTCAGCGCGACCAGCAAGCAACCGGTAGGGGAGGAGGCGTAAGATGGCCCATAATAAAACATGCAACACTCTGGCCGACCAGGTCCGCGCTATTCCCGGGGGGGAGCACCTGGAGATGTGCTATTCCTGCGGGACGTGCGTCAGTAAGTGTATGATCCAACAGAAAGTCGAAGCGGCCTACAATCCCCGGCGATTGCTCCACATGGTCATATCGGCCAACGGCGCGTCGGGTGATATGGAGCAGGAGATCTTCGAGAGTCCGACGACGTGGTTATGCTCGGCTTGCGACCTGTGCTACCCGGCTTGCCCGCAGGAGATCCATATCTCGGGCGTTATCAGCGCGATCAAGCAGTTGGCCGTCGAGGCGGGGTACGAATCGCCGCTGGAGACCGTCACGGTCGACGAGGATTTGTGCTCCGGCTGCGGCATCTGCGTCATGGCCTGCCCCTACGAAGCGCCTCACCTGGTCGAGAAGGCGTATGAAGGCGCGGACGGATCGCCTGAAATGGACTATTTCGCCGAGGTGGATGCCAACAAGTGCATGGGCTGCGGCATCTGCGTCGCGGCTTGCCCGATGGGGGCTATCGCCCGGCCCGGTGTGAGCAATCAGGAGATCGTGGCGCAAATCCCGACGTCCAGGGCCGACGGCGAGCCACACTTGCTCGTCTTTGTGTGCGACTGGTGCTTGCGCTCGGCCGAGGACGTCTCGCTGCTGGAAAGCTACCCCGAAAATGTGTGCGTCATCCACATCCCGTGCTCGGGCCGTATCGACCCGCAACTGGCGCTCCTGGCGCTGCGCGGAGGCATCGACGGCGTACTCGTCTGCGGTTGCGAACCGGGCGAGTGCCACTATCAGCGGGGCAACTACGTCAGCGCCTGCAAGATCGGTGTGCTGGGGCGCATGTTCGACCAGATGGGCGTCGGCAATGGACGGCCCACGTCCGGCCGGGTGCGCTTCGTCCAGATCGGCACCCAGGATCGAGGGCGCATTCGCAATGAGATGGACAGCATGCTCGAACACCTGACCGCCCTGGAGGAGGTGCAACCATGACGAATAACGCCAAACCCAAGTTGGCTTTCTACTGGGCCGCCAGTTGCGGCGGGTGTGAGATCACCATCACCGAACTCGGTATGCGGCTGGTGGACGTGGGCGAGCTGGTGGACATCGTCTTCTGGCCCTGTCTGATGGATTTCAAATATAGCGACGTGGAGGCGCTGGAGGATGGCGAGATCGACGCCTGTTTCTTCAACGGGGCCATCCGTTCCAGTGAGAACGAGCACATCGCCCATCTCCTGCGGCGGAAGTCGAAGTTGATGATCGCCTTTGGCTCCTGCGCCTACGAGGGTTGCATCCCTGGATTGGCCAACCTCTACGACCGGGAGTCGATCCTGGCGCGCATTTACGACACCGCTCCCAGCCTGGACGAATCGCGGGGCGTGCGCCCGGCCCTTTCGAGCCCGACGCCGGAGGGGGAGATTGAGCTCCCGTCTTTTTACGATAGCGTCAAGACGCTGGCTCAGGCGCTAGAAGCGAACGGCTCGTCCGTCGACTATTTTATGCCAGGCTGCCCGCCGGTGGTCGACCAGGTCTGGAACGTGTTCCAGGCCCTGTTGAACGGTCAACTGCCAGAAAAGGGCGCGGTAATCGGCGCCGATGAAAAGACGAATTGTGACGTCTGCCCGCGGCAGAAAGGCCTCAGCGACGTCAAGATCAAGGCGTTCAAGCGCCCCCACGAGGTAGAACTGGATCCCGACCTCTGTTTCCTGGCCCAGGGCGTCATTTGCGCCGGGCCGGCGACCCGGGCCGGTTGCGGGCTACCCTGTATCCAGGGCAACATGCCTTGCCGGGGGTGCTACGGCCCGCCCGACGGCGTGCAGGATCAGGGCGCCAAACTGCTCAGCGCCATCGCCGCGTTGATAGACACCGAGGGAGCGGAAGATCCCGCCGTCATTGAGCGGGTGATGGACACCATCGTCGATCCGGTAGGCACGTGTTATCGTTTCAGCCTGCCCGACTCGATCTTAAACGAGCTGAAATACAACGAGTAGGTGAGAGGATAACGATATGAAGAAAATTAGCATCGACCCCATCACCCGCCTGGAGGGACACGGTCGCATCGATCTGTTCTTGAACGAGGATGGTGCACTGGAAAATGCCTACATGGTCATCCCGGAGCTTCGGGGGTTCGAGAAGTTCTGCGAGGGCCGCCCGGTCGAGGAGATGCCGCGTATCACGCAACGCATTTGCGGCGTCTGTCCCATCGCTCATCACGTGGCGGCGGCCAAGGCGGGCGACGCTGTATACCACGTGGATCCGCCGCCAGCGGCCAAGAAGCTGCGTGAGTTGATGTACTCGGCCTTTTTCATCGCCGATCACGCGACCCACTTTTACGCCCTGGGCGCGCCGGATTTCGTCGTCGGCCCAGACGCGCCCAAGGCGGAACGGAACATCCTGGGCGTCGTCAAAAAGGTGGGCAAGGAAGTGGGCGCCCAGGTGATGAAACTGTTGCAGGAAAATCACGAGGCGGCCGGCATTATCGGCGGGCGCTACATCCACTCGGTCAGTTGTCTCGTTGGCGGCGTCAGCAAGCCTATCACCGAGGAGGAGCGAGACCGCCTGGTCGAGATCGCCAATAACTCGATTGAGACGGCCAAGTTCTCCCTGGCGCTGTTCAACGACGTCGTGCTGGGGAACCAGGCCTATCTCGACCTGATCTTGAGCGACGCCTTCACGCACCAGACCTATTACATGGGCCTGGTCGACGAGAATAACTACATCAATTTTTACGATGGCAAAGTGCGCGTCGTCGATCCGAGCGGTGAGGAGCTGGTCAAATACGGCCCTGATGAATATCTGGACGTCGTCGCCGAACACATCGAACCGTGGTCGTACCTCAAGTTCCCCTACCTCAAACAGGTGGGATGGAAGGGGCTGGTGGATGGCGTCGAGAGCGGCGTCTACCGGGCGACTCCGCTTAGCCGGCTCAACGCCGCCGACGGTATGGCGACGCCCCTGGCCCAGGCGGAATACGAGCGATTCTACGAGACGTTGGGCGGCAATGCGGATGCTGCGCATCCGGTCGTCCACGCGACGTTGGCCACCCACTGGGCGCGTCTCGTCGAGATGCTCTACGCCGCCGAGCGTTCGCTGGAACTGGCCGAAGATCCGGAGATCACCAGTACCGACGTGCGCACGATTCCCACGGAGATCCCGACCGAGGGGGTAGCCATCGTCGAAGCGCCGCGCGGCACGTTGACCCACCATTACGTCACCGATGAGAACGGCATTCTGCAAGCGGTCAACTTGATCGTGGGGACGACGAACAACTACGCCGCGATCAATCTGTCGATCAAGAAAGCGGCGCAGGGACTGATCAAGGCCGGCCAACCGGTGAGCGAGGGCATCCTCAATACCATCGAAATGGCCTTCCGGGCCTACGATCCCTGTTTTGGATGCGCGACGCACGCTCTACCGGGGCGGACGCCGATGATCGTCAGCATCTACAACCACGAGCGCGAACTGGTACAGGAAATCCGCCGGGACTAGGTGGAGGCAAACAGACATCCGGAGGGGATGATGAGCACACGAGGAAACATGCAAAAACGAGTCGACGAACATCAATTGGTGCTTGAGCGTGCGATGGTGACGCGCCACTACCTGATGACCTGGGACCTGGAGCGCTGCGTGGGCTGTCAGATCGGCGCGTTGGTCTGCCCAAAGGAGGCTGTCAGCCACACGGGGGGGCGAATTGAGGATGGGCGCGTGGCCGAGAAATTACTGGTCGACGTAGACCCGGAAAAATGTGTCATGTGCGGGATGTGCGAGGTGATGTGCCCCACCAGCGCTATCACGCTGACGATCAACGGGGAGCGAGAAAATCCGGTGTTGGTCAATGAGGCCTTCCCGCGTCTCATCCAATCGACGGAATTTAACAAAGAGGTGTTCGATTGGAGTAAGAAAACGTTCGTCATCGACAATTGCCCGACCGAGGTCATCAGTTACGATGAAGAGGAGGAAACCCTGGTGGTGGACGACGAATACTGCGTTCGCTGCCGTCAATGCGAGATCGCCAGCGACGGCGCGTTCCACGTGGTCCAGCCGTGGGAGGGCAAGGTGGAATTACGCCGCGAGAAATGCGTCGAAGGTTGCTTCGCCTGCGCCGACGTCTGCCCGACCCGCGCCCTGCGCATTAACAACAAGGGTGAACTCAAACTGGCTGATTACTATTGCATCAAGTGCGGCGCGTGTATGCAGATCTGCCCGGTCCAGGCCGAGGTCGAGGAATACGAAGATACTTTCGAATCGCACGGCGTGACCAAGACACTCGCGCGCGAGCGAATCACCAACCGGGAGGAACTCCCCATCTGGGTCGAGCGGTGGCGCATCAAGCACGAGCCGGTCAAGAGCGGGGCGTGGATCGAGGCGTTGCGTAAAATGGCGGACGAGCAAGTCGGCGCGATTGAGATCGACAGTAAGCGGGCCCTCAAGCGCCGCGACCTGCTGGAAGCGCTGCTGGGCTACAAGGCAGCTATCGGACCGGAAGGACCGGAAGAGGTGTAAAAGCCCCGAACCCATTTTGGGATGGATTCTTAAAAGCCCTGCCTGAACGGCGGGGCTTTTTTATTACAGCAAACTCAGAGCCTACAAAGCAAAAAACCCCACCGTTCAGATGGGGCAAGCGAGGGGGATCAACTGGGCTTTACACTCGTCGTGTCCCCCAATATTAGGATTCAACACAGTGACCCCAAGGGGTCTCAATACTATACACCGTTTCAGGAACAGGAAAGGTGTAGATCAATCGGGCCTCTTCCTTCGTTACCTCGACACACTCAACAAAGCGCCGCAACAACACCCGTTTCGCCTGGATGTCGTCGCCTTCCAGTGTACCCCTCATACTGGACAATACCGCCGTGATTACATCGGGATCAACCTGGAGTTTCTTTAAATCACGCTGGCGCCTGAGCTTCTGCAATTCCGTGGCCAATTCATCACGTTCGGCCTCGCGATCCTTCAATCGATTCACCACTGCGCCAGCCCCACACTCCTCAGCCAAATCAAGCAGATTGTCAACGGCGGTTTCCACATCTGAGAGATGTTGACCAATGGCCTCGATTTGTCTGTCGAGGCCCTTGTTTTCCTGAGCCAAATGCCCGTTGACCTCGCTAACCAGTTTCATAACATAGTCTGGTGTCAATACCCGCTCGATGACGGCCTCCAGGACTACCCGCTCAAGTTGGCGTCCATTCACCTTACCACTGGGGCAGCTATTCCAACCCTCGCGGTTCTTGCGGCCACAGAGGTAATAGTTCCAAGGATGACCACGTCCTACGTTATCGCGGCCGCCATTCATCGCCGCACCGCAATGAGCACACACCGCCAGGCCCGAAAGCAAGTAAGGGCTCCTCCGGCGTTTTGGGTGCTCACTGGTTGATCTCATACGGCGCTTATAGGATCGACGTCTCTCTTGGACCGCTTCCCAAGTCTCTTCGTCTATCAGGGCCTCCAGACCGCCTTCGATTTTCAAATCACCACACTTGAGCACGCCCCGGTAAGTCTCGTTGGTAAACATCGAGGCATAGCTACCTTTTGAGCCATAGAGTCGAGTTACATCGTGGATCTCGCCGTAAGTTGCGCCATTAGCACGCATGTCCCACGCCTTACGCACCAGATCGGCTTTCGCCGGATCCGGGACCCACCGACTAACGACGTGGGGTCTCCCATCCCGCCGACGTCCGATAGTCACCTCTTTCCGCCGGTAGCCAACCGGGGGGCGCCCTCCAGGAGCGTAACCCTGACGCGCCAGATCTTGTAATCCTCGTTTAACGTCTCGGCTGAGATCCTTGAGGAAGCGCTCGTTTTTCCAGTCAATCAAGGCCTCAATGATGGGGGCATAATCGCCGTCAGGGAGATCGTCAGTCAAGCTGATGAGCTCGTAACCACGGCGCCGGAGATCGGCCTTGTGAAACTGCGCATCGAGGAGATTCCGCGCAAAACGACTGAGGGACCAGAGGATGATACCGCTTACCGGAGGCGGGTCTTGGTGGGCAAGATGGATCAAATCATCGAAGGCATCCCGGCCCACCGTCGAGCCGCCCGGGCTAGCTTCATCTATGAAAACGTGCACCAACACCAAATCAAAACGCTCGCAATAGGTCTGCATCGCCTGGACCTGCTGCTGTACCGACAATTCTTGGGTGTCACCGCCGCTATCGCGGGCATAGCCCCAGACCAGTGAGCCCGGCGAGAGTGGGCAATCGTGGTTAGTTTTCGTAGAGATCATTGGTCAGCTTTACCACTCCATCCACAACAACAAGGTTTTTCCCCACAATCCCTTCTCGAACTACGGCTGCCAATTCTCGGGCAACGTCTTCTATCGCCGCCTGCTGAGCCATCGTCAGGTCGGCGTAACGGTCGCCGTCGATCTCCGTCACCTGGAGCTTAAGAGTCTTGCTCATCACCAATCCCAAAAATTGAATACCAGCTGCTCACAAGGAAGCGGTTCTAATCTCGCAACCCAGTTGGTCACCCGTTCAGGGGACATACCCAGCGCCTCGGCATATGCTACACCATCCCTGGCCAGCCACCGGCGCGGCTTCGGCCGCGTGCTCGCCGTCCAGAAGCGCCCGCACCGTCTGGCCCGGCGTCGCTCCGG
>DAOTUC010000036.1:0-6550 GCA_034437315.1 Anaerolineae bacterium
ATCATAGACCCTAAAGGTTTTTGCGCTGGTTTTGATGGAAAAAGGTCATTGTTTAAGGCAAAAACGTTGTTTGCGCGGCCTTGAGCAAAACCTTTAGGGTCTCGCCATGCGAAATCCCAGAGAACCCCAAGTGAAAGGGGGGGATATGTTCCAGGAGGAACGTAGGAGAAAACGACGCGCTTTGGTTTTGGTCGTGGTCGGAGCGGCCGCTCTCGCGCTATGCGCCGGCATCCTGGGAGGGTGCAGCAACGATCCACCGCCTCCGACGCCGACGCCCACCCGGACGCCGGTCCCTCCAACGGAGACGCCGACGGAGATTGCCTCTCCAACGCCGACCCCCCTGCCAACCGACACGCCGACGCCGGCGCACACGCCGACGCCCACCCCCTGGCCTGAAAACGTCAATCCGCTCACCGGTGAGGTGGTGGACGACGTCAGTGTGTTGGAGCGCGTACCGGTCGCCATCAAGATCTCCAATTGGCCCGGCCAATACACGCGCCCCCAGGCGGGCATCAACGCCGCCGACATCATCTTTGAGCACTACAATGAGGGCTGGTTCGCCACCCGCTGGACCGCCGTCTACCTGAGCCAATCACCGGAACGGGTCGGCCCGACACGCAGCGGCCGCCTGATCGATCTGGAGATTCCGGCGATCTACAAAGGGGTGCTGGCCTGTTCCGGTTTCAGCAATGGCGTGTTGGCCTTGATCGTCAATTCCGATCTCTACCCCGATCGGGTCGCCTCGCCCAGCGTGGGCGTCGGGCAGCCGGTCTTCTACCGGGATTACAGCCGCGACGTCCCGTTGGAGCATACGCAGTACACCAGCCCGGCCCTGGTCCGCGAGTGGGCGGCCGAAAATCACGACGTCAGCGGGCGGCAGAATCTGGAGGGTATGATCTTTTCCGAAGCGCCCACGGTCGAGGGGGAACCGGCGTCCGTCATCAAAATTCCGTGGCATCGAATGGATAGTGAATGGCGTTACGACGAGGCCCGCGAACAATACCTCCGGTGGACCGACGGCGCGCCCCACGAGGATGCGCTCACCGGGGAGCAGCTCAGCGCCGAAAACGTGGTGTTGCTCTACGTGCCGCAGTGGGACACCGACATCATCGAAGATCCCCACAGCGGCGCGCTCTCGATCCGGTTCGCGCTCTGGGATTCCAACCGGGCCGTCATCTGCCGCGACGGCGTCCAGATCGGCGCCTTCTGGCAGCGTTGGGAGCGGGATGACATGCTGACGCTGACGGACGAGGACGCCAATCCCATCCCGCTGAAAATTGGGCGCACGTTCTACGAAGTGCTGCCGGCTAATGAACGCAAGATTGACGTAACGATTGAATAGTGTAAGGAGTTAAACCCTATGGTAAGAAAGATCAGACGAGGTAAGGTGATCAGTCGCGTCCGGCCCAAGAGCAACCGGGTCAGATTACGGGAATCGGGCGATTGGCCGCTCCTGGAGTGCCTGGTGAGCGAGGAGTGGCAGAATCCCCTTTCTATAACCCAGCTTTTGATCGCTCGCCGCTCACCCAAGGGAGAAATCGCCATCGGCGTCTTCCTGATAGACCTGGGCTGCCTGGGCGTGAAGAACGCCTTCGGGCGGATCGTCCCATCAAAGCGGGCTTATCGCGGGGAGATCAAGAAGCTGTCGACCCACCAGAAAATGGCGCGGATCGATCTCGACCTGGCGGCCAAGATCATTCAGGAGGCTATTGATTACGCCCGGAAACTGGGGTTCGAGCCGCACCGGGATTATCGCCAGGCCAAGCCCGTCATCGGCGACGCTCACCCAGAAAACTGCGCTACTCCCATCCCGTTGGGCAAGGATGGCCAACCTTTTTACTTCTCCGGTCCCTACGACGACGTGGATCATATCATGGAAACGCTGACCCGTAACCTGGGTCGGGATGGGTTTCACTATGTGATCGGCATTGAGGATCCGGGAGACTTATTGCTCGACGACTGAAATTGAGAAGCTAACGAAAATCCTCAGCGCCCATTCCCGGCCGCCGAGCGCCGGTTGAAGACCCACACGCCGATGGCGGGAATGGGCGCGACCAGCCCCAGGATGACGCCGAGCACCAGCGTCAACCCGCCGAAAACGGCCAACAATGGGAAGGGGAGGCCGATCAGCGTTATCAGCGCGCCCAGCACGAACAGCGCCGCCGCAATGCCTCCCAAGACCAATGACGTGACGTTGGCCTTGCGTGTATCAGCGCGCCGCACGCCGTCGACGTGTCCATTCTGGCCGTTGACCAGCACCGGCCACACCTGGTCGCCCGCCCGGTACCAGGTCACGTAGGCCGGCAGCAGGAGCAACGTCCAATTCAAATCCTCGTAGGTCGCAGCCAGCTTGAAACTGCGGATGTGATCTCCGCCGGACGCTTGTCGGCAATCGGACGCCGCCGCGCGCTCGAAGGCGACCTCGATGCCGGGCCAGGCCTCCGCCGGTTCCAGCGTCGGGATGCGCACCACGCCGTGCGCGATCTGTTCCGGGTGATAGGGGAGACGGCGCGCCAGGTCAAAATCCCCCAACCGTTGCATCAACTGGCGATGATCGTCCAGCGCCGGGGCGTCCAGATTCTCGTAATTCCGCCGAATCTGACCCGCGCGTGGCTCCCAGCGCACGCGCCTCTCGCGCGCCTTGTGAGATTGCCATCCGCGCCCGTCGCGATATTGATCCTGGTAGGTGACCGCCTCGTAATCGAAACCGACGTCTGCTTGCCAACCGCCCTCCACGCGACCATCCACCAGCCACAGGGGGATGAAATAGCGTCGCGCCCGACGGGCCAGCGTATCGGCCTGTAGCCCATTTGGGCGGAACCAGACGCCCTTCGTCCATCGTTCGAAAATCGCCCCCAACTTTTGCCCGTCGACCGCGTAGGGCAGGATCTGTTCAGGCGCTTCGTCGCGCAGGTAGGCCGGTTGCGAGGCGACCGGTCCCTTTAGGCAGTAAGGGCAACGGTCCGGCAACTCGTCAGAGGGCGACAGGTGCGCCTCGCCACAGTGGGCGCAATGAATCGCCGCTAACGGCGCGCCCCACACCGCCGCCACGTCGGTCACAATCGGATTTTCCATCGTTGTCATCCTTTCCAGCTACCTCCCGCAGGGTTGGGAGCCATTCAGACTTCCTCAGACTCTCGCGCTTTCTGGAAAATGAAAAACGCCCCGATCAGGCCGGCGATGAAGAGAATGCCGCCCAGCGCGAGGCCCACGACGCCGACGCCGCCAAAGGCCAGGGTGACCAATCCCAACAGCCCCAGGCAAGACCCGGGTATCAACAACGCCGCGATGACCAGCCAGACCCGCAGCCAGGCGACCGGTTTCTGTCCCGCGACCCGGCCGGTCTGTCCGTTGACCATGATCTGGAACGTGCGATCGCCGAAGGGATAGGCCGCCAGGTAAACGGGCAACAGGATGTAACGCCATCGCTCGTCGGTGAAATCGGCCGTCATGTGGAAGTTGCGCACGTGTGAGGAACCGGTCGCCTGGTAGCAGGCTTTCTTGGCCAGACTCCGCATATCGGCTTTACCGATCCGCCACCCATCCTCCAATTGGATCTCGTAGCCCTCGGCCTGCCATCCCGCCAGGTAGCTCGGCTGATATTCGACCAGCTCGCCCAGATTGAAGGGCTGTATCTTTTGCAGGATGACGCGGCTGACCCGTTCGGTGGCCGCGGTCAGGTGATCGTCGATGGGCAAGCGCACCCGACCCGATCGCCAATGCCAGTCGATGACGGTGCGCGTCTTCCATTCGCCGCCCTGGCGGTAGCGCTCGACTCGCTTAACGCCTACTTCGGCCTTCCAATCGGCGCTGATGTCGGCGTCGAAGGTCCAGAAGGGCAGGTAGACGCCGCTCAATTCTCGCAACGCCCGCACCTGGCGCAATTCGGGCGGGTGCATCCATCCTTGCCCCAGCCACTCGGCGACCAGCGCCTGGATACGTTGCCTGTCCACCTGGAAGGGGACCAGGGCCGTGGGCCGGAGCATATCTCCGGTGACGTCTTGCGCGTGGACGCGGTTCGATCCGCAGAAGGCGCACGTGCTCGTCAAGGCTTTGGATGTATCGTCGGGCGCGATGGAGACCGACGCGCCGCAGGACTCACAGACCAGTTCCTTGCGCTCTTCCCCCCAACCGTAGCGGGCGCGCTCTATCGCCTCCAGCGTGAACTCAAACTCCGCCGCCGCCCGTCCCACCTCCTCGGCCGCGATCTGCTGGGAACCCCCGCAGTAGGGGCAGGTCAAACGGCGATCGGATGCGCTGTAGGAAATCGTTCCCCCGCAGTGACGGCATTTGAAGGCCCGCGTATCCTCGTCCACCTCCTGCGCAGGCGCGGGCGCGTAGACTGAGACCCCCTCCAACAACGACGGGACGGGGACGAATCCCTCCGGCGGCAGATGGGGGGTGGCGGGTGAATGGGATGTGTTCATCAGAACCTCCTCATAGCATACTACGCTTTCAGTAGCTAATTGTAACAGAATTTGTGTGCAATTCAAGAAATTGATGTTGGCTTGTCGGCTTGTTGGCCTGTTGACCTTTACGTATTTTTGCGTATAATATTCACATTCTGAATATATTGTTTGTGAATACACAAAGGGGGATGGGATGCGGCGACGTTTGCCGATGGAATGGGCGCTGCTGGGCTTCTTGATCGAAGCGCCGATACACGGTTATGATTTGCACCAGCGCGTGCGGGAGAGCCTGGGCCGCGTGTGGTACATGGGGCGGAGCAACGTCTACAGCGCTTTGAAACGCCTGGAGGACGCGGGATACGTCGAGGCGACGTTGGAACCGCAGGGCGGGAGGCCGCCGCGCAAGATTTACCACGTCACGCCGAAGGGGGAGGAGAAGTTTTTGGCCTGGGTGCGAGCGCCGGCTCCCTCAATGCAGGATATGCGGGTGGAGTTCCTGGCGAAACTGTATTTCTTCCGGCTTCTGGGCCTGGACGGGGTGGAGGATTTGATCGCCCAACAGGAGCGCGCTTGTCGGAAGCGCATCGACCGGCTGAATGAGCGCGCTGAACAGCGCGAGGCGCACGCTTTCGACCGCTTGGTGTTCGATTTCCGCCGCCGGCAAATTGAGGCGATCCTGGATTGGCTGGCGTCCTGTCGCGAGGTATGCCAGCGGTGGGGCGAGGCCGTCGCCGAGGCGGGATGATTGAGGCGCGATGATTGAGGCGCGCGGGCTGACCGTCCGTTATCCGGAGGCGTATGGTCTGCGGGGCGTCGATCTATCCATCGAACGGGGTGAATTTGTCCTGATCGGCGGGCCTTCGGGCGGCGGGAAGAGCACCTTGGCCCACACGCTGATGGGATTGATCCCCGAAACGATTCCGGCGCGGGTAACGGGCGACATCACGGTCGCGGGGATGGACCCCCGGCGGCGGCGCGTGGCGCAGATGGCCCGGCGGGTCGGGCTAGTGTCCCAGAATCCAGCCTCTCAGTTGTTCAACGGGACGGCGACGGAAGAGGCGGCTTTCGGCCTGCGGAATCTCGGGTTCCCGTCGCACGTCGTCGCCGAGCGAGCGGCGTGGGCGCTGGCAGCGACCGGCTGTCAGCGCCTGCGGGAGCGGGCCGTGCGCCGTCTGTCGAGCGGCGAGCAACAGCGGGTCGCCATCGCCGCCATCCTGGCGATGGCGCCGGCGATTCTCATCCTCGACGAGCCGACGGCGAACCTGGACGGCGCAGGGGTGCGCACATTGACACAGACGCTGGCGCGACTTCGGCGGCGCTCCGATATCACGATGCTCGTCATTGAGCATCACCTGGAACCGTTTCTGCCCCACGCCGATCGCTTGATCTGGCTGGCGGACGGCGAGGCGCTCGCTCAGGGCGCGCCAGCGGCGGTCTGGTCGCGGGTGCGGCCGGCCCTCTCGCCGCCCCCCTGTACGCCTAAGCCGAGCGACGAGATACTGGTCGAGATGCGGGACGTGGCGGTCGGTTACGACGGCCCGCCGCTGATCGAGTCCTGCTCGATGGCGTTGCGCCGGGGGGATTTCGCCGCGCTGGTCGGCCCCAACGGCGCGGGCAAGACGACGTTGGCCCGCGCGTTGTCCGGCCTTCTGAAACCGCGTCGGGGACGGGTCGTGTGGTCCGCCGGGGGGCTGGGTCGCCGGGGTCGGCGGGTGGGATTGGTGCAACAGAACCCGTTGCACCAACTGGTATGCGACACGGTCGAGGAGGAGGTCTGTTTCGGCCCCCAAAATCTGGGGACGATAGAGGGGTTCGATGTGAAGGCGCTGTTAGCCCGGGTCGGCCTCGCCGATCTGCGACGGCGACCGAATCAGGCGCTCAGCGTTGGGCAGCAGCAGCGGACGGCGTTGGCGGCGACGTTGAGCCTTTATCCCGAGCTCCTGATCCTGGACGAGCCGACGGTGGGCCAGGATTGGGGCCATTTGATCCGCTTGATGAATCTTTTGAGCGAGCTAAACTGCGCCGGGCAGACGGTGCTCTTGATCACCCACCGGCGGGAGTTGGTCGCCCGTTACGCCAACCGGGTGTGGCGCCTGGCGGATGGTCGTGTTGTATCTTCTAAATAGCGTCTTGAATAATTG
>DAOTUC010000037.1:0-37197 GCA_034437315.1 Anaerolineae bacterium
CTTGCATCAGGACTTTGCAAGCACGTATAACCCTATGCTCTGGCTGACCGGAGAGTCACGACCTCCACTAAGACTATCGTGCTTTTCGCTCTCATTACTCACCCTAACTCGGTTTCCGGACAGTATTGGACCAGGACAATCTCCGGCCATGGACTGCTGTGTATTCATGCGCCCTACTCCTACACTATAGATAGCGTAAATGTCGCACACTCGCTTGCGTCCTCTGTTCCCGCACGTAACACCCATTCTCGGTCTTCACCCATGGCAGTCACGTATTTTCCATGGTGGGCCTTCAAGACGATCGTGAGGCTACCTTGCTCGAGACGTGCCAGCACGTTTGAGCAAGACAGCCGCTTTTGGCTTTGTAGGTCAATTGGGTAGAACATCTCCCACACACCCATCACATTCGTCTCTGCGATCAGGCGCCAATCACGATCGCTCTCCCCGTTCATGGCAGTGACATATCTCCCGTGGTAGGTCTTAAACGCTATCTTGTCATTGTGAAGACAGAGTAGTGTAAACCGTTCCCATTCTTTGGCCACAATCGTCTCTGCCCTGAGAACCCACCCCCGATCTTCCGCCATGGCTGTTACATACCGGGCCTGGCCTTCCTTTGTGCGAGCCGTCTGAAGCAGCACGTTCCTGGATGCGGTTATGGGATGGATGCGAGAACAGACCCGGTCGATCTCCTGCTCGAAATGCTTCTCCAGTTCCCAGTCGCCGATCTCGCGCGCAATACCCAGCGCTTGCTCGTAGTATCTAAGGGGCTTTCGGTAATTGCCCAGAAGTCGTTTGTACCGCTCATTCTCCTTTTCTTGCTTCTCTCGGTATTCTTGATGGCGACGGTCGAATTCAGAGAAATAAGGTCCCCGAGCCAGCGTCACCTGATTAGGCCCTGCCAGAAACCCAGCTACCACCAATTCCCAGGCCAGCCCAAGGCAACCCAAGTGGCTGGCCTCCCCTTGTCGATCGCCTTCTTCTCGTACGACACGCAGGTTGCGCTCAAAAGACCTGACCTTATCACGAAAGGTGTCCAGCGTCATGGTGCGATCGGTCATGAGGCTGATCGTGCCCAGGCTGGCTGAGAGTCTGCCCGCTGTTTGGCGATCTCCAGTTTCCCGGGCGATGGACAGCGCTTCTTCGAACCGCTGAACAGCTTGGTCTTCCTCTCCTTGACCGAGATCTATGTGTCCTAGGATACCCAGGTGGCTAGCTTTTCCTTCTAGATCGCCAATCTCGTCGGCAATGTTCAGTGCCTGCTGAAGATAGAGGCGGGCCTTTGATAGGTCCTCGCGCTTCATCCAGGCCCGTCCGAGTTGTCCCAGGAGGTGTTCTTCCCGTCGTTTGTCTCCGGACAGGCGAGCGGCCTCAATCGCCTGCGTCAGCAACGTAATACCACTTTGCGTGTGGCCCCGTAGGTCGAGCCAGCGCCCGCCACCGCTCCACAGGCAGTTCTCTATCTCCAGCACGGCCTGATAGTTCTCCCTAGCCAGCGCCTTTCTGGCAGCCGATAGGATCGTAGATTGTTCCTCCTCAAGCTTCTGATAGGCTTGGGTGTTGTCTCTAGCGCAAGCGAGGTATTGCTCGATATAGTTATCATCCGCCTTCTCGGAACATGAAAGCCAGAATTGATGATCTATATCTGTACTCATTGATCCCCTCATCCTGATGTATCTCGAGCAGAAAAAGGCTGAGGTTCCCTGGTCGATGGCTAGGGTTCCTTTTCCTTGGACCACTCCTTGGTGATGTCAGATTTGACGAAGTGTTGTGTCAAGGTGTGGAGGGCGAAGCGCTCCTTTCCCGGAACGCCGATCTTGTCGACGAGTGACAATATGACCAGTTGCTCCATGGCTGGCCAGAAGTCCTGCTCCGGCACCTGGCTGACGGCCTCGACGTCCGCAACGGCACCACCGGTGAGTGGCGGAAAGACGGACATTTCCACCAACACTCTGCGAGCTGGCATATCCAGGATCTTCCAGGAATGGAGGTAAAGGAATCGGTAGAGCGGATAGGTCTGTCCTTCAAATTCCACTCCCTTCAATTCCGAGAGGACGACGTCCAACGGCTTGCGGCTTGCGTGTCCGACGACCAGCCTCATGGCCAGAGGTGCTCCGCCGGTGACCTCGTGGATTTCGACCAGCTTGGGATAGGCCGCCTGTGCCATTGCCTGGATGCCGCGCTCGCTGCTTCCTTCGCGCAGAAACATGACGCTTTCTTCCACAGGAAAGCCCTTCAGGTTCAAGGTGAATGCACGTTCATGGGTGACCCTATAGCGGCTGGTGATCAGCAGCTTATCCTGGTTCAGGATCTGAAAAGTCTGTTCAACCAGGGCCTTGCGGTCAGGCGCCGTCTCCAGGTTGTCTAACACGATCAGGACGCGGTGATCCCGGAGCAGGTGTTCGATCTCAGTCAACCTACGCCCAGGCTGCATGCCTGGGATGTCGGGCCGATCACACTGGCGTCCAATCTCGTTCAAGAGCATGTCGAAACTGTACAGCGGGGCGTAGCTTTTCTTGACGCGTTCACCGACGAAGTGTTCCCGCTTAGCGCTGGTCCAGACCACGTGATCGAAGATCTTTTCATCAACAGCGCGGGTCAAGGCGCCGTAGGCCAGGGCCGTCTTGCCGATACCGCCTAGTGGGTCATTTGTCTTGAGCATCGCCATTACACTTTGAACTGTGAAACAGCGATTTTCCTTGAAAACTGCTCCCAGAAGGCCTATTTGTCGCCAAAATCGTCATTTTGAGCACGGGCCTGGAAACAATGGGCACAATCGAAATGGCTATATCCGTGACAAGTGACCCACTAGGGTTAAATTGGAGGGTCAAGGCCGATCAACTCTTCACCTGCGCCCTGACGATGGCCTCTTTCAATTCGCCGAGTTTGCTGATCGACTGTTCCGACCCGCGAAGCACGCCCATCACGACCTCCATACGGGGCAAGGTCACTTTGGGATCATTCTGGCAGGCCTCCCAATCGGAACGGGGGTAGAAAAAAGACATCGCCTCATCCAGGCGCACCTGGAGCGATTCCTGTATCTTTTGCGCTTTTCCGGGCGCGATGATGACGAACAAATCGGTGTCTCCGATGTGCCCCACAAAGGCGTTGGGATCGTGGCTCTCACTGACGACGTGGCTCAACATCATACCCACCGCCCGCATCACATCGTCCCGCGCGACGAAACCATACGCCTCGGCGAATTCCTTCAGCCCTTGCAAACCGACCGAGAGGATGGTCCAATCATTATCCTGCAATATCTCTTTAAGACGCTCGTCGGCTAACGATGCGGCGGGTAAGCCTGTGATCGGATGGGACAATTGTTCCATACTGGAACGGCGCAGCACGTTACGCACCCGCAAGCGCAACTCCTGAACGTCAAAGGGTTTGGTGATGTAATCGACGGCTCCCAATTCTAAACCGGCTAACCTATCGCTCCGTTCCCGTCGCTCCGTCAGGAAAATGATCGGCACGTGCTCAGTGCGCCGGCGAGCGCGAATGCGACGACATACTTCATATCCATCAATATCCGGCAATCGAATATCGAGCATAATCAGATCAGGGACTATTTTCTCCAGAAAAGTTAAAGCGTCATTCCCCCAACCGACCGTCGTAATCTCGTAACCCTGCGCCGTGAAATAAGAGTTCAACATCTCGGCGGTGTTCTCTTGATCCTCAACGACCAAAATATGCGGAACTTCTGCCACGTCTTTACCCTCCGTCCCAAAATACTGGGACACAGTTTACCCAAGCTATTCTATCGGCTCTTTGTAAATGGCATACGTACAAACTTCTCCGCCCATTGCAACGCAATCAATCTCTTCCACCCGGAATTTCTTCCCCCCGCTCAACCAATGCAACCCCTCTTCGATGACACCTTTGCCGGCGAAACAGATAGGACGATCGGCCGTGCGCCCCCAACATACGGGGCAGGGTTCCATCGTGTAGGTGTAATACTCGCCCTCGTCCTTGACTTCGCTGTTTTGATCGCTGACCTGGCTGAAGACCTTCGCCATCGCGGGCAATCCAGCCTTCAACTTGGCGCCGAGCGGCAACATCTTGAACGCCAAATCGCCGACGCCCGAAAGCGACCCCAGCCCCTGTAAGCCCTTGGCGAAAACCGCCCGCCCACTTCGCAACTGGAGACCTCGGCCGCCGCGTGGGCCATACATCTCCTCTAATGCGCCGTTCAGGGCCGAGAAGTCGGAGAAATCGAACTCCTTCTTCAAATTAGCAGGAGGATAATTATCAATCAACTGCGATAGGCCGGCCAAGTTCAGAATGGCGTTTAAGCCATTCTTCCCCATAATCTCCTCCATCGCTTCCAGATAGATGCGCGCCATTAAATTGGGGTAATAATAACCGCTTGGCTCAATTTGAGGCATTTACATCCCCCTAGCCCGGACAGAACCGGAGTAAAAAGGCTTCACAACGACAAACAACCGTGAGTGAACTGGTGTATTTTTCTAGGCCCCTAGAATGGACGCCAGATCGTCGGAGGCGCGACGCATGTCCAAGAAAAGTAAACCCAGTTTGGCTTGCTGGCGAGCGAGGACTGTTAGCACTGCCTCTTCGCCCACAGCGCGGAGAACGACGTACCCATTTTCGCCCTTCACGTACACCTCATCCAACATCCCACGCCCCAACTCGCTGGCGATTCGCTCACCCAGCGACAACATCGCCGCCGACATCGCCGACACACGATCCTCTTCGATTCCGCCGGGTAAGGATGAGGCGATTGTCAATCCATCCACGCTCACGACTGCTGTCGCTTCGACGTCCGCCGTGTTCATCTGCAATTCTTGCAAGCGCTTCACCAAAAGATCTGTACGAGACGCTTGTGTCATTGGTGTCTCTCCTCTGAAAATAATGGGATCGCCAGCATTTTGCTGGCATGCCGTCGGGACGACGGCGGTCCATCAGCCGTTTTTATCGTTGTCGGTGAGCTAAAGGATTGTGGAGACGCCTTGGAAAATTTGGCCCGCGCGTCGCCTACCCTATCGGCTCTTTATAAATAGCGAACAGGCACTCTTCCGCGCCCATCGCAATGCACTCGGTCTCTTCGACGCGGAACTTGTTGCCGCCGCTCACCCAATGCAAGCCTTCCTCCAGCAAGCCCTTCGCTGCAAAACAGATCGGGCGGTCCGCAGTACGCCCCCAGCAGACGGGACTGGGGACCATCGTGTAAATATAATGATCTCCCCTATCTTCAACGGTGCTTTCCTGATCGCTAAACTTGGTAAACACGCTCGCCATCGCCGGAAGCCCGGCCTTGAGCTTGACGTTCAACGGCAGCACTTTGAAGGCGAGGTCTCCAACGCCGACCATCGCCCCCATTTTTCGCCCGCCTTTGGCGAACCCGACGCGACCAGCGCGCAATTGAAGGCCTCGCCCGCCTCGTGGGCCATACATCTCGTCCAAAGCGCCCATCAACGTCGAAAAATCGGCGAAATCAAATTCTTTCTTCAAATTCGCCGGGGGATAATTATCAATCAGATGCGACAGGCCTGCCAAGTTCAGAATGGCGTTCAAGCCGTTCTTCCCCATAATCTCTTCCATCGCTTCAAGCATATAATGGACGATCATATTGGGATAATAATAGCCGCTAGGTTCAATTCGCTGCACTTTAGCCTTTTCCCTTCATCCCTATGTTAGGCCCCCAGAATGGCAGCCAAATCATCAGACGCACGACGCATATCCAAGAAAAGCAAACCCAATTTGGCTTGCTGGCGCGCGAGCACCGTCAAGACCGCTTCCTCTCCAACGGCGCGAAGGACGACGTACCCATTTTCGCCCTTCACGTACACCTCATCCAGCATCCCGCGCCCCAACTCGCTGGCGATTCGCTCACCCAGCGACAGCATCGCCGCCGACATCGCCGATACACGATCCTCTTCAATCCCGCCGGGCAGCGATGAGGCAATCGTCAACCCATCCACACTCACGAGCGCCGTCGCCTCGACGTCCGACGTGTTCATCTGCAATTCTTGCAAGCGCTTCACCAAACGATTTGTACGGGACGCTTGTGCCATTAAAGAGCCTCCTTGACCTTTCCCCCAACCACTCACGCACGGTCGTGAGGTTACCACACATCATGCAATTTGTCAAATGTTATCTGTTTTTCGAGGCGGATCTTTCGACCTGACAGACAGTTGATCTATCTCTCTTCGACGGAAATCGTCTCTATCTCATCCCCCAGGACGCCTTGATCGGATTCCACCGGTGTGAGTTTTCGCGCCACGTCCATCCCTTCCACTACCCGGCCGATGATGGTGTAATTCCCATCAAGCCGAGGGGCCGCGTCATAGGTGATGAAAAACTGGCTGCCGATGCTGCCTGTCCCTGGCCCGGCGCTCGCCATCCCGACCACGCCGGGGCCATCGAAGGCCAGACCGGACACAATCTCGTCCTCGCATCGGTAACCGGGGGATCCCAGACCGCTGCCTGTCGGATCGCCCGCCTGCGCCACAAAATCAGGGATCACCCGATGGAACAGCACCCCGTCGTACCACCCTTCCCGGGCCAGGAAAACGAAGCTGTTGACGTTGACCGGCGCCAGATCGTCGTAGAGATCAATCACGATATCGCCGTGCACCGTCTCAATCGTTGCCCGGTAATCCTTGTCCTCGCTGATAACCTGGGGCGGGGGCGAATCGTACATCCGGTCCTGTAACCGCATCAGTTCGATGAAAGCGCTGATCCGCACAGGATGCAATCCGAGCTGCTGTGTGGGATAGATGACGCCATTGATGATGTAGGTGGGCGTGGCCGGCAGGCCAACTTCCATCGCGAGCTGTGTGTCGGCCTCCACCCGCTCCAGGTAGACGTGGTCCGCCAGATCCTGGGCGAACTGCTCGGTGTCGAGACCCAATTCCTCGGCGTACTCAACCATCTTATCCGGCATCTGATCAAGCGACACCTGACCCCACTCCTGCTGGCGCTGGTACAACAGATCGTGCATCTCCCAGAAAGCGCCCTGGGCGCCGGCCGCCTCCACCGCCTCCCCGGTGATAGGGGCCTTGTCGTGAAAGCTCAAGGCAAAATGACGGTAGACCGATCGCACGTCGTCGCCGTATTTAGCCTCCATAAAATCCCGCAGCGACGCCATCGCCGCGCATCCCGGACATTGGAAATCCGCATATTCAATGATCGTGATCGAGGCGTCCGCCGGGCCATGGGCGTGATCGTCCTCCGTGACGTCGGGGATCCGCGACTCGACCGGGAAATCCATCGGGTCCGCCACGCACGAGGCCGGCTCGCCAGGCGCGAGGTCATCCAGATCTTCTAAAGGTGGGCCTGGCTCTGTCGCTTCAGGCGACGGCTCCGTAGGAGCGTCGGTCGGCGACGCGTCGGTCGGCGAGGCGACAGTCGATTCCAAGGTCACATCCACCCCCGAAACGCCGCCGTCGCCAGCGCCGCACCCTACACCCCACACGCCCAACAAAACAAATAGCAAAATCAGCGCATATTTGCGCATCGCAACCTCCTTATTTTATGTGATCGTGAAGAGACTAGCTCTGAGGCCCATCCTCGGGCCGATTAGCGCCCCCGGGACGGTGGCTAGAGCAATTATTTAAGACTCTCCGAAGCATATTGTACCATAAAGACGCCAACTCAGCTAACCCTCCAGGCTGTTTGGCGCTTGTCAAACGGTCGGGCCGGTCAATCCGTTTGGCAAGCGCCAACTTATGGAGTAAAATAGCGAATAGCAAATGGCGAATGGCGAATGACGAATGGCGAAAGGAGCAAGCGATGCACAAAATCAACCTCACGCTGCTCTTGACACTCATGCTGATTCTAAGCGTCGCCTGTACAAGCAGCGCGCCGTTTGAAGCGCCTGACCGGGCGACTCCGGCTATCTCGTCTCCATCGACCGAGAATATCCAATTTACGAAACAGAGGGAGGAAATGGTGATCGAAACAATTGAAGGGCGCGGCATCACCGACGAAGACGTCTTGCGCGCGATGCGTGAAGTACCCCGCCACCTTTTCGTGCCGGAGGAGCATCAAGATGCAGCCTACGGCGACTTCCCGTTGCCTATTGGCTACGGCCAAACCATATCCCAGCCCTACATCGTCGCCCTGATGACTGAATTGCTGGAATTAAAGCAGGGGGACAAAGTCCTGGAGATCGGCGCCGGTTCCGGATACCAGGCCGCCATCCTGGGGGAAATCCCCGGCCTGGAGGTCTACACCGTCGAGGTCATCCCCGAACTGGCCGAAAGCGCCCGCGCGCGCCTGGAGAGCCTGGGTTACGACAACGTCCACGTCAAGCAGGGAGATGGATATTACGGTTGGCCGGAACACGCCCCTTACAACGCGATCATCGTCACCGCCGCCCCCGACTATCTGCCGCCGCCCCTGACCGAACAACTGGCCAACGGCGGGCGCATGGTGATCCCCATCGGGCCGCCGGGCGGATACCAGACGCTGTGGAAGTTCGCGAAATCGGCCGACGGCGAGTTGCAAGCGTATAATATGGGCGGCGTGGCCTTCGTTCCATTCACCGGCGAGGGAGCGGAGGAGAACCAGAGCCCGGGCGGGCACGAATGGCCTCTGCCATAAACAGCGCCGCCACGTAACAGGCCGCGCCCACAACCAGCACGCGGGAGAATCCTCCTGAAAGCGCCAGGAGCGTCGCCATGATCGAGGCCACGACCGAGATCGCGCCGTTGACTCCCCAGGCCCACGCCACGAGATCAGGCGCCGCCCGGCCCAGCACCGTCATCCCCTTGGGGAATGGAACGCCCATCAACAGCGCCGGCGGCGCCAACGCCGCCACAGAGAGAATGAATCGCCCCGCCAACGGAACGCCCAACGTCGCCTGGAAAAAGATCGGCAGCCCCATCACGTACCCGCCGACAAGGACGGGCAGCAGAATCAAAACCCAGCGCAACGACGCGCGCCGGGACAACAGGCTCCCTACGCCGGAAAATAACAGCACCGCGAACAACACCGTCGCCATGGCGTAGGCCGGATGGCCCAGGAAAAGGATGAATTTCTGCAAAAGCGGTATCTCCACGAATAGAAAGCCCACGCCCAACAGGGCAAAGTATCCCAGCGTCGCGCCCACAGGCTCCGCCCCGCGTTTCAGCCGTCGCTTTCCTATCGCCAGGGGCGACACAATCAACACCGCAGCGGCGACGACGGCTAACGCCAGCAGCGCCAACAGAACGAAATACCCGGCCCCGCCGAAGGGTTGCCACGTGCGCCCCGCCATCGCCAACACATCCCCCGTCTGCCCCCATTTGAAGAAATGAGCGAAGAACGGGCGATCGTCGGTCGGAGGCCGCACGTCAAAGGGGTAATCCTGATACCAGAGCCGTCGATCCTCAGCCTCCAGCAGATCAACGCAAGCGTGATGGTAAGCCGCATCCGGTATGACGTTGTGCAGATTGACCTCGTCGGAGCGAATGTCGGGCAGGTAGACCAAGTCAAAGAAACGCTCCGACGCAAAATCCCGCGCCAACGCCAGCTCATCCTCGGTGAAGGGCCCCTTTCGCGCCAGGATCAACATCTGCTGGTAACTGCGCAGGACGACCAGGCTGCGCCGGGGGTCGCCGCCGGCACGCTCGACCGCCTCCACCGCCAGGGCGAAGGCGCGGATCGACTCGGACGGCGGCGTCTGGAGCCAGCGAGAAACGACCAGCACGCCATCATCGTCCAGGCGGGACAGATAATCGACGAACGCTTGAACGGTGTAGCGATAATTCTCCCCCAGGCTATACGCCCCCGAGGCGACCGGCCGCTGGGGCGTCGTCAAGGAGAGCGTCACGACATCGTAACGGGCGCGACTTCGCCGCGCGTAGGCCCGCCCGCCCGCCGTCTCCGTCGTCACACGCGGGTCGTCGTACAGCCGGCCCGCCCACGCCCCTTGTGCCCGCACCGCCTCGACGACGAGTGGGTTCGCCTCGACCGCGGTGACTGTCCCGGCCCCCTCCGATAGAGCGACCAGGATATCGAAACCGCCTCCAGGCTCCAACACCAACGCCCGCCCCCCGGCGCGCAGGCGATACGGCAACGCGGTCAACAGACAATCGGTAAACGGCAACCGCTCAAAACCGGGCGCGACGTGTGTGATGGGATTCAGGTCATCCCCATCGACCGTCAGCCCTTTCTGCGCTGGCGGCGATTGCGCGCACCGAAAGCCGCGCCCCGGCAGGCTGCGGATGCTCGAGGAGTGAACGACATCCACCCGCGAAAATCCATTCCAGCGCTGGAAGGTCAACACCGCATCGGGGTAACGCAAGGCGTAACTGAGGCTCTTGTAGGGCGAAAGGCGAATCTCAAAAAATGGGAGGGGTCGAAAAGCCAAAGCGAGCAGGGCAATAAATACGCCGCCATGCAAGAGGAGCGACGCCCGCCGCCTTGCACAGTCGGGAGCGGGCGGGCGAACGATACCGGCGGCCAACGCGCCCAGGGCGGCCGCCAGGAACACCATCCCCGTCCCGCCGACCGCCAGAGGCGCGATCACGGCGAGCAGGCAACCGACGGCGGAACCGAGCAAATTGGCCGCGTAGATACGGTCAACTCGCCGGGGTTGCGCGTCCAACATGACGCCGACGGCCGCACCGCAGCAGAAAAACGGGAGGGCCAGGGCGACGTAGTGCAAAGCCAACACGGCCCCCTGTTCCCACTCGCGCGCGATGCGATAGGAATCGAAGGGTACGTAGAGCGTCAGCGCGTAGGCGCCAATCATCGATCCCGCCAACCCCCACCCCAGCCGCGCCAAAGTCGAGCGGCGGTCTCGATCCTTAATCCGGGGGAAAAGCGTCAAGAACGCGCCGCTCGCGCCAAAGCCGAGCAGCGCCAGACTAACGATCATAAAGGCGAAATGGTGGAATTGAGCGACGGAGAAAATGCGCGTCAAATTGATCTCAAAAGCCAACGTGGACGCCGAGAGCAGGAAAATGCCCAGATAGATCATCAGGATACCTCCAGCCTCTATTGTACCGGAAGATCCCTATCTCAACCAGCGCGGGTTCGGCAGACCTTGGAGCAACGGTCAATTCGTGTTAAAATGTCCATCTATTATGCAGAGAACAGGAGCGTGAAATGAAACCCACATTGTTACTGAAAGGCCGGCCCGGCGTCGGGAAAACGACCGTCATCAAGGCGGTAGCCGAATCGCTCGGTGAGCGGGCCGGCGGTTTCTACACCGAGGAGATCCGCGGCCCCGGCGGCCGCAAGGGCTTTCGCCTGGTCACCCTGGATGGACAACAGGCCATTATGGCCCACATCGACCTACGAGGCGGAGACCGCCCCCGCGTGAGCCGCTACGGCGTGGATGTCTCCGCCATCGAGCGCGTCGGCGTCCGGGCGATTGAGCGGGCGATGAAGCGCGAAAAAACCATCATCATCGACGAGATCGGCAAGATGGAGCTATTCAGCGGACCATTCAAAGATGTCGTGCTACGAGCCGTAGGCGGGCCGCACGTGGTAATCGCAACCGTGATGGCCAAACCAAACCCCTGGATTGAGGGGCTAACCCTTATGCCCAGGGTGACCTGTTGGGAAGTGAACGCCCAGAATCGAGACCAGATGCTTCATCAGGTGATGGATTGGGTTGGTAAATTGGGAGATTAATAAAGAGACTATTACAAAATTCGCTCAGAGGCCCCTCCTCGGGCCGATTGGCGCCCCCGGGACGGCGGCTAGAGCAATTGGCAGCCCCATAAACCATCCACCAACACAACAACACAAGGAGAAAATATGTGCGGTATTTTTGGCATCGTTGTAAGTGAAGAACAGCCCCTGGGAGAAATTTTGACGGAGGCCGGACGCCGGCTTTCATACCGGGGATACGATTCGGTAGGATGCGCCACGTTGCGCGAGAACGGCGAGATTGACCTGCGCAAAGACGTGGGCAAAGTAGACGATGTGGCGGAACGGTTGGGCTTCGCGAAGATGATCGGGCGACAGGGGATGGTCCAATTGCGCTGGGCGACCTTCGGCGCGCCCTCACAGGTCAACGCCCAGCCTCACCTGGATTCCGACGGCGACCTGGTGGGCGCGCACAACGGCAACGTGGTCAACAACGTCGAACTACGCCAGGCGTTTGCGGATGAGGGGATGACAGTCCGCTCGACCAACGACGGGGAATCGTGCGTCCACGCCGTGGAGCGGTACGTGGATCAGGGTTGCGATATGGTGGAGGCCATCCGGCGGGCCTATCACGACCTGGAGGGAGATTACGCCTTCGTCATCGGGCGGGTGGGCGACGAGCGGCTGTACGCGCTCAAGAAGGGATCGGGGTTGGTAGCGGGGCTGGCGGACGGGGCGACCTACGTCTCCTCCGATCTACCGTCGATCCTGCCGTTTACCCGGCAGGTGGTGCGGGTGCGAGATGGGGCGATCGTCATCCTCCGCGCCGACGGCGTCGAGTTGCGCCGGGTTGAGGATGGGCAGATTATCGAGCGACCGGCCGAGATCATTGAAGATAGCATGGCGGCGGCCGAGAAGAGCGGCTATCCCCACTTTATGCTCAAGGAGATCCACGAGCAACCCCAGGTCGCGGGAGAGTTATTGCACCTGTTGGAGGCCTCGGCGCACGTGGGGCCGATGGTCGAACGCATGCGGACGGCGCGCCATTTATACCTCATCGGATGCGGCACCAGTTACCACGCTTGCCTGTTGGGAGCGGTCTACCTGGGCCAATTGGCGGGGCGAGCGGCGATCCCGATCCTCGCGCCGCAGTTCATCCCCCAGTACGGGCCGGTGGTGGGGCCGGACGATGTGGGCGTGTTCGTCAGCCAAAGCGGGGAGACGAAGGATGTGCTCAACGCCCTGGCGATCGCGCGCGAGCGGGAGATGGGCATCCTGGGGCTGGTCAACGTGCTGGGGTCGACGCTGATGAACGAGAGCGAGCATTACTTGCCCCTGGTCTGTGGATACGAGATCAGCGTGCCGGCGACCAAGACCTTTATGAACCAGGCGCTAGCATTCCTCTACCTGGCGTTACGCATGGGCGGCCGTTCGACCGAAGCGCTGGCAAGCCTGCCGGCGTTGCTGGCGGAGACCATCGACGCGGTCGAGCCGCAGATCGCAACGCTGGAGGCGGATTTAGCCGATCGGGACGACCTATACTGCCTGGGCTACGGCCTGACCTATCCCATCGCGCTGGAGGGCGCGTTGAAGCTGAAAGAGGTCACCTACGCCCATTGCGAGGGCATGCTCTCGACCGAGTTCAAGCATGGGCCGCTGGCCGCGGTCGACAATGGCTACCCGGTCATCTTCGTCGCCGGGCCGGCGGACGTATCCCTGGTCGTCAGCGGGATCAACGAGACGACCTGCCGGGGCGGGCGGGCCATCGTCATCGGAGAACCGGATGAGCGGCTGCGGATGAACGCCCACGATCTGATCACCTTGCCGACTGCGGGGCCGGCGATCAACCCCTTGCTGGCGGCGGCGCCGTTGCAGATACTCGCCTACCGGCTCAGCCTGGCCCGGGGGTACGACCCCGATTTCCCCCGCAACCTGAGCAAGACCCTGACGGTGGACTAAGGGGTCCATACTGAACGGATAGGCCAAACAACAACTCGTTTCCGCCGGATCACAGTCCGGCGGTTGCCGCTCAGCCTTCGTCGTGTTCTACGGCAAAGACGTGGGAGTGGAGGTTGGCGATCCAGCCCTTGCCCTCCTGGGTGACGTGGAGGTAGCGCAGGGCGTCCTGGATGTAGGGGCTGATCGTTTTCCAGTAGAACTTGGCGAAACTCTTGCGCATATCGCCAGGGCTGCTGTAGCCCCGGGGCGCATTGGCGCCGATCTCCTCGAACTCGTGAAACAACGCCGGAATTTTACGCAAGTACTCCGGATCGCCGAGCTGGCCGATGAAATCGGCCGCCCGCAACAACCCCGGATAATCCCCGGTGTCTCGATAGAAGTCATCGTCCGGCGGCGGGAAGCGGGTCATCTCGATGAAACTGACGATCAATTCGGCGTCGATGTCCCGAAGCAAGCGCTTGCCGAAACGCTCGCGGACGAAGGCCTTGCTGCGGTCCAGGTGGTAGGGCGTCAGAGCGGCGTCGGTCGAGCCCGGCGGAATGGCCACCGTCTCCCCATCGACGCCGGTGGCAAACACATTGTCGGCGTCATCCCGGCAGATGCCCTTGACGTAACCGATGTCGTGGCACAACAGCGCCACGGTGAAGTGGAACCAATCCCGGGGCGAGACGCCGCCCTCCAGCAGGTGCTTCCCTTGCAAGATAGCCTGGCCCACCGACGTGACCATGATGGTATGCTCGACATTGTGGTACAGCATATCGGAATTGGCGATGTTCTCCAGGGCCAGGCGTCCGGCCCACCGGGCGATCTCGCCGTAGGGCGGGTCGGTGACCCCGTAGTTTTCCTGGTACGTGTCCATCAGTTCCTGCACGAAGTGCTCGATCACGAGCTTGCGGATATTTAACATGAGATACCCCCTGTTGGGAAAATGCGTGCCGATGATTCCATTATAGACCCACATGGGGCATGAGACAAGCCGCAACCGCCAACCCGAAACCTGAAACCCAAACCATCCATCCTTTGGCAATTCAGCGGAATTATGTATAATGCGACCCGGTGTACAGTATGAGGAGGGAAAAAGTATGCAGATCGTGATGGTCGGGCCGTTTGGCATGCGGCCCCGGGGCACGATGGGGGTGCGAGCGTTGCCAATGGCGCGGGCGCTGGTCGAGCGCGGTCACGCGGTGACGATGGTGATGCCCCCCTGGCAAAACCGGGAGGACGCCGGGCGTTGCTGGCGCGAGGGCGGCGTCGAGATCGAGAATATCCCGCTGCCGCCTGGCGCGCCGGGGCTTTTCCACCTGCTGACCGCCCGGCGCTTGGTCCGTCGCGCGCTGGCGCTCCGGCCCGACGCGGTGCACCTGTTCAAGCCCAAGGCGTACAGCGGGTTGGCCCATTGGCTGTTGGCCCATTTACCCCGCTCCCGCCGGCCGCGCCTGGTCGTGGACGCCGACGATTGGGAGGGGCCGGGCGGATGGAACGCCATCGCCGATTATAGCCCGGCCCAACAGCGCTTCTTCACCTGGCAGGAGCGCTGGGGGCTGACCCACGCCGACGCGGTCACCGTCGCCAGCCGGACGTTGCAATCACTGGTGTGGGCCCTGGGCGCGCCCCCGGCGCGGGTCTTCTACGCGCCCAACGGGATAGCGGGCGATGGAGAGGAACGACAAACAGGCGTGGAAAAGCACGACGCGCCGACGATCCTGCTTTACACCCGTTTCTTTGAGTTCCCCGTGTCCCGCGTGATTGAGGTATTCAAGCGAGTGCGCGAGCGAATGCCTGACGCCCGCCTGATAATCGTCGGGCAGGGGCTTTTCGGCGAGGAGACAGAACTGTTTCGCCTGGCGGTCCGGGCCGGCTGGACGGTTGAGACGAACGCGGGCGACACTCCGGACGCGCCGCCCGTTCAACCGCTGACGCACGACATCACCTACGTCGGTTGGGCGCCGGCCGAGACGCTGCCGGCCTATTTCGCCCGGGCCGACATCGCCATCTATCCCTTCGACGACACCCTGGTCAACCGGAGCAAGTGCGCGGTCAAATTGTGCGACCTGTTGGCCGCGGGGGTGACGGTAGCGGCGGAGGCGGTGGGAGAGAATCGGGAGATGATCCGCCACGGCGAGACTGGCTGGTTGACGCCGCCGGGCGACATGGAAGCGTTCGCCGACGCCGCGCTCCAACTGCTGACCGATGAGCGGTTGCGCGAGCGCCTGGGACAAGCCGCCGCCCACGATATGCGCCGCCGCCGCTCGTGGGCGGTCCTGGTGGAGACGGTCGAACGCGCTTATGGTGTTTCCAGGGAGGTGGGATGAGACGATTTGTGCAATATTGGGGGCCGCCATTGGCCTTGATGGGATCGATTTTCTTTCTCTCGGCCCAGTCGAACCTACCCGGCGCGCCGTCGCCGTGGTTGGAAATGTTGTTGAAGAAGGGCGGCCACGCCACAGTTTACGGCGTCTTGGCCTGGCTCTACTGGCGGGCTTTGGATCATCACCTGGGGGATCGGTGCACGCCTTGGACCATTCACGTCGCAAGTTTTTTGTTGGCGCTCCTGTATGGGGCCAGCGACGAATATCACCAAACCTTCGTGCCCGGGCGCAACGGCAACCTATTCGACGTCGGCATTGATGGCCTGGGCGCGGCGATCACTACGGGGCTGAATCACTGGCGACAGCAGCGCCATTCGCCCGACCCATCCCAACCCCATCCTGATTAACGTCTGAATTGACATCATCCAAGCGCTCAATAATAATTGCACCGAATAGATTCTCCTGACGCACACGCACACAATCCCGTTTGATCAGCTCCAGGACCGCCATAAGCGTGACGATGATCTCCATCCGGGTTCGGGCTGCGGTCAGGATCTCGCGGAAAGCGACCCGACGCCGCAGGATAAGGCGGCGCTCAATGCGCGCGATCTGCTCGTCAATGGTGATCGTGACCGGCGCGACGACCTCGTCGGCGGGCGCGACGGGAACCGCGTCCAGGGCCTGCTGCACCAGGCGTAATAGATCGTCGAGCGAGACGGCCCCCAGATCGGGCTGTGGGTCAAGACGGGGTAGCGGAGCGATGCGCACGTAGCTATGCAACCCCTGCTGCTGCCGCTGATTAAGCAACGCGGCGATCTCCTTGAAACGCTTGTAGGCGCGCAATTGTCGCACCAGGTCGTCGCCCACGTCCTCCGTCTCCGGCGGCGGGGCGGGCGGGCGCGGAAGCAGCGCGTTCGACTTGATGAGCAACAATTTGGCCGCCACGACGAGGAAATCGGCCAATTCTCGAACCTGTCGTTCCTCCAGCCGGGCCAGGTAGGCCATATACTGGTCAGTGACCTGGGCCAGAGCGACGGTCGTGACGTCCAACTCCTCCCGCTCAATGAGGTGGAGGAGCAAATCCAGCGGACCTTCGAAGACCGGTAGGTGAATTTCGTGTTTGAGATGCATCACAGCACGAAATTATAGCATAGAAACAGGATTTTCCAAGATTTTACCCTGTTCTAATTCATGGTATAATTTCTAAGCAGCCCCGGACAAGCAATGCGACTTGGAAAAGCATCCGGGGTGCGAGTTTGTTGGATAGGAGATATTTGTGTTCAATCCCCTTGATGCATTTCTTGGGTTATTTTCTCTAGACATCGGGATCGATCTCGGCACCGCCAACACCCTCGTCTACGTGCGGGGCAAAGGCATCATCATCAACGAACCGTCGTGGGTGGCGATTGAACGGGACAGCAACCCGTTAAAAGTCCTGGCCATCGGTTCGGAGGCGAAGGAGATGGTAGGGCGCACGCCGTCCAACATCGTCGCCATCCGCCCGTTGCGAGATGGGGTGATCTCGGAATTCGAGGTGACCGAGGCGATGCTGGATTACTACATTAAACGGGCGCACAGCCAATTGCTGTTGCCGTTTCCCCGCCCGCGCGTCGTCGTCGGCATCCCCAGCGGCGTGACCGAGGTGGAGAAGCGCGCGGTGTACGACGCCGCCATCTCGGCCGGCGCGCGCGAAGCCTACCTGATCGAAGAACCAATGGCGGCCGCCATCGGCGCCGGCCTGCCGGTGACCGAAGCGCGGGGCAGCATGGTCATCGACATCGGCGGCGGCACGACCGAGGTAGGCGTCTTCTGCCTGGGCGGGATCGTGGTCAGCCGCTCGCTCCGCATCGCCGGCGACGAGATGGACGACGACATCATCCAATACATGCGCCAGAAATATAACCTGTTCATCGGCGAGCGAATGGCGGAACGGGTCAAGATGGCGATCGGATCCGCCTATCCCCTGGAAGAGGAGTTGACGATGGTCGTGCGCGGTCGCAACCTGGTCACCGGCCTCCCCGAGGGGATTGAAGTGAGCAGCATCGAGATCCGGGAATCGTTGAGCGGGTCCATAGACATCATCCTGGATCAGGTCAAGGATACGCTGGACGAGACCCCGCCGGAATTGGTGGCCGATTTGATGGAGACCGGCATTTGCCTGGCCGGCGGCAGTTCCCAATTGAAAGGCCTGACCAATCGGGTCAGCGAAGAGACAAATATGCGGGCCTGGCTGGCGCAGGATTCGATGACGTGCGTGGCCCGAGGCGCCGGCAAGGTGTTGGAATCGCTGGACACGTTGCGCGAGGTGTTGGTGAGCACGGACGACCGGCGTCCTCGCCAATCCTCTGAGTTTTAGTTTGGCAGGGCGGTTTTATTTTCGGAGCAGGTGGTTGATCGTATGAGGGATATCCCCCGCCGTTCCTGGTTGCCCCTGGTACTATTCGTCCTCGGCGCGATCCTCCTGGTCGTTGGCGAAGCCGGTTACCTCTCCCCCTTGGAACAGGGTGCACATTACATCCTCGATCCATTCCAGCGCCTCTTTTCCGGGGCGGCGGCGGCGATGGGCGACACCTTCCAGGGTGTGCGCGAATTGCGCGACCTGCGCGCCGAGGTGGAGACCCTGCGAGAACAGGTCAACGCATTGACGGCCGAGAACGTGCGCCTGCGGGAACACGAAGCCGAGGTCCGCCAGCTCAAGGCGCTAGAGAATTTCATCAGCGAATACCCCATCACCGCCTTCGTGGGCGCAGAGGTCGTCGGGCGGGAGGCCTGCGAGACCTATCCCTGCGGCGACGTGATCGGCGTCGATCCTAACCCATACCTACACTACATCACCATCAACGTCGGCAGCCGGCAAGGGGTAGGCGTGGGGATGCCGGTCGTCAGTGGCGGCCCAGGATTGATCGGGCGCGTCGCGGAGGTCGCGCCCCGCACAGCCAAGGTGCAACTCCTGACCGACCGGGAAAGCTCCGTCGCCGCGATTTTGCAAGATTCCCGCGTCACCGGCTTGATCGTGGGGGAGCAATCGCTAGGCCTCTTGCGTATGGCCTACATCCCCCAGGATAAGGAGATCCAGGTCGGCGACCGGGTGTTGACATCCGGCCTGGGCGGGCTGCTGCCCAAGGGCCTGGTCATCGGTCAGGTCGTTGAGGTAGAAAAGATGGATTACGAGCTATTCCAGGAAGCCGCCGTGCGCCCGGCGTTGGATTTATCGCAGGTGGAGATGGTTCTCGTCATCACGGGATTTCAGCCCATCCCGATAGAACAGCCCGAACCGCCGATCGAACTGCCGCCGGACAATTAGGCGCTCGCGGGAAAATCACCCTCCCACCCGCTCTCGCTGGATCTGACGATCCAGGTTGAGCGATTGGCTCTGGCTCGTCCGGGATAGGAAAAAAACGTGAATCTCTATCTAACCATCCCACTGCTGACAATCATCGCGTTATTTCAGACAGTCGTGTTAGCCCGCGTCGAACTGTGGGGCGCGCGGCCAAACCTGATGCTGCTGGTCGTGTTGATCTGGTCCATCGTGCGCAACCTGGACGAGGGCCTGGTCGCCGCCCTGATCGGCGGATTGATTCTCGACCTGTTTTCCGGCGGCCCGCCGGGCTTGATGGCGCTGGGGATGTTGGCGGCGGCCTTTTTAGCCGGGCAAGAATGGGGACGCGGCGTCGGCTTCCCGATCATCACATTATGGTTCTCGACGCTGATCAGCGTGCTGGCCTATCACGTCGTCCTGCTGACCGTCCTATCGTGGACCAGATACTCGGTCGATTGGGTGACGGCGTTCTTATACATCGCCGCCCCATCGGCGTTGCTCAACGCGGTGTTAGCGCCCTTTATCCGCCCCATCTTATCCTGGTGGGAGCGACGGACACGGCGGGAGAGGAGTTTCGTGTTGTGAATCGGAAAGCTGAACGCAAATCTCAAACGCGCCCTCGCCCGGCGATTGAGGGGCAATGGGCGGCGCGCTGGACCGCAATCAAAGCCGCCCCTCGGGCCGTGGTGTTATTTCTCTTTATACTGGGGGTCTTCTACGTCTTTGGACGCCGGCTGTGGCACATGCAGTTTGTGCAGGGAGAGGCGTATAGCGCGGCGGCCGAGCAGCAGAGCACACGCGAGATCAGCGTACCGACCGCGCGGGGCATTATCTACGATCGAAACGGAACCCAGTTGGTGCGCAACGTCCCCAGCTTCAGGGTGACCGTCATCCCGGCCTACCTGCCCACCGGCGAGAGCGAGGAAATCGAGATCGCCAGCTCCGAGGCGGAGGACGTCCTCATTCGCCTGGCCTTCTTGCTCAATATGCCCTACACGACCGGCGGAGGCGCGGGCGGGAGCGCCCCGGAACTCGGCGTGCGAGACATCCTCCACAACATCGTGCAAGATCAAAACGGCAACGAAATCCCATTCGCGACCTATTACCGGCCCGTGATAATCAAGCGAAACGTGGAGCGGGATATCGCTTTGCTCGTTTCCCAGCAATCCCTGGTTTTGCCCGGCGTCTCGGTCGAGGTGGAACCGGTGCGGGAGTATCTCCACAGCCCGTTGATGTCGCAGATTATGGGATACCTCCTGCCAATCCCGGAAGAAGCGGCCGAAGCGCGACAGGCCGAGGGCTACGATCCGGCGACCGATCGTATTGGCTACGCCGGGGTCGAGGCGGTCTACGAGGACCACCTGAAAGGAGCCAAGGGGCGTCAAGTCATTGAGGAGGACGTCATGGGCCGTCTCGTCCGGGTCGTGGCAGAGTTGGACGCGCCTGTACCCGGCGACAACGTCTATCTGACGATTGACCTGGAATTACAAGCCGTCGTCGAGCAGGTGTTGCAGGAAGGGATGGACGCCCCCGCCGTCGAATCCCCCCGCGGCGTGGCGATTGTGATGAATCCCCAGACGAGCGAGATCCTGGCGCTGGTCAGTCTGCCGACTTACGACAGTAACATCTTCACCCAGGGCGCATCGACGCGAGAACTTCAGCGCCTTTACGAAGACGTCCACCGGCCGATGATCAACCACGCGATCATAGATCGCCTGCATCCCGGCTCGGTATTCAAGGTCGTGATCGCCTCGGCGGCTTTACAAGAGGGAGTCGTGGACGCCCAATACACCCACGTGAATTGTCCGGGCAAGATCGTCGTGCCCAATCGCTACGCGCCCAACGACCCGGGCCTGGCGACCTCGTTCTTCTGTTGGAACCGCTCGGGGCACGGCTCGCTGGACGTGGTAGGCGGCATCGCCCACTCGTGCAACGTTTTCTTCTACACAATCGGCGGCGGAAATGAAGAAGAGCGCTTCGAGGGCCTGGGGATCAATCGTATCGTCGATTACGTTGAACAATTCGGTTTTGGCCAACCGACCGGCGTCGATCTGCCGGGCGAGGTGGGCGGCCTGGTGCCCAACCCCCGCTGGAAGCGCGAACAACTGAGCGAGAGCTGGAACACCGGCAACACCTACCACATCTCAATCGGCGAGGGCTTCCTGGAAGTTACGCCGCTGCAGATGCTCAACGCGGTCAACGCCATCGCGAACGGCGGTAAGTTGCATCGTCCCCACCTCATACAGCGCATCACCGACGCCGAGAGCGGCGTGGCGAACGTGATCGAACCGGAACTCATCCGCACGCTGCCCATCGACGAAGCGCATCTTTCGACCGTGCGCCTGGGAATGGAGGGCGCCGTCGAATATGGCACCGCGCCCAGAGCGCAAATCGAAGGGATCCGGGTCGCCGGCAAGACCGGAACCGCCCAATATTGCGACGACATCGCCCGCCTGGCCGGGGAATGTGATGGGGGTTGGCCGGAGCACGCCTGGTTCGCGGCCTACGCCCCGGCGGAGGAACCGGAGGTATCGGTGATCGTTTTCCTTTACGGCGGAGGTGAGGGATCGACGGCGGCGGCCCCCGTCGCCCGCGACATCCTGGCCTATTACTTCGGCGTGGACGAGGATTCCGACGAGACAGATCTCGCGACAACCGACTATGCCGAAACGACGCCGTGAAGAAACCCCTGGCCCAGACTGCTGGGGGCGCATAGCGGCGATCGGCGGGGCAGGCTTCATCTGGGGTCTGGGATTCGCCCGCTTCATCGCCGAGGCCGCTTTCTACGCCCCGCTGTATCGTGGACGCTGGCCCGTCATCGGAGTAGCAGCGATCTGCGCCCTTCTACTGGCAGGCCTGGCGCTCTGGATCGGGCGCTCGTGGGTCTGCTCCGTCTCCCCGACGGCCTTTTCCGCCGTTCTGATCTCGCTTCTATTCCCCACCACCTACGTCCTGGGCGCCTTCTCACAACCCTCCCCCCTGGCGGGCGGCCTTCTGTTGGCGGGCGGATTGACGCTGGCGGGATTGGCGGCGCTGGATGCGGCCCGCGAGCGCCGACAGCGCCCGACCGGGAAACAGCTCATTTGTCCCCCGGCGATCTGTGTCAGCGCGACCGCCATGGCGCTCTACCTGGCGACGTTGCTGCCCTCCCTGGGAACCCTGGACACCTTCGAGTTCCAGGTCGTGGTCCCCCTGTTGGGCGTGGCCCACCCGACCGGTTACCCGCTCTACATCCTGCTGGGCAAGCTATTCACCTTCCTGCCTTTCGGTGACGTGGCCTGGCGCGTGAACGTCTCCTCGGCCGTCTTCGCCGTGGGGGCAACGACGACGCTCTATTTCCTCGTGCGACGCCTGGCGACCTCGTGGAGAGGCGTCGCGGGTTTACGGTGGATACCGCCACTGACGGCGGCGCTGGCCCTGGCCTTTTCGTTCACATTCTGGTCCCAGGCCATCATCGCCGAGGTCTACGCCCTGCACAACCTGCTCGTCGCCCTCATCCTGTGGCTCTTGCTGCCCGCCCCAGGCGATTCGCTGCCCTACCCCCTGACGTCGGCGCAACGTTGGCAAGCGACCTTTTTCCTCATCGGCCTCAGTTTGACCAATCACTTGACGACCGCGCTCTTGATTCCGGCGGCTGGCCTGGCCCTGCTCTCGGATCGGCCCCAATTGCGGCTCGTGGATTGGGCGAAGGCGTGTGGCTGGGGGCTGTTGGGGCTGTCGGTCTACCTGTTCATCCCCCTGCGCTGGCCGGCGGTCAACCAGGGCGCGTCGATGACGCCGGCGGCGTTCGTGACCTACATCACCGGCGGGCAGTTCCACGGCGCGCTGCGACTTGACGGGTGGCGCGATCCCACCCGCTGGCAAATCGTCGGGCGCTTGATGCGCCAACCTTTCGGCTGGGCCGGGCTGGCGCTGGCGACGTTGGGCCTGCTCGGATTGGCCCTTCGTCGTCGCCGCGCGCTGGCGTTGACCGGCGCGACCTTCCTGGCCTTCGGCCTCTACGGGCTGCTCTATCACGTCCCGGATATCTCCGTCTTCCTGCTGCCCGCCCACGCGATCCTGGCGCTCTGGATCGGGGTCGGGGTCGCGCTGGCGGCTGAGTTCCTCTCACAGCGCCGTGGGATAGGCGGCGTCGTCGCGCTCGCGGCCCTCCTGCCCCTGGGGCTGATCTGGACCAACTACGCCGCGGTCGACCGCAGCCGCGACCGCGGCCGGCTCGCCTGGGGGCGCTACGTCCTGAATCTGCCGTTGGCGCCCGACAGCGCCATATTGGCCGACATCGACAAATTCGCGCCGCTCTATTATCTGCAACAGATTGAGGGGGCCCGTCCGGATCTGGACCTGCTGCTGTTCGACCAGGAACCAGCCTATCACGCCGCCCTGGCTGAACGCCTGGCAGCTGGGCAGACCGTCTACCTGGCCCGCTATCTGCCGAACCTGGGCGGCCTGCCGATGCGCTCGGTGGGGCCTTTGGTAGCGGTAGGCGGCGCGGCGGCGGAGCACAGCGCCGAAGCAATCGCGACGTTCGGGGAATGCGTCACGCTGCTGGACGCCGACTTGACGCCGGACCCATTGGAACGGCGCATACATCACCTGACGCTCCGCTGGCGGGCCGAGCAACCGGCGGCGGACGATCTGGTCGTGCGGGTGCGCCTGGTCGACGAAGACGAAGTCGCACGATGGACCAGCGAGGGGGCGCGCCCGGTCGGGGGCCTGTATCCGACCAACGCCTGGTCGCCGGAGACGGCGATCGACGATTATCACGCCATCGAACACCCGCTCTGGCTGCCAGCGGGGGTGTACCGGGTAGAGGTCGGCCTTTTCCCTCGCTTTGAAGACGCGGGGCTGAGCATAAACGGCGGCGGGGCGTGGTTCCCCGTGGGATCGCTGAGCGCGACCCAGCCCACAGATGCGCCTCCGTTGGCCCGCCGGCGGCTATGCGCGTTTTCTGGCGACGAAACTCTGTGGTTGACCGGCTTTGACCTGGCAACCGAGACCCCGGCCGGCGCGCCTTACACCGTCGATCTCTCGTGGCGGCGCGTGACGGCGGCGGCGGATCTGCGCTTCACCTGGGTGGACGCGCGCGGAGCGGCGGTCGCTTCGGCGGAATGCGACCTGGCGAGCGAGACAGTGCGCAGCCGGCGCGCCATCACCGCGCCGCAGACGAGCGGCGATTACGTCTTGCACGTGGAGATGCCCGGACAACCGGTGCAACGCCGCTGGTTGGGCCAGCCAGCGGCGAGCTGCCCGTTGGCGACCGTGGAGGTGTCGCCCGCCCAACGGGGACTGGCCAATTTCGCCGACCTGCTCCTCCTGCTGGATGCGGACGTCGAGACGTCCACCGCGCAACCGGGCGCCGTTTTGCCATTCTCGCTGCAATGGCAAGCGCTGCGCGCCATCGAAGAGGATTATACGGTCTTCGTCCACCTCGTCGGTCCGGACGGGCGATTGTGGGGCCAGGAGGACGTGTGGCCGGTGCAAGGGAGCTATCCCACCAGTCAATGGAGCGGGACGGAAACCATCCACGATCCACACCGGGTGTTTCTAGACCCAGACGCCCCGTCCGGCGTTTACCAGGCGCACGTGGGGTGGTATCTGCTGGAGACGATGGAACGCCTGCCAGTCCTGGATCGTGAAGGAAGACCGGTCGGCGATACGTTTATCATTGGAACATTTCAAGTAATCAAATAGAGGAGGTTGACGTGAATCGACAAGAAATTTCGTTTAACGATCTGGTTGTAAGGACCCATCATCTATGGAACGAGCAGTGGTTGCTGCTAACCGCCGGCGACTTGGAAGAAGGCAAGTACAACACGATGACGGTGGGATGGGGCAGCCTGGGAACGATGTGGGGACAGCCCTTCGCGCAAGTGGTGGTACGCCCGATCCGGTACACCTATCAATTTATGGAGCAATACGAAACCTTTACCCTGTGCGCATTCCCCGAGGCCTACCGCGACGCGCTGAATCTGATAGGGACCAAATCGGGCCGGGATATGGACAAGATCGCCGAGGCCGGCCTGACGCCGGTCGCCGCCGATCAGGTTGCTGCGCCCGCCTTCGCCGAGGCGTCGCTGGTCATCGAATGCCGCAAGACCTATTGGCAGGATTTGGACCCGGCCCACTTCATCGACCCCGGCATTGAGAAGCATTACCCGGAGAAACATTACCACCGGGTCTACTTCGGGCAGATCGTCGCCGTGCAAGGGTCGCCCTCGTTCAAATTTGGATCGGTCTGAGAGAGGAGTTGTGGACGATGAAAAACAGAAAGTTGCTGATGATCCCCGGCCCGATCGAGTTCACGCCAGAGGTGATGCGGGCGATGGGCGCGCCCACCACCAGCCACGTGGCGCCCAACTTCATCGAGGCCTTTGGGCAGGCGTTGGAACGGTTGCGAGCGGTGTTCCTGTGCCCCGACGGGCAGCCCTTCGTCGTCGCCGGATCGGGCAGCCTGGCGATGGATATGGCAGCGGCCAACCTGATCGAGCCGGGCGACAGAGCGCTGGTGGTCAACACCGGCTACTTCGGCGACCGCTTCGGCGAGATTCTGACCCGTTACGGCGCCGAGGCGACCCACGTGCGGGCCCCGGTCGGCGACGCGCCCTCCCTGGACGACGTGGAGGCGGCGCTGCAAGCAGACGATTACAAACTGATGACCATCACCCACGTCGATACGTCCACGGCGGTCTGCGCCGACGTGGCGGGGCTGGCCCGGCTGGGCCAGCAGTACGGGGCGCTGGTCGTGGTCGATGGGGTCTGCTCGGTGGCCGGGGAGGAACTGCGCCAGTCGGCGTGGGGCGTCGACCTGGCGCTGACCGCCTCTCAGAAGGCGATTGGCGCGCCGCCAGGATTGGCGCTGGTGGTCGCCGGTCCCCGCGCGATGGCGGCCTTTCAACGACGCCAATCGCCCGTCGGCTGCTATTACGCCGATTGGACCCAATGGTTGCCGGTTATGACGGCCTACGAGGCCCGCGAGCCCAGTTATTACGGCACGCCGCCGGTCAACCTGATCTGGGCGCTCAACGTGAGCCTGGGCCAGATATTGGACGAGGGAATGGAAACCCGCTTCGCCCGCCATCGCCGCTTGAGCGCGGCCCTCAAGGCGGCGGTCGCCGCCCTGGGGATGGATCAGGTGCCGGTGAGCGCCGACAAGACGGCTGCGACCCTGACCGCGCCCTATTTCCCGGCGGGCGTCGACCGGTCGATGTTGGCCCACGTCAAGGCGGCGGGCGTGATCGTAGCCGGCGGGCTGCACCCAGAGATCAAATCCCGTTACTTCCGCGTGGGCCACATGGGTGTGGTGAATGAAGCCGACATCCTGGCGACGGTGGGCGCGATCGAGAAAGGCCTGGCCCAAGCGGGGTATGCGTTCGAGCCCGGCGCGGGATTGGCCGCGGCCCAGGCTGTTTTGTTAGAGGAAAACTAACCTAACCCGGTCTCAGCCGGATTGTGATCCGGCGAGCACAGGATGAACAGAGTCAGAAGTTACAAGGAAAATAGGAGAAAATAATGCCCGACGTGAAATTCGATACCTTTTACCGTTATGATGACTTGACCCACATCCTGGAATCCTTCGCAACCGAATATCCAAACCTGGTGCGGCTGGAAAGCATCGGTCAGAGCTATGAAGGGCGGGACATCTGGCTGGTCACAGTGACCAATTTCTCGACCGGCGAGGACCGGCACAAGCCGTCTATGTGGGTCGATGGCAACATCCACGCCACCGAGATATCGCCGTCCAGCGCCTGCCTGTACCTGATCAACCGCTTGGTCACCCAATACGGTTCCGCCGCCGACGTGACGCGCTGCCTGGACACCCGCGCCTTTTACGTCTGCCCGAGGGTTAACCCGGATGGCGCCGAGCTGGCCCTGGCGGATCGGCCCCGCTTCATCCGTTCCAGCACGCGCCCTTATCCCTACGACGAGGAGCCGATCGGCGGCCTGGAGGTTGAGGACATCGACGGCGACGGACGGATCCTGATGATGCGCGTGCCGGACCCCAACGGGACGTGGAAGGTCTGCCCCGAAGAGCCGCGTCTGTTGGTGCGCCGGGAGCCGACCGAAGTCGGCGGCCAGTATTACCGGCTCCTGCCGGAGGGCCGGATCGAGAATTACGACGGCGCCTTGATTCCCCTGCGACCCCAGAAGGAGCGGCTCGACCTGAACCGCAACTTCCCCATCAATTGGCGGCAGGAGTATGAACAGGAGGGGGCCGGCCCCTATCCTACCTCGGAACCGGAGGTCAGCGCGATGGCCCGCTTCATCGCCGATCATCCCAACATCGTCGGGGGCGTGGCGTTCCATACCTACAGCGGCGTGCTGCTCCGGCCCTACGACGACCGGGACGACAAGGCGTTCCCGGCCGAGGACCTGTGGACTTATGAGAAAATCGGCGAGAAGGGTACCGAGATTACCGGTTACCCGGCGGTCTCCGTCTATCACGATTTCCGCTACCACCCCAACCAGGTGATTACCGGCGGGTTCGACTGCTGGATGTACGATCATCTGGGCGTGTTCGCGTGGACGGTGGAGATCTGGAGCCCGCAGCGACAGGCCGGCATCGAGGAATACAAGTTCATCGACTGGTGGCGCGAGCATCCCTTGGAGGACGATCTCAAGATGCTCAAGTGGAGCGACGAGGTGCTGAATGGAAAAGGCTACATCGCGTGGTACCCGTTCGATCACCCGGAGCTGGGGCCGGTGGAATTGGGCGGATGGAACGAGTTCTACGCCTTCCGGAACCCGCCGCCGCAGTTCCTGGAGGAGGAAATCGCGCCCTTCTCCGACTGGTTAATCTGGCACCTGCTGATCTCGCCTCGCCTGGCGTTGTACGAGGCCAGCGCCAAATCCCTGGGAGAGGGGGCCTACCGGGTGCGTCTGGTGGTGCAGAACACCGGCTGGTTGCCCTCCTACGTGAGCAAGAAAGCGCTGGAAAAGAAATTGACGCGAGGCGTGGTGTGCGAGATCGCGTTGCCCGAGGGCGCGACGTTGGAGACGGGCAAGCCCAGGGAGGTGCTGGGCCAGATGGAAGGCCGGGCTTACAAGCCCTCGGCGCCAGACGCCGAGGATGCCACCAACGACCGGCTCAAGGTGGAGTGGACGGTGCGCGCGCCAGAAGGCGGCAAGGTCAAACTCGTCGCGCGCCACAATCGGGCCGGCCGGGTGACGGCGGAGATCGAGTTGTAGATTGGTATATTGGTAGACCGGTTGCCGGCCTACCAATATACCAGTTCACTGATAAACCGACCTACCAGTGCAAAATCAGGTTGCGGGCGGCGTACACCTCGTCCAGGCGATGGGTGGGCGCGTTGTGGGGCGCTTCGTGAAGCGTGTCGGGATCGGCGCGCGCCTCCTCGGCGATGCGGTGTAGCGTTTCGGCGAAGGCGTCCAGGACGTCTTTGCTCTCCGTCTCGGTCGGCTCAATCATCAGGGCCTCTTCGACGATGAGCGGGAAGTAGTTCGTGGGTGGATGGAAACCGTAGTCGATGAGGCGCTTGGAGATGTCCAGGGCGTGTATATCGGGCGCTCCCTCGATCTTCCCCTCACAGACGAATTCGTGCATGCAGGTGCGCGCGTAAGGCACGCGGTAGGTCTCCTTGACCAGGCTCATCAGGTAGTTGGCGTTCAGGACCGCATATTCAGCGACCCGGCGCAAGCCATCGGGCCCCAGCATGCGCATATAGGTGTAGGCTTTCACCATCACCCCAAAGTGACCGTAGAACGCCTTGACCCGCCCGATGGTCTTGGACGGCGTCGTCATGGTGTAGAACACCACCTCTTCGTCCGATCTCGCTTGATCGACGCTGACGATGGGGGCGGGCAAAAAGTCGACCAGCTCTTCGGAGACGCCGACCGGGCCGGAACCGGGGCCGCCGCCGCCGTGGGGCGTGCTGAAGGTCTTGTGCAGGTTGTAATGGAGCACATCAAAACCGAGATCGCCGGGACGGGAGATGCCCAGGAGAGCGTTCATATTGGCCCCGTCGCCGTACATCAACCCGCCGTGCTCGTGAATCAGGTCGACGATCTCCTCGACGTGTTCGTCAAACAGCCCCAGTGTGTTCGGATTGGTCAGCATCATGCCGACCAGTCGCTCGCCGTGTTCCTCGCAGGCCGCCCTCAACGCCTCCAGGTCGACGTTGCCCCGCTCGTCGGAGGGAATCTCGATGACGTCAAGCCCGCTCATCGACGTGGTCGCCGGGTTCGTCCCGTGGGCCGAATCTGGCGCCAGGATGACGTTCCGCTGATCCTCGCCCCGATCCAGTTGATAGGCCCGCATAATCAGCACGCCGGTCAATTCGCCGTGGGCGCCGGCGGCCGGTTGCAGGCTGACGGCGGCGAAACCGCCAATCTCCTTGAGAAATTCCTGCAAGTGATACATCAGGAACAGCGCGCCCTGGACGCATTCCTCGTCTTGGTAGGGATGCAACTGGGTAAATCCCGGCAGACGGGCCATATCCTCGTTGATCTTGGGATTGTACTTCATCGTACAGGAACCGAGCGGGTAGAAGCCGGTGTCCACCGAGTGATTCATCTGCGAGAGCCGGGTGTAGTGACGGATCAGGTCGGTCGCGCTCACCTCCGGCAGCGGCAGATCCTCGCGCGTCAGGCCCTCCGGCAGCCGGGTGAGCGGCACGTCGATCTGGGGTAGCGTGGCGGCGCAACGGCCCGGGCTTGAGATTTCGGAAAGTAGTTTCTCGGTCATGCGCTCACCTCCTCGAGGGCTGCCGCCAGGCGGTCGATCTCCTGGCGGGGGTTCATCTCCGTGACGCACAGGAGCATACAATTTTCCAGGTGGGCGTAGTCCCGCCCCAGGTCGTAACCGCCGACGATGTCCCAATCATCGAATAACCGCTCGTTAATCTCGCTCACTGGGCGCGGACAACGGACGGCGAACTCCTTGAAGAAGGGGCGCTCGTCCATGGCCGAGAAGCCATTCAGAGCGGTGATCTGTCGTTGTGCGTAGTGGGCGCGGTGGTAGCACAGTTCGGCGACCTGGCGCATGCCGCACTTGCCCAGCGCAGCCATGTAGACCGCCGCCGCCAGGGCGATCAGGCCCTGGTTGGTGCAGATGTTGGAGGTCGCTTTCTCGCGGCGGATGTGCTGCTCGCGGGTGGACAGCGTGAGGACGAAGCCGCGCTTGCCCTCGGTATCCACCGTCTGCCCGACCAGCCGGCCGGCGATCTTGCGCACGTACTTCTCGCGGGCGGCGAAGAAACCCAGGTACGGCCCGCCGAAATTGAGGCCGGCGCCCAGGCTTTGCCCCTCGCCCACGACGATGTCGGCCCCCATCTCTCCCGGAGGCTTGAGAAGCCCCAGGGCGATGGGATCGGCGACGACGATGAGCAGGGCTTTGACCGCGTGGGCAGCCTCCGCCAAGTCGCTCAGGTCCTTGAAACGGCCCACGAAATCCGGATATTGGACGATGACGCAGGCGGTCTCTTTATCCAGCAGATCCACCAGGTCTGTCTCCGCTTCCAGCGCCGCCTCCAGCGCCGCGTCCTCGTCTCCGACGAGGCTCAGCCCCATGCCCTGGGTGTAGGTGCGAACGGTGGCCCGGTACTCCGGGTGGACGAAGGGGGAGACGACGACCTTGCGCCGCTTCATCCGGTGAACGTTGATGGCGGTGATGACCGCCTCCGCCGTCGCCGTCGCCCCGTCGTAATGGGAGGCGTTGGACACGTCCATGCCGGTGAGCGCGCAGATCATACTCTGGTACTCGAACATCGCTTGCAAGGTGCCCTGGCTGACTTCGGGCTGGTAAGGGGTGTAGGCGGTGTAGAATTCGCCCCGGCTGATGACGGCGTCGACGATCGAGGGGACAAAATGTTGATAAGCGCCGGCGCCCAGGAAACATGGCCCTTGAGCGGCCGGCAGGTTGACCCCGGCGAGCATCTCCAATTCCCAACGGGTTTCCATCTCCGAGAGGGCGGATGGCAACGCCAGTTCGGGGAAGCGGACGCTTTCCGGTATGTTCTTGAACAGGTCTTCGATTGAGGATACGCCGATGGCGTCCAACATAGCCCGGCGATCCTCCTCCGAATGGGGTATATATGGCATTATGGTCTATCCTTCTTCTTCAGCGACGAACGCCTCATAATCCTCCGCGCTCATCAATTCGTCGAACTCGTCAGGATCGGACGGCGCGAAGCGAATGATCCAGCCTTCGCCATAAGGGTCCTCATTGAGGGCTTCCGGGGCGTCCTCCAGCGCTTCGTTGATGGCGCTGATCTCGCCGCTCATCGGGATATAAACGTCGGACGCGGCCTTGACCGATTCAACGACGCCGAAGGTCTCGCCCTGGTCGAAGACGTCCCCGACCTCTGGGAGTTCGACGTAGACGATGTCGGACAGCGATTCCTGGGCGTGATCTGAGATGCCACAGACAAACTCGTCGCCATCCTGCCTGGCCCATTCGTGAGATTCTGCATACCGTGCTTGGGAATCTATTTTCATGACTTTTACTCCTTTATGTGTGAGTGAGATTATGATTCTACATGCCCTTTTTGTTGTACGTGTTATTATACTCAACCGTTTCGACTATGGCAAGGGAGAAAAAGTAGAGGCTTGCATTTGAGTCATGGGCAAGGTATAATGGTTTTTATTGTAAATAGGGCCTAACCAATAGAATCCTTGCACGATAAGCAAGAATTTGGCGATCGATGTCTCCTTTTTGGTTCTGGCTCTGCCGGGTTAGGTGATAGAGGATTGAGTGTATGTTAAGGGGTTTGATTAGCAAATTTATTGGCACTGCCAGCACGCGTGAGATCGCACGCTTGCAGAGCTACGTTGAAGAGATCAACGGGTTGGAACCCGAGTTCGAAGCGTTGAGTGATGCGCAGTTGCGGGCTATATCGGAGCAATTTCGCCAGCGATTGCAGGATGGCGAGACGCTGGACGACCTCATGGTGGAGGCGTTCGCTGCAGTGCGCGAAGCAGCCAAGCGGACCATCGGCCTGCGCCATTACGACGTCCAGCTAATCGGCGGCATGATCCTCCATCAGAGCGCTATCGCCGAGATGAAGACGGGCGAGGGCAAGACGTTGTCGGCGACGCTGCCGCTCTACCTCAACGCGTTGACGGGCAAGGGCGCCCACCTGGTGACGCCGAACGATTACCTGTCCAAGGTCGGCGTCCAGTGGATGGGGCCGATCTATCACGCCCTGGGGCTTTCGGTAGGGGTGATTCAATCGGCGGCGGCTAACGACAATATGGGATCATTCGTCTTCGACGCCGGTTATCCCTCGGCCGACGACCGCTTTATGAATTTGCGCCCGGTCTCCCGGCGGGAGGCTTACCAGGCCGACGTGACCTATGGCACCAACAACGAGTTCGGTTTCGATTACCTGCGGGATAACATGGTGCGCGATCTGAGCGAATGTGTGCAGCGGGATCTGCATTACGCCATCATCGACGAGGTGGACAACATCCTGATTGACGAGGCCCGCACGCCGCTCATCATCTCCGGGCCGGCCGAGGAGTCCTCCGATCTCTACAAGCGTTTCGCCCGCATCGTGCCCCGCTTGCACCTCAGCAGCCCGGAGAGCGTGGAGGCGGAAGCGCCGGACGGGGATTACGTGTTGGACCTGCGGACCCAGGTCGTCACGTTAACCGACCAGGGGGTGGAGCGCGTCGAGCAGATGGTGCCGGAGGTGGGAGCGGATGATGGCCTATATGACCCAGAGCACGCCCACATGTTGCCCTATCTGGACAACGCGCTGCGGGCGTATGTGACCTACCACCGCGATCGGGATTACATCGTCGATCAAAACGGCGAGGTCATCATCGTTGACGAATTCACCGGTCGCCTGATGCACGGCCGGCGCTTCTCCGAGGGGCTGCACCAGGCGATTGAGGCAAAGGAAAGGGTAGAGGTGCAACGCGAAAGCTTGACCTACGCGACCATCACCTTCCAGAACTACTTCCGGATGTACGAGAAATTGGCCGGTATGACCGGTACAGCCAAGACAGAGGAGGAAGAATTCCAGAGCATCTACGACCTGGACGTCATCGTCCTCCCGACCAACGTCGAGTATCGCGCGACCTATGGCAATATGGAATCCCACGAGCGAGACCTGGAGGAAATTCAAGAGGTCCAGTTTGCCGGAGTGTTGAACGGGCACGTCGATGACCTGGCGAACTTCGGCTTGCAACACCTGACAGTCACGACCTACGAACTGTCCGACGGCAACGGACGACGCTACTTCAAGCGGCTTGACCTGCCAGACGTGATCTACGGCGATGAGAAAGCGAAGTTCCACGCCGTGGTTGACGAGATTGAGGCGCTGCACGAGGCCCGGCGTCCGGTATTAGTCGGCACAGTCGCCATTGAGACCTCGGAGCGTCTTTCGCGTATGCTCAAGCGGCGCGGGGTTCGCCACGAGGTGCTCAACGCCAAATACCACGAGAAGGAAGCGGTCATCATCGCCCAGGCGGGACAGCCGGGCGCGGTGACCATCGCCACCAACATGGCGGGCCGTGGCGTGGACATCAAACTGGGCGGCGATCCGGAAGGGGTCGCACGGGAGCGCTTGCGCCGCCAGGGGATCGACCTGACCGAGATTCCCCAGACGGATTGGAACCACGCACTCGACATGTTGCGCCGGGGGGAGGACGTGACGACGACCTACACTGAACCGTGGGCCCACATCTTGAAGGACGCGGCCGCCGATTGCGCCACAGATCAAGCGCAAGTGTTGGCGTCGGGCGGCCTGCACATCCTGGGCACCGAGCGACACGAGGCGCGGCGAATCGACAATCAGTTGCGCGGGCGCGCCGGGCGACAGGGCGACCCGGGTTCCTCACGCTTCTACATCTCCCTGGAAGATGAGTTAATGCGCCGTTTCGGCGGCGAGCGGGTGCAATCCCTTATGGGACGGGTCGGTATGGGAATGGGGCAGGATGTCCCGCTCCAACACTCGTGGTTGGACAAGACAATCGAATCGGCCCAGAAGCGAGTCGAGGGCTACAACTTCGACATCCGCAAGCACGTGTTGGAATACGACAACGTGGTCAACCAACAGCGCGAGGTCATCTATGCCCAGCGACGGAAGGTATTGAGCGCTTCTGACCTGCGCGAGCAAATACTGCGGATGGTGGAGGATGAGATCGACCGCGTGGTCGCCAATCACACCGCCAGCCCCTATCCTGATGAATGGGACGTGCGGGGATTGCACGGTGAGTTGCGTAACTTCCTGCCGCTCCCTTCAGATTTTAATTATCATCGTTGGGCCGACCTGGAATCGGCGGAGGCTATCGCCGACCAATTATGCGAAGTCGCCGAAAAATTCTACGATGAAGAATACCAATCGGTTGGTCACCAGATTTTCCGCCAAATGGCGCGAGAAGACGTGACCTTGCAGGTGTTGGCCGATAGTTCAGATCCGTCGCAACGACTGATGCACCAACGCGCTATGGAACGGTTGGAGGAACAGCTCGACAAGGACCAATTGAACAAGCCCATACGACAACTACCGGACGGGATGAAGGAGCAGATTGAGGCCGCCATCACGGACGCCTATCGGATCTTCCGCGACCGGCAATTGATGTTACAGGCAGTCGACCGGTTGTGGGTGCGGCATCTGACAGACCTCTCGGCCCTGCGGGAGGGCATTGGGTTGCGGGCCTTCGGACAACAAAACCCGTTGGTGGCCTATCGCAAAGAAGCCCACGAGATGTACGAGAGCTTGATGATCCGCATTCAACAATCGGTCGCCAGATCGGTGTATTGGATGCCCGTTAAGGCGACGCCGGCGCGGTCCCAGCAGCGACCGCAGTCCCCACGAAAATTGCGGGCCAGTCGCCCCAGCTTGGCGCATCAGACTTCTACAAGGCAACCATCTACACCTGCGCCCAGGGTCGTTGACGAAACGCCGGGCCGCAATGATCCCTGCTGGTGTGGGAGCGGCAAGAAATACAAACATTGTCATTTGCGTTCAGATCGGAAGAGCGGACGCGCATGAGGTCTGGAAAATAGAGCGGTAAAATATACCGCGCGCGTGCACGTTTCTTTTCATCGGTCATAGATTGGGCGCAGGAGGATGGAATGAATAAGAAGGAAATAAACGATAAAGACCTTGATTTAACCGGACGCTTGATGGCGGATATGAACCCCCGGCTGCTGGAATTCTTACAGTCGAAAGTGAACTCCTTTGTCAAATGGGACCTGGTTCGATTTTTCCACGACAATCCACACACCACAGACACCGCCGATAATATCGCCCGTTACGCCGGTCGCGGCGTGGGGGCCATTCAAAGTGATCTGATTGAATTGACCCAGGATGGCGTGCTGGAAGAAAGCCGCCTGGGCGATATGGTCGTCTATTCCCTTTCTCCAGATCGCGAGATCAGGGACCTGTTGGAAGCCTTCGTCCAGGCGTCCGACGATCGACAGTTTCGAGTCAAAGCCATCTATCACATTATCCGCGGCACCCGGCAATAAGGGCGGAAAGCGATTGAGCTTGAAACGGTTTGAGTAAAAACTGCACATAATGGGAGGAGGGGGCTCATGGAAAGACGAGTAAAGATAGGTATTCCAGGGCTAGACGAAATGCTGGGCGGCGGATTCTTGCCCCAAACGGCCAATCTGGTCGAAGGGGCGCCTGGAACTGGCAAAACGACCTTGGGGATGCAATTCATTCATCACGGCATCGTCGCATGTGGAGAACCCGGTTTGATCTTGACCTTCGAAGAATTTCCCCAGCAGTATTACGAGGATGCGGCCAATTTTGGGTGGAACTTCCGCCAGATGGAACAGGAAGGCAAATTGCGAGTGGTGATGACCAGCCCAGAGGTCAGTAAGAGAGACATGGAGCAGGTGGGTGGAAAGATCCAGAAATTGATGTACGAGATCGGCGCCAAGCGCGTGCTCGTCGATAGCCTCTCCCATTTCGAGCGGCTGAGCGCCGATTCCTCACAATTGCGGTCTATCATCTACGGCTTCGTCAATGGGTTGAAACGCGAGGGGCTGACCGCCATACTGACGCGCGAGAATGTCGCCCTGTTGGGGGAGTCTGAAGGATCCGATGACGCAATGGCCTTCCTGGTAGATTCCTACACCCTCCTCCGCTACGTCGAGATTGAGAGCGCAATATATAAAGCGCTGCTGGTGCTCAAAATGCGCGGCAGCGACCACGACAAAAGCATTCACCAATTCGAGATCAGTTCTCGAGGCATCGAAGTCCACACCCCATTTGAGGGACGGGAAGGCATTATGAGCGGCAGCCCCCGGCGGATGGTCGATTCATTCGTGCAAGCCTTCGTACGCCGCTAATCCCGCGAGAGAGGAGAAAGGACTATGCATATCATTAAATTTATGATGCTCGTCTATTCTTGGGCGGGGATTTGCGTGCTCCTACTTTTCCTGGTACGCATCGCCTATTTTTACGAAAAGACATCGGGGCAAGCGACCGGTTATCATTTTCTCGCTGTACCCACCTTACTCCTAACCGGCGGCGTGGTTATCTACCTCATCCGGGGGCTGGAGTTTACCGGTTACCCAGCGGGCGACCTTTTATTGTCCGCCGGCGGGGTCGCGCTGATCCTGTTTGGCGCTCGTTTACAAGAATTTATGACCGGAGAACGAAGATGATTGTCATCACAACCCCACTAGGCGCTATCGGTCTATTGTCCGTCGCTTACCTGAGCCTTCTGTTCGCCAATTTCAGCCGTCGCTTGAGCGCAGTGACCAAGATGGCGGACCATTATCATTGGTTCTGGCTCGCCAGTGGATTGGTCGCCCTGTCCGCGATGAGCCAGACAATACGCGGCATCGCGACCCTGGCGCCCGAAGCAGCCTGGCCCTTCCTGTTGGAACCTTGGTTCTACCTGGCGAGTTTTTATCTCCCTTTGGCGCTCGGCGTCACGCTTGACCTGGTGATTGTGTGGTATTATTGGGGATGGATTTTTCGAGAGAGAATATAACAAATCAACGAGGGGACGAAGAACGGTTCTCTGGGATTTCGCATGGCGAGACCCTAAAGGTTTTGCTCAAGGCCGCGCAAACAACGTTTTTGCCTTAAACAATGACCTTTTTCCATCAAAACCAGCGCAAAAACCTTTAGGGTCTATGAT
>DAOTUC010000038.1:0-36375 GCA_034437315.1 Anaerolineae bacterium
GAACTAACCACGATTGATTGGTTCGTCGAAGGCGTGATCGGCAACCCCAGCCCGTAAAGGGGCGCCCGCGTCATAAACTTTGGGTGGGAGGCGATGACGCCCCCACCCAATTTGTTTGGAGGCATCGCAGGTTTGTAGTGAGCGCTTCAGCGCAAGCTCACGGCGCTGAAGCGCCTACTACGAACATGTATGTTTGTCTTCGCTGCCGTGGAGGAAAATATGACATCTGCTTTACCTGAAGACAACCCCGCCATCCTGATGCGCGGGATCGTGAAGCGTTTTCCCGGCGTGACAGCCATCGACGGCGCCAATCTGGAAGTGCGCCAGGGGGAAATCCACGCCCTGCTCGGCGAAAACGGGGCGGGAAAGACCTCCCTGATGAACGTGTTGTACGGCATCTATTATCCAGACGAAGGTGAAATCCGCCTGGATGGACAACCGGTGGCTATTCATTCGCCGCAGGACGCCATTCACCTTGGCATTGGCATGATTCACCAGCACTTCCGGCTGGTGCAGAATCATAGCGTCGCCGAAAACGTCGTTCTGGGGTTGACGGAGGATTTTCTCTTCCCCGGACACAAGGCGCGCGCGCGGATTCTCGCGCTGTCGGAAAAATACGGGATCAAAGTGGACCCCAACGCGCGCATCTGGCAACTTTCGGCGGGCGAGCAACAGCGCGTTGGCATCCTCAAAGCGCTCTATCGCGGCGCGCAAATCTTGATCATGGACGAGCCGACCTCAATGCTCACCCCCGGCGAAGTCACCGAACTGCTGCACGTCCTGCGCCGTATGACCGCCGAAGGGCACACCGTGATCTTCATTACCCACAAATTGGAAGAGGTGATCGCCGCCAGCGACCGCGTCACGGTGATGCGCCACGGTCAATCGATCGCCACGCTGGAGACCGCGCAGACGACCCAGCGCGAACTGGCCCAGTTGATGGTCGGCCGCGACGTGCTGTTCCAGTTGGACAAGCAACCGGTCGAGGCCGGAGACGTGATCCTCGAGGTCGAAGGGCTCAACGTGTTGAGCGACAAGAATCTGCCGGCGGTCGTTGACTTTGGACTGGAAGTTCGGGCCGGGGAAATTTTCGGCATCGCCGGCGTCTCCGGCAACGGGCAACGGGAACTGGTCGAGGCGATCACCGGCCTGCGCCCCATTTCCGGCGGGCGCATCTTCATCAACGGCGCGGACATCACCGCCGCGTCGCCGCGCGCCCGCATCGCGCATGGCATCGGCTTTGTGCCGGGTGAACGCTGGATGGCGCTCATCCCGAACATGAGCATCGCCGATAATATGATCCTCAAAAATTACACCCGCCCTCCCATCGGGCGCGGCCTTTTCCTCAATCAGGACGCCATCGACGCTCACACAGATCAATTGATCGAGGAATACACCATCGTAACCCCCGACCGTCACACGCCCATCAAGAGACTTTCCGGTGGAAACATCCAGCGCGCTTTGCTGGCGCGGGAGATTTCTGAAAAACCGGACCTGCTCATCGTCGCGCAACCGAGCAGCGGGTTGGACGTGGGCGCAACGGAGACGATCTGGCAATTGTTGTTGGCGGAACGGGAGCGCGGCGCGGCCGTCCTGCTCATCTCCGACAACTTGAAGGAGACCCTTTCGCTCAGCGATCGCGCGGCGGTCATCTTCGAGGGCCAAATGATGGGCCAATTTAGCGCCCAGGAGATCGATATGGAACAGATCAGCTTGATGATGGCCGGCGCTTTGCGCCTGGACAGAGGAGAAGAACTGGTATGAGCATCCCCCGCATCCGCTTTGAGAAGAGGCTTTCAGCTCCGCGATGGCTGCCGGCGGCGGCGTTGATCATCGCGTTAGCGCTGGCCATGCTGGTCATCGCCGTGATCTTCTATCTACTGGATGTCAATCCCATCGTTGCCTTTCAGCGCATCTTCCGCGGCGGGTTTGGCAGTCGATTTGGCTTACAGGAAACGGTGACCAAATCGATCCCGCTCCTCCTGATCGGGGTTGGACTGACGCTGGCCTTCAAGGGGCGGATGTACAACATCGGCGCAGAGGGGCAATTATTGATCGGCGCTATTTTCGCCACCGGCGTGCAGCGCATCTTCCCCAACTGGCCGGCCTATCTCCTGCTGCCGGCCATGTTTATCGCCGGGTTCGTGGGCGGCGCGCTGTGGGCCGCTATCCCTGCCCTGCTAAAGACACACTTCCGCATCGACGAGGTGTTGACCAGCCTGATGTTGGTCTACGTCGCCAGCGAAGCGGTCAAATACCTCGTTTACGGCCCCTGGCGCGGCGCCGATACGCGCGGATTCCCCATCACGGACGAATTTCCCGCCGCCGCGCATATCCCCAGCCTGGACAGCGCGCGCATCCACTACCCGACCATGATCCTGGGGCTTATGTTCGCCGTGTTGATCTACTTCCTGCTGACCCGCACCAAACTGGGGTACGAGATTCGCGTGACGGGCGAGAACCCCGAAGCCTCCCACTACGCCGGCATGAACTACCAGAAAGTGGCGCTGCTGGTGATGGTCATCAGCGGCGGGCTGGCGGGATTGGCCGGTATGGGAGAAGTGGCCGGTATCCATTACCGTCTGCGCCCCCCGGAGGCGATTTCGCCGGGTTACGGGTTCACCGCGATCATCGTCGCCTGGTTAGCGCGCCTCAACCCGGTCGCGACCATCCTCTCCGCCTTCCTGCTCGGCGGGCTGTTGGTCGGCGGGGACGCGATTCAGATCGCCCTCAACCTGCCGGCCGCCACGGTCCAGATTTTCAACGGCGTGATCCTGCTTTTCGTCATCGCCGCCGAATTGTTCAACCAGTACAGACTGCGCCTGGAGGTGTGAGATGTTAAACTTTATCCTTGCCGCCTTACGCGCCGCCATTCCCGCCGGCGCCCCCCTGCTCTTGGGCACGTTGGGCGAAACGTACGCCGAACGCTCCGGCGTGCTCAATCTCGGCGTGGAGGGGATGATGATTATGGGCGCGGTATCCGGTTTCGCGGCCGCGCAGACCACCGGCAATGTCTGGCTGGGGATCGCCGCGGCGATGGCAGCCGGCGTTCTGATGGCGCTGATCCACGCCTTCGCCAGCGTCAGCCTGCGGGTCAACCAGGTCGTCTCCGGCCTGGCGCTGACCATGCTCGGCCTGGGCGTCAGCGGGATGATGGGCAAAAAGTTCGTCGGCCAACCGCTCGCCGTTCGATTGCGCCCCCTTCACATCCCTGTCTTGCGCGACATCCCGATCATCGGCATCCTGCTGTTCCGTTTCGATGGGATGGTTTACTTCAGCATCCTGCTGGTCCCGCTTTTGTGGTTCGTGCTGTACAAAACGCGCGTCGGTTTGACCCTGCGCTCGGTCGGCGAAAATCCCGCCGCCGCCGACGCCCAAGGGGTCAACGTCCACCTGGTGCGCTACGCGGCGGTCATGTTTGGCGGCCTTATGGCCGGCCTCGGCGGCGCGTACCTTTCGATGGCCTACGCCCCCGCCTGGGTCGAAGGTATGACCGCCGGCGCGGGTTGGATCGTCATCGCGCTGACCATATTCGCCATCTGGGATCCACGCCGCGCGCTGCTCGGCGCCTATATGTTCGGCGGCGTGCGCGTCTTGCAGTACCGCTTACAGCCGCTGGGCATTTCGCCCAACCTGCTCAACATGCTGCCGTTCCTGCTGACCATCCTGGTCTTGTGGTTGAGTTCGGGTCAGGTCGCCAAACGGCGCATCGGCGCGCCGGCCGCGCTGATGACGGCCTATGCGCGCGAGGAGAGATGAGAGAGGAACAACCTTATCGAATTCCGGGGAGCTCACGTCCGATTCCGAGGAGGGGCTCACGCCGGGTTTCAAACCCGGCGCTTCTGCTGCCAGATTACACCAATTGGTCCCAGTGGGGAGCAGGGTAACCCCGTTTTATTGTAAGAAGATATTCACCGATGATGACACCTGGAGAGAACAACGTCTAACTTTCATCAACGTCTCCACGGGCCAACCACTGCCTCGGGCAGAGGCGGCAATCTCTTCAGCCCGTCAGGATGCTGCACCTCACCGGGCGTATCTACCCTTGACTCTTCCACCCGCGTGGAGAATGTGATCTGGCGATAGTAGTGTGACAACCCGTAACCCGCCGCCTCGTTGGCGATCACCACATCCCACTGATAGGCTACGTTGTTCTCGAGACTCTCTGTAAGCGCATCCAACGTATATGTCCCACGCTCCAGCGCGGCGCTGCGCCACACCGTTTGTCCATCTCGCGATCGCACGCGCACGTAATACACCTCATCCGCCGCGTCGCGCGCTTCCCACGTGAACATCACAGGCGGATTGACCACCGACTCGTGGGCCGGGACATACAAATCAACCGCCGCCACATCGAACACACAAGTTTCGACCTCGTCGCCTGCGACATACTCCTCAGGAGATCGACAAATCCAGTAGGCCAACCGGCTGGCGTTCCCCTCGTAATTGGGATAGACGACGGAATAGGTATGCCCAACTGGCAGATCGGGTAGATTACGGAAATGATACGCACCATCGCGCCCGGTCAATGTGTTGATGCGCGTGACGCGATAGCCGCTATCGTAGTATAATACGATAGGTACATCGGCGAGCGCGCGTCCATTCTCGGTCACAGAACCATATAGGTCTCCCACCAATACCTCATCATCCGCCGCTTGCGTCAATGTCAACTGATATGCGGCCTCTGCGTCGCTTCCCCCGCTCGAATAGACCCGCACGTAGTAGCGCCCTGACACTGTCGGTTGGAAGATGATCGTCTCCTCATATCCGGCCGGCCAATAGGAACCGGCGACAAATGTGCGACTTCTATCGTATAACGCCAGGTTATAATCCAAACCCGCCGGGAGATGCGTCAGGCTCACTGTAAACGGGGCTATCGTCTGCACGTCGAAACGATAGAAATCCTCATCATCGTTGGTCTCAATGTACGAAGCGATCTGCCCCGGCATCCTCACAGCCCGCGCTTGCCAGATGGTGTTATTGGATTCATAACGCTCGCCTAGCAGTGGAGTTGCGCCACGGGAGATCAACGGCAAATAGATACGCGCCTCAGACCCAGACAACACAGGCGCATCCGTTAAACGATAACTCCACACGCCACGTCCGTCCGTCCCCGCAAAGACGCGCAGGCGAGGCTCCGTTATGATAGCCAGCGATCGAATGCGCTGCTCATCCAGGGTAGCCTTAAGCGACGACCAGGCTTTCTCCTGCGTATACATAAACACGCCGCTACGACTGCTCCCGCCAAGCACATATCGCCCGTTAGGCGACGCGGTCACCGTCTCGAAGTAATCATCCGGCAAGGCCGCGTCCATCGCCGCCCAATGGGCGCCGTAATCCCGCGTCTGGTAGATATCCGCGCCCGCTGCGTAAGCTGTCCCGTCAGCCTGCGCTTTGCACGAAAGGTCGTAGATATACCGCGCGTCTCCTTCCGACGGGATACCCACATTCGCTGCGTACCACGCGCGCCCATCGGGGCTGTAGAAAACGCCCTTGCCATACGTCGCCGCGAGCCAGTGCATGCTCCCAGGGAAGCGACAAACGCGCAACACCGGAGACGTAAGCCCCGCCAATTGCCACGTCTCGCCGCCGTCCGCGCTGTAATACACACCTGCAGAAGTCGCTGCGAGAAGATTCGTAGACCTAGACGCGCCATCCAACACATCTACATCCCAAGCGGAAGCTGCTGGAGACGCGCGCCCCACTTCATGCCACGTGCGCGCCCCATCCTCACTCCGGAAGAAGCCCCAATCGCTATAAGCCGTAGCCGCCCACAAGATCGGTGGATCGCCCGGCGCAACCGTCAACCTGGTGACGTAAGGCGCGGCGAGATCAACGTGCGACCACGTCGCGCCGTCGTCCGCACTGCGGAACACGCCCGCGCCCCACGTCGCCACGTAGAGCACATCGTCGATCGACACAATATCCAATACGACGACATCCTGCATCCCATCCAGCTTGAGCGCGAAATCGGTTCCGGGTGCAGTCTGCTTGTAGACGCCGCCCGTCGGGAACTGCCCCGCGCCCACGAGGATCACGCCATCAGGAGAGGCTGCCATCGTGCGCACTGGCCCGCCGAGACCTCGCTCGACCACAGTCCAGGTCGCGCCGCCGTCCGCGCTGGCATAGAGCGCTGTATCAGTCCCCGCGTAAGCCGTATCGCCCACAAACACGAGCGTGTGGAATGCCTCAGCATCGAGATTCTCGCCAACCTCCGTCCAGGTCGCGCCGCCGTCTGTGCTGCGATAGAGCGCACCAACCGCCGTCCCTGCCAGCAGCGTTTCCGCATCCGCCGGATGCACCGCCAGCGCGAGCGCTGTGCCCTCTATGACGTCAAGCCCGATTTCTGCCCAGCTTGCGCCTCCATCAGTCGAGCGATAGAGACCGCCGCTTTCGAGCCAAGATCCGAACGACGCATATTGCACCTGCGCATCCGAGGGCGCAAAAACGAACTGTCGCGCGCTTCCGGTTCCAACGTTGAGCTTGCGCCAACTCGCTCCGCCATCTGTGCTGCGGTAGAGGCCGCGTCCATCGCCAAGGCAGGCCACGATCTCCGAAGAATTCCCAGGATGGATGGCGATACATCGAATCGCCGTGCGCGCGGGCGGTTCCGCGCGTAGATCATCTGCATCCTGAGAGTCGTAACTCGGCCCGCCCGCGACGAGCGGCGGATGGGCTTGCCGGTCGAGCGCGACCGCGTTCAACCCGCCCAGCGGGTCCGCCAGGCGGGACCAGCGGGCGCCCCCGTCGCTAGAGCGCAGCAATCCATAGCCCCAGGTACCCACAATCAACGTCTGCCCATCGCCCGGTTCCAACGCCAGCGCGCTGATGAACAGCTCGCCATAGCGCCCCAAGCCAACATTGCGCGCTTCCCAATACTCGCCTCCGTCATCGCTATAGTAAAGACCTCGATCGGTGGCTGCGTAGACTACAGAATCGGTCTGCGAAGCCAACGCCAATTGATTGACTTGTACGCTCGTCGCTACGGGGCCGCGCATCACCCATACATTGTCTACGCTCTCTGGTCTCGGCGTAGAAGTCGCGCGCAGGAGGACATCCTCTTCAGGGATAGGCGTCTCCAACGGCGATTCCAGCGGAGACGCCGACGGAGCGGGCGACTCTGGCGTACACCCGCGCATCAAACTCGCAACGAGCAAGACGAGCAACACAAGCGACACAAGCACGACCAACCCACCGATCGCCCAGACCCAGATGGGCGCACGTCGCCAGAAAGGCGCAACTGGCTGCGTCTCTGGTTGCGAAGGGGGGCGCTCCGGCGCCGCGCTCTCTGAAATCAACGTGGGGCGATCGGCATCGCTGCCCGAAACCGTCGCGATGGGAACCGGCGTCGAGGGCGGGACAACAGTCGTCGCCTGGACGCCGAGCGCCCGTTCCAGCGCTGTCACGAAAGCTGTCACCGTAGGATAGCGATCGACAGGGGACTTCTCCATAACGCGCTCGAAGACCGCGCCTGCTTGGGGCGGCAAATCGGGCCGGACATGCAGGATCGGCGGCGGCGGTTCGTGCGTCACTTTGTACAACAATCCAACGATGCTATCCGCCTCAAAAGGAACCTGACCAGTTAACAACTGATAGGCCACAATCGCCAGGCTATACTGATCGCTGCGCGGTTCAGCTTCTTGACCGCGCGCTTGCTCCGGAGCCATATATTGCGGCGTCCCTACAATCGCGCCCGTTGAGGTCAGACGAGCCTCCTCCGTCGCCCGCGCGATGCCGAAATCAGTCAATTTCGGTTCACCCTGTGCGCCGATCACGATGTTGCCGGGCTTGATATCGCGGTGAACGACGCCGTTGCGATGCGCGTAATCAAGCGCAGCCGCCAGGGGGCGCACAATGCCCACCACCTCATCCAATGGCAATGGGCCGCGACGTTGGATATAATCGCTTAACTCCAAGCCCTCCAGGTATTCCATCACAAAGTAGTAATGGTCGCCATCCTGTCCCACATCGTAAACGGTGACGATATTGGGATGTTTAAGCCGCGCGGCGGCCCGCGCCTCGCGCAAGAAACGCTCGACAAGACCCGCCTGCCCCGCCATATGCGACGGCAACATTTTGATGGCGACTTCGCGCCCCAAGTCAGGATCGTACCCCCGATAGACAATCGCCATCGCGCCCCGGCCCAGCTCTTGTTGTATGCGATATTTACCCAGCTTAAATGTCATCACAAAAGCCCTCTAAGACCCCAAAATTTTGCTCCAAGCCCCTTCCTCAGGCCGATTAGCACCCCTGTCCCAGGGGCTAGAGCAATTATTAGTCTCTCTACTCCAAAAAAAACCCCCCGGCTGATGTCCGGGGGGTTTCTCTTCCACTAAATGTCTAACGAAGCTGCGCCTCAAACCGGCGAGGTGAACATTTGCTAAAGAGTGCGCCAGGAGTATAGAGCATGTGTTCGTTTTTCTCGGTGTTACCTGCGCACTCCGCGGTAAAATCTTGTCTCATCTGTAAAGAATTTTGGCCCTCAAGAAGTTCAGTCAAGCACTCTAGCAAGCTGAGCTATCTCGTCACTGCCGACATTTTATCCTAATCAGTGGATTTGTCAAGCAGTCATCGGGCGAAGGCGGGAACGGCCTCGATGATTTGCGCCAGCCTCGCTGGATGCCTGCGCCTTCCAGATCGTTTCCAGAAGCCGTCCAACCTGGGATTGTTAAACCACCCGCACAATTTGGCGTGTGGCAAAGCTTGACAAAGACTTTCGGCAAAAGTATACTAATCTAGTATTCACACAAGTTAGCTTTATACAAGGAGAAAGAATAAATGACAAAACGTAAACTCGCAGTTGTCGCCATTGGCGGCAACTCCCTCATCATCGACAAGCAGCACGAGGACGTGCCCTCGCAATGGCGAGCGGTTCAGGAGACTTGCAAACACATCGCCGATATGATTGAGCGAGGCTGGAACCTGGTCATCACCCATGGGAACGGCCCGCAAGTCGGTTTCATCCTCCGGCGGAACGAGTTGGCGGCGCACGAGTTGCACACGACGCCGCTGGACATGATCGGCGCCGATACGCAGGGGTCGATTGGCTACATGATCGCCCAGACCCTGCGCAACGAGTTCCAGGAGCGGGGCATCGACCGGCCCATCGCCAGCGTGGTGACCCAGGTCCTGGTCGACAAGGACGACCCGGCCTTCCAGAACCCCACCAAGGGCATCGGCGGTTTTACGAGCGAGGAGAAAGCCCGCGTGTTCGAGGACGAAGGGTGGCGCGTGGTCGAGGACGCGGGCCGGGGATGGCGGCGCGTCATCGCCTCCCCCTTCCCCTTGGAGATCATCGAGCTGGACGTCATCCAGACCCTGGTCGAGCAAGGCTTCATCGTCATCGCCGTCGGCGGCGGCGGCATCCCAGTGATCCGGGACAAGGACGGGAACCTGGTCGGTACACGGGCCGTCATCGACAAAGACCGCGCGACCAGCCTGTTGGCCCAGGAACTCCAGGTGGACCTGTTCCTCATCTCCACAGCCGTGCCCCAGGTCGCCATCAATTTCAACGAACCGGACCAGCAATGGTTGGGCGAGATGACGGCGGCGGAAGCCCGCGCCTACCAGGCCGAAGGCCACTTCAAGCCCGGCAGCATGGGCCCCAAGATTGACGCCATCTTAGATTTTCTGGAAGCGTATCCGGAAGGGCAAGCGCTGGTCACCGATCCCAAGAGCATCGCCGACGCATTAGAGAAAAAAACCGGCACCTGGATCACACGCTAACGTAGGACATAGGACATAGGACATAATATGATGGATCACGTTGAGGGTCTCAAATGCACGATCTGCGGCGCGGCGTACACCGTCGATCAGGTCGATTACGTCTGCCCTCGGCACGGTCACGATGGCACGCTCGATGTGTTGTATGATTACGAGCAGATTGCCCGGCGTATGACCCGCCAACGGCTGGACGACGATGCCGCGCGTTCTATCTGGCGCTACCTGCCGCTGCTGCCCGTCGATCCGGGCGCGGCGCGGGCGCTCTGCTACCCGGTCAGCCCGTTGAGCGTCGTCGGTTGGACGCCGCTCTACCCGGCGCCGGACCTGGCCGAGCGACTGGGCGTGAAACACTTATGGATCAAGGACGACGGCCGCCAACCGACCGCGTCGCTCAAGGATCGGGCCTCTGCCATCGCGGTGGTCAAGGCGCGCGAACTGGATTACGCGGTCGTGACGACCGCCAGCACCGGCAACGCCGCGGCGGCGCTTGCCGGCATGTGCGCGGCGGTGGACCAGGCCAACGTCATCTTCGTGCCCCGCACCGCCCCCGAGGCCAAGATCGCCCAACTGCTGGCCTATGGCTCGACCGTCATGCTGGTTGACGGGACGTACGATCAGGCGTTCGACCTGTGCCTGGCGGCGGCCGAGGCCTTCGGGTGGTACAACCGCAACACCGGTTACAACCCCTATATGACCGAGGGCAAGAAGACGGTCGCCTACGAGATCTGCGAGCAATTGGATTGGCGGGCGCCGGACGTGATCGTCGTGCCGGTCGGCGATGGATGCATCATCGGCGGCGTGCACAAGGGGTTGCGCGACCTCCTGACCCTGGGCTGGATCGAGCGCATGCCGCGCATCGTCGGCGTGCAGGCGGCCGGCTCATCTCCGCTGGTCGACGCCTGGGAACGGGGAATCCAGGGGTGGGAGATGACGCCGGTGGACGCCCACTCGGTAGCCGACAGTATCGTCGCCGGCCTGCCGCGGGATCGCAACAAGGCCCTGCGCGCAGCGCGCACGACCGACGGCGCATATCTCCGCGTGAGCGACGAGGAAATTCTGACCGCCATCCCGGCCATGGCCCGTGAGGTCGGCGTCTTCGCCGAACCGGCGGCGGCGGCGGCCTACGCCGGGCTGTTGAAAGGGATTGAGCGCGGCGTCATCGGAAGGGATGAGCGCGTCGTCGTGCTCTCGACCGGTTCCGGCCTCAAAGACATCGCCAGCGTGATGCGGGCGGTCGGAGAGCGCCCACCAGTCGTGGAACCGACCCTGGCGGCGGTCGAGCGCGCCCTGGCTGAAACTACAACGTTTAACTAAAACTCAACGTCTCATGAACTTTCTCACACCCCTCGCGCTCGCTTTCGCCGCACTGAGCATCCCCATCATCCTGCTCTACATGCTCAAACTCCGGCGGCGGGACGTGCTCGTTTCCAGCACCCTCCTGTGGCAGCGCCTCCTGCGCGACCGGGAGGCCAACGCCCCCTGGCAACGCCTGCGGCGCAACTTGCTCCTGCTATTACAATTGATCATCCTAAGTTTGCTCGTCCTGGCGCTGGCGCGGCCTTATATCCTGGCCCCAAAGGTCGTCAGCGGCAGCGTGATTGTGTTGCTCGATGCCTCGGCCAGCATGCAAGCCCGGGACGTGGAACCGACCCGTTTCGACGCCGCCGTCAGGGCCGCACGGGAGATCATTGACGGCCTGGGCGCGGGGGATATAGCCTCCATCATCGCCGTGGGGCCGCAGCCCCAGACGCTGGCCTCCGCCACGGGCGACCGCGCGTTCTTGCGAGACGCCCTCGAAGCAGCCAGTCCCACCGATGGGCCCGCCGATTGGGAAGCGGCCTTCGCCTTGGCCTCGGCAAGCGCGATGGGCGCGCCAGACACCCGCGCAATCATCATCTCCGACGGGGCGATGCGCGAAACGCTGCCCTCGCTGCCGGGAGAAGCGCGCTTCGTGAGCGTCGGCGGCGGGCGGGACAACCTGGCGATCACCACCCTGGCGACGCGAGAGGGGCCGGACGGCCCCCAGGTGTTCCTGCGCGCGGCCAACTACCGGGACGCCGACGCCGAGACGCTGGTCGAATTTTCGGCCGACGGCGTCCTCTTCGACGCCCGTCGCCTGTCGATCCCGGCCCAGGGAAACGCCGACCTGACGCTGACCGACGCACCCTACAACGCCAGCTTCCTGGAGGCCAACTTGAAGACGGAGGACGCCCTGCCGCTGGACGACCAGGTGTGGGCGGTCCATTCCCCACCGGCTTCTGGGCAGGTGCTGCTCGTCTCCGAGGGTAATCTCTTCCTGGAACGGGCGCTGGGAGGTCTGGCGGGCGTCGACCTGGTGCGGCTAGCGCCCGATCAACCGCTGCCAGAAGAGCCATACGCGCTCTACGTGTTCGACGGCCCCGTCACCGGGACGCTGCCCGGCGGCAACCTGTGGCTCGTCGGCCCCCAAACCTCAGTCGAAGATGAATTTACCCTTCGAGTGGGCGGCGCATTCACCGAGACCGCTGTCACGCGCGTGCAGCGAGATGCCCCTCTCCTGCGCCACGTGGACGTCAGCCAACTCCACGTGCTGCGAGCTCGGGTGGTCGAGCCGCCGCCGGGAGCGCGCGTGCTGATCGAGTCGGCGGGCGGGCCATTATTCTTCGTCGCCGAGCGCCCAGCGGGCCGCTTAGCCGTGTTGACCTTCGACCTGCGGGATTCTGACCTGCCGCTGCAAATTGCGTTCCCGATTCTGACGGCGAACCTGGTCAACTGGCTACTCCCCCGGGGGCAAGCGACTATGCCGAGCGTCGTCCACGTGGGCGAAGCGGCGCCCATCCAGCCGGCGCCCGAGACGACGACGTTATGGGTCACCGGGCCAGACGGCGCGCGGCACGAACTGCCCGTCGGCGAGCGACAGCAGCCCGTCTTCGCGGACACCGACCGGCTGGGCGTCTACGCAGTCGAACAGGAGGGCGAATTCGCCCAGTCGGCCCCGCCGGTCGCCTATTTCGCCGTCAATCTGTTCGATCCGGTCGAGTCGAACATCACGCCCCAGGACGTCATACAGATCGGTCAGACGGAGATCAGCGCCATCGACCAAAAAGAAGAACAAGGACGACGCGAATTCTGGCCCTGGTTAGCGATAGCGGCCCTGCTCGTACTGGGAATTGAGTGGTGGGCCTACTACGTAGGACAGGGCCGCCGGCTACGACCGCCGCAGTGGCCCTGGTTGAAACGCGACCCCGCTTCGTGATAGGCCGCATTCCGCTATATCTTGACGAACAGCCAATTTCGGCTTACAATTCGCTGTCGAATGACGCAATGACGCATCACCCAGACCGGCACAATCGTTTGAGCGTCCTATCTGAACAAGTGTAACAGAAAGCTTCACCTTCCCTATGAGCAAATTGAGACTCAGTCGACAAGATCGAAAGCATTTGAAAGCGTTTTTATGTGATTTGGTGCGCATCCCCAGCCCATCAACGGATGAAGGCGCGGCAGCCGAGCGGGTGATGGAGGAAATGGCGCGCGTCGGCCTACGAGATGTGCGCGTCGACCGGATCGGCAACGTCGTCGGTTGGGTCGGGCCGGGCTCAGATCGCCTGCTGATGTTGAACGGGCATATGGACACGGTCCAGGTGAGCGACCCCGCCGCCTGGACGCGCGACCCCTTCGGCGCCGAAATCGTCGACGGCCTGCTTTACGGCCTGGGCGCTTGCGACATGAAAGGCGGTCTGGCGGCCATGATCTACGGGGCCAAACTCCTGCGCGATTCCGGCGCCACACTGAACGGCGATGTCGTCGTGGCTTGCGTGGTGCAGGAAGAGCCGTCCGAGGGGCTGGGATCGCGAGTGTTGATCGAGGAGGAGGGCGTCCATCCAGATTGGGTCGTGCTGGGCGAACCGACGAATTTGAACGTCAGCCGGGGACAGCGCGGCCGCCTGGAGATGCAATTGGCGACCCACGGACGTTCGGCCCACGCAGCCAGCCCCCACCTGGGCGATAACGCCATCTATTCGACCGCCCGTCTGGTCTTCGGATTGGAGTTGCTGTCCGGGCAATTGGCCGAGGACGACTTCCTGGGAGCGGGCTCGTTGGCCGTCACCGACATCAAATCCTACGCCAGCAGCCGCAACGCGATCCCCTATCGCTGCGAGATCGTGATCGATCGGCGGTTGACGCTGGGAGAAAACGAGACGAAGGCCATGGCCGAAGTGCAGCGGGTCATCGCCCGCGAAGGTGTGCGGGCGGACGTGCAAGTAGCCGAATATGAGATCGAGAGTTACACCGGCTACCCGCGTCGCACGCGCGAGTTCTACCCGGCCTGGGTACTGGCGGAGGATCACCCGCTCGTCGTGAACGCGGTCCAGGCCATCCGGGAGCAGTTGCGCCATCGCCCCCAGATCATCCACTGGGAATTCTCGACCGAAGGGACCTACACGGCCGGAGAGGCCGGCATCCCGACCATCGGCTTTGGGCCCGGGGACGCCTGCCGGGCGCATACCGCCGACGAACGGGTCTGCCTGGAGGACGTCTACCGGGCGGCCGAGGTCTACGCCCGGTTGGCGATCAAGTTATTGGGCGACAGTTAAGCGTAAGGAGGAAAAATGACTGCTGAAGAAACGTCGGCCGGCATCACAAAGGACGATCATATTATGGCCGCGCTGGCCCACGCCAGCGTGATCATCCCACTTTGGGGCATAATCGGCGCGGTCGTCATCTGGGCGACACAGCGGGAAAAATCCCGTTTTGTAGCTTTCCAGGCGCTACAGGCGCTGGCCTATCAACTTTCACTGGTCTTTCTGGGAGGGTTCGGATTCGTCTGCTATATGTGCTCCTTCTCCGCGATGATGTTTTCCAGCTTCACGCTAAGCCGTTCCAATGGGATCATCAGCGGCATTTTGACCATCCTGTCATCCATAGCCCCATTCTGCATCATGGGGCTGTTGATGTTGGTCGGGGTCGCCGTCGTGGTTTACGGGTTTTACGGCGCCGCGCGCGTGTTGCAGGGGGAGGATTTCCGTTACGTCGTGGTCGGACGCCGATTGGAGAAATACCTGAGCGGCGCGTATGGGGAGAATACAGAGACGTGAGCGGCGAGATTCGCGTGGCCCCTCAGATAGAACAGCTTCTGGCGAGCGCATCCGCAGGCCGTAGAGCGCCCGTCGTCGCGCTGGAATCGGCGCTGATCACCCACGGCTTCCCCCGCCCGGCGAATTTGGAGATTGCCCTACAGATACAGGCGGCGGTTCGGGAGGCCGGCGGCGTACCGGCGACCATCGCCGTGCTGGACGGCGAGCCCCGGATCGGCCTGTTGGAAGCAGAACTGGCGCGCCTGGCGGAGGACGAGCGCGCCCGCAAGGTCAGCGTGCGGGATTTGCCCATCGTGCTGGCGCAGGGCGGGAACGGCGGCGCGACGGTCGCCGCGACCGCGCGCCTGGCCCACCGGGCCGGGATCCGCGTCTTCGCCACCGGCGGGATCGGCGGCGTGCATCGAGGACACCCGGAAGACGTCTCGGCCGACCTGCCCACCCTGGCCTCGACGCCCATCGTCGTCGTGTGCGCCGGGGCCAAGGCGATTCTCGACCTGCCGCGCACGATGGAATACCTGGAGACGCACGGCGCGCCGGTGATCGGCTGGAAAACGGACGAGTTCCCCGCCTTCTACAGCCGACGATCCGGCCTACGGGTGGACGCGCGGGTCGATACGCCGGAGGAGGTCGCGCGGATGGCGCGGGCGCGCGCGGCGCTGGGCCTTTCGGCGGCGCTCCTCGTCTGCGCGCCCGTGCCCGAAAGCGACGAATTCCCCGCCGAAGCGGCGGAACGCGCTATCGTTCAGGCGGTGAACGAGGCGGAACAGCAAGGCGTGAGCGGCAAAGCGCTGACGCCGTTCTTGCTGGCGCGCCTGGTCGAACTGAGCGACGGGCGCACGCGCCGGGCCAACGAGGCGCTCCTGCTCAACAACGCCCGGATAGCCGCCCTCATCGCACAGGCGCTATAGACGCGAGTGTCGTTTCAATCGCTACGCGCAAGATGGCGACGACCTCGTCGATCTGCGCCCCGGTGATGACGAGCGGCGGCCCCAACATCAGCGAATCGCCGGATACACCGTCGGCGCAGCCGCTACCCGGGTAGACGATCAGCCCCCGTTCGAACGCCGCATCCGCCACGCGCTGGCCGAAATGCAATTTGGCCGGGAAGGTCGCCTTGCTGGCCCGCTCGGCCACGAACTCCACGCCCCACATCAACCCGATCCCGCGCACGTCGCCCACGCAGGCCTGGTCCGCCAATCCGGCGCGCAATTTCCGCCCCAGCAGCTCACCCTTCTCCGCAGACGCCGTCGCCAGGTCGTGCGCCTGGATGTAGCGCAGGGTCGCCAACCCGGCGGCCGCGCCCACCGCGTGATGGGAGAAGGTTCCGCCGTGCACGAAATCGCCGCTGCCGTTCAGAATGACGTCGGCCCATTCGCCGCGCACGGCGGTGATGGAAAGCGGAAAATAGCCGCCGGTCGTCCCCTTGCCCATCGTCACCAGGTCAGGCACAATATCCCAATGCTCAAAACCGAACCAGCGCCCCGTGCGCCCGAAACCGGCCATGACCTCATCGACGATCAGCAGCAGGCCGTACTCGTCGCAAATCTCGCGGATGCGGGGCCAGTATTCCGGCGGCGGGACGACCGCGCCCAACGTCGCCCCGCTGACCGATTCGGCGAGGAAGGCGGCGACGTTCTCCGCCCCCACCCGCTTGATCTCGTCGGCCAACGCCTCGGCGCAGCGCATCCCGCAACCGGGATGCGTCAGCCCATACGGGCAGCGGTAGCAATAGGGCGACGGGATATGGGGCGCCTCTGGCAGCATCGGCTGGAACGGGCGACGCATCTTCGGCTTACCCGTCATCGCCAACGCGCCCAGCGTCGCGCCGTGATAGGATTGCCAGCGGGCGACGATCAGGTGACGCCCCGCCTGCCCGCGCTCCACCTGGACCTGTCGCGCCAATTTGATCGCCGTCTCTATCGCCTCGGAACCGCTGCACATAGGATAGAAGCGCGCGTCCGGCAGAGGCGTGACCGCCGCCAGCGCCTCGGCGTACGTCTCCAGCGGGCGGCTGGTGAACATCGTGGGATGCGCATAGGCCATTTGCGCGGCCTGTCGCCCGATCGCGTCCGCAATCTCGCGCACGCCGTGCCCGACGTTGACCACGAGCGCCCCGCCGGAGGCGTCGATATAGCGCTTCCCGTCAGCGTCGTACAGGTAGACCCCCTCTCCGCGCTCGGCCGCCGGGTGAAGATGTCCGGCCCGCCGGTAGAAGACGTGTGCCGAAGCATGATTGTGACCTGTGTTCATGCCGCTAAATCCTCCGCACCAGGATCGACATCCCCAACCCACCGCTGACGCACAGCGTCGCCAACCCCAGCTCGACGTCCCGCTGCTGCATGGCGTAGAGCAGCGTGACGACGATGCGCGCGCCGGTGCAGCCGGTGGGATGGCCGAGCGCAATCGCCCCGCCGTGGACGTTGCGCCGCTCGACGTCCCAATCCAGCTCGTGTTCCACAGCCAGCGCCTGGGCGGCGAAGGCCTCATTGAGTTCGATCAATCCGACGTCGTCCAGCGAGAGCCCGGTCTGGGCCAGCGCCTTGCGCGTGGCGGGCACCGGCCCCATGCCCATACGACGTGGGTCGACCCCGGCGCTGGCGAAGGCCTCAATGCGGGCCAACGGCTCGACGCCCAGCGCCTGGGCTCGCTCCGCCTGCATAATGACCAACGCCGCCGCGCCGTCGGTGATGCCGCTGGCGTTGCCGGCCGTGACGGTCCCATCCTCTTTGAAGACCGGCGCGAGGCGGGCCAGCTTGTCCATGCTGGTATCTGGGCGCGGGCGCTCGTCCTTGTCCACGCGCATCGTCGCGCCCCGGCGACCCGGCGCGTCGACCGCTACGACTTCCGCGTCAAAGCGGCCCTCCTCCCAGGCCTGCACTGCCTTGCGATGGCTTTCCAGGGCGAATTGATCCTGCGCCTCCCGGCTGATGCCGTATTCATCCACCAGCACCTCGGCCGTGCGGCCCATCATCATCTCCGCCAACGGGCAATAATAGCCGTCCCGGTGCATCGCGTCCACCAGCACGTCGTCGCCCAGGCGGTAGCCCCAGCGGGCGCCCATCAACAGGTAGGGGATTTGCGACATCTGCTCCACCCCGCCGGCGAGGACGATCTCGTTCTCACCGGTGAGGATGGATTGACAGGCCAGGGTGATGGCCTTGGTCCCGCTGCCGCAGGCTTTGTTGATGGTGAACGCCGGCCGATCGACCGGCACGCCGGCCCGAAAGCCGATCTGACGGGCCGGGTTAGGCCGGTTGCCCGCCTGCCGCGCGTTGCCGAAGATGACCTCGTCCATGTCCTCCGGCGTCAATCCGGCCCGCTTCAGGGCCTCCTCGGCCACGATGCGGCCTAACTCGACCGCCGATACGTCCTTGAGCGCCCCGTTGAATTTCCCGATCGGTGTGCGCACCGCCGAAACGATCACTACGTCAGTCATATGTCCTCCTCAATTTCACACACGCCTTATTCACGCGCCCCGTTTGGCGCGCGCCATTTGATTCCTTTCGTGTCGATCGAGGTGGGCCGGTTCGAGAGCGCTCACCTCGCCGCTGAAGAGCTGCTCCAGGCCGACCTGGGGTTGGTCCAGGCCACGCCGTTTCCGTTCCTCGCATATCTGGCATTGCTCCGGGCAGCCGCCGGAGCGGGTCTCCTCCGGTTCAGGCTCAATATACCGGCCGATGGTTCCTTCGTAATTTCTAAAGATCACCATGCGCTCGCTCCTGCTGATGATGTAGCAGGGGTCGATGGGCGTCTTCCCCACCCCGCCGCCGACGTCCTTGATGTACCGGGGCACCGCAAACCCGGTGGTGTGCCCCCACAGATGCTCAATGATCTCGATCCCCTTGCCGATGGAGGTGCGAAAGTGCCCGATGCCCTGCGAGAGATCGCATTGGTAGATGTAGTAGGGGCGGACGCGGTTATGCACCAGCCGTTGCACCAGTTCCTTCATGATGTAGGGACAATCGTTGACCCCCTTGAGAAGCACACTCTGGTTGCCCAGCACGATGCCATTGTCGGCCAATTTAGCCAGCGCCCGCCGGGATTCCGGCGTGACTTCCCGGGGATGGTTGAAGTGGGTGTTGAGCCACACCGGCTGGTACTTCTTCATCATCTGGACCAATTCGTCGGTGATTCGCTGGGGCATCACCACCGGCACGGCGGAGCCGTAGCGCACAATCTCCACGTGGGGGATCTCGTGCAGCCGGGCCACGATGTATTCCAGCTTGTCGGTCGTAAAGGTCAGCGGGTCGCCGCCGCTCAACAGGACGTCGCGCACGCCCCTGGTCTCCCGGACGTAGGCGATCATCTCGTCGATCTGGGATTGGGGGAGCGGTTGGTCCGTCTCGCCCGCCATGCGCCGCCGGGTACAGTGACGGCAATACATCGAGCATTGGTCGGTCACCAGGAATAAAATCCGGTCGGGGTAGCGATGGGTCAGCCCCCGCACCGGGGAATCGGTGTCCTCGGCCAACGGGTCCACCTGATCCTCATCCCGGATCTGCGTCTCGAGCATCGTCGGGACCGCCCGCATCCGAATGGGGCAGGCGGGGTCGTCGGGGTCCATCAAGCTGGCGTAGTAGGGCGTGATGGACATCCGCAGGGTGTTCAGCGATTCCCCGATGACGCGCCGCTCCTCCTCCGTCAGGTTGATCACCTGGCCCAGTTGTTCGACGGTCGTAATTCGATTGGCGATCTGCCATCGCCAGTCGTTCCATTGCGCATCATCCACGTCTTGCCACAGCGGGATACTTTGATAGGGTCGCCTTTCGGCCATTACAAATCTCCTTAACGGTATAATCCCTGCGGGTCCAGTTCCTCCCGCAGCAAGCGCAGGTCCTCGTCGGTCGGAAGTTCTGTCTCGCCCAGGTTGGGGGCGATGTTCAGCTCCCACCCGACCGCTTCCTGCACCTCGACCAGTTCGACCTCCGGATGGAGGCTGTGCAACACCATCTCGCCTGTCGCCTCGTCGAAACGGAACACGCATTTGTCGGTGACGACCAATTGGGGTCCGTTTCCCGGGAGCCTCAACGCGGCCCGCTCGCCCCCGCCGCCGATGTGTCCCGGGCTGGTGAGGAAGTGGAGCCTTTCAACGAAGGCCCGCCGCTTGAGCCGCATAATCACGAAAATCTGTTGGGCATTGATGGCGATCTCGCACGCGCCGCCGCTGCCCGGCAAGCGGACCTTGGGTCGCTGCCAATCGCCGATGACGGTGGTGTTCAGATTGCCGAAGCGGTCGATCTGCGCGCCGCCCAGGAAAGCGACCTCCACGCGGCCGCCTTGCAGATACAGCCCGAACAGATCCGCCATCGAACAGACCGACGTCGCGCCGCTGATGAGCGTCGGGTCGCCGATGGAGAGCGGCAGCCGGGCGGGTTGCGCGCCGTAGACGCCGCTCTCGTAGATCAATTCCAGATTTGGGGACACCGTCCGCCGCGCCAGGTTGCAGGCGCTATTGGGCAGGCCCACCCCGACAAACACGGTGCGCACACCAGCCAGCGCCCGCGCCGCCGCCACGATCATCATTTCAGAGGGTGTGCAATGGGTCATTGGTATGCTCCATAGTTCACAGGCGCAGCCATCGCCTCGCCGGGCGCCAGCCGTTCCCACGTCTCCGGCCCCAGTTTCTCCAGGTATGCAGCCCGATCCGGTACGCCGTAGACCCATTCATCGAGCCACGCCTGGGTCGCCGCCTCGCCCCGGCTAATCTCGTCCCAGGCCAGGTAGAAGGCGTTATCCCGGTCGTAATAGCCCTGGACGTAGGAGGGATGCGTCCCGTACGGCTCGTGGACGAGCGCGTCCACCAGCAAACCGGGGATGATGGTACGATTGGGGTCGGAACGGATGACGTCGTTTTCCACGACCTCCTCGACCACGACGATGACGCAGCGGGCGGCAAAGGCGACCTCTTTCTGGACGCCCAGCAGCCCCCACAACTGGGTGTCGCCCTCGGCGTCGGCCCGCTGGGCGTGGAGGATGGCAACGTCGGGGTTGAGTGGCGGCACGACGGCGATCGCCTCATCGCCGTAGGGACTATCGACAGAGCGGATGCGCGCGTTGACCGCCGGCAGGTCACTCCCTTTATAGGAACGCAGCGGGAAAAAGGGCAGGCGATAGGCGCCGGCCAAATACCGCCCCACCATCCCGAAATGGGAATACTCCTCCAATTCGAGAGGTCTGGGGACGTCCTTCTCCACCGCCCGCCGCACGCAGTGCAGGGACCCGACGCCGGGGTTGCCCAGGTAGGAAAACACCATCTTGCGGGCGCAGCCGGCCGCGATCATCTGATCGTAGATCAGATCGGGCGTCATCCGGCATAGCGTCAGGTCGCGACGCCCCTGGCGGATGATCTCGTGGGCGGCGGCGAAGCAGATGCAGGCGGTGAACCCCTCGATCGCCACGCTGTCCCCGTCGTGGACGTGGGCGGCGATGGCGTCCCGCATGCTCATCAGCTTGTTAGGCATTCTCCACCTCGGTCACGGCCGCTTCGAAAATGTCGAGCGCCGTATCCGCATCCGCTTGATCGACCACCAGCGGCGGAGACATCCGGATCGCCTTGTCGCCGCACTCCAGGACGATCAACCCTTGCCGGAAACAACGCTCGGCCACGGCGGCGGCCTGCTCGCCGGTCTGAAACTCCACCCCGATCATCAGGCCCAGGCCACGCGCGTCGATCACAATTGCGGATTCCTCTTGCAAGCGTTGCAAACGTTCCAGGACGTAATCGCCCACCACGGCGGCGTTCTCCATTAACCCACCCTCAAGCAGATTGAGCGTCTCCAGGGCCGCCGCGCAGGAGACCGGATTGCCCCCAAACGTGCTCCCGTGGGCGCCCTTGGCCCAGGTCATCACGTCCGCCTTGGCGATGAAGGCCCCCAACGGCATGCCAGAGGCGATCCCCTTGGCGACGGTGACGATGTCGGGCGTCACGCCGAAGTGCTCGCAGGCGAACATCTTGCCCGTCCGCCCCATCCCGGCCTGGATCTCGTCGGCGATGAGCAGGATGCCATGCCGGTCGCAGAGCGCGCGCAGGGCCGGCAGCCAATCGGGCGGCGGCACGACGTAGCCTCCCTCGCCCTGTATCGGTTCGACGATGATGGCCGCCACGTCCTCCGGCGGCGCGATGCGGGCGAAAATCTCCCGTTCGATATAGTCCACGCAGGCCAACTCGCAACTGGGGTAGGACAGATGATAATGGCAGTTGAGACAGTCGCCGTAAGGCACGTGGGTCACGCCGGTGATCAGGGGGCCAAAGTGGCGGCGGTACTTGGGCTTGCTGGCCGTCAGCGAGATCGTGCCCAGCGTCCGCCCGTGGAACGCGCCGAGGAAGGCGATAAAGCGATGCCGTCCCGTGGCGTAGCGGGCCAACTTCAACGCGCCCTCCACCGCCTCGGCCCCGGAATTGCTCAGGAAGACCTTCCACGCGCCGGACCCAGGCGCGACGGCGGCCAATCGCTCGGCCGTCTCAATGTAAAGCGGATCGTAGAAATCGGCGCCGCAGAGGTGAATGAGGCGGGCCGCCTGTTCCTGGATCGCCTTGACGACCCGCGGGTGGCAATGCCCGGTGGCGCAGACGGCGATGCCGGCCGCGAAATCGAGGAAGCGGTTGCCATCCACGTCGGTCACCACGCAACCAGCGGCGTGATCGACCACCAACGGATAGGCCCGAGGCAGAGAGGGCGATACGACCGCCCTGTCCGTCTCGATGATCGCCCGCGCCTTTGGCCCCGGCAGATCGGTGACGATTTGTGGTACAGTGTTATCTGAAGTCATTTTTTCTCCTTGGTATCAGTTTGTTTTTGTGAGCGACTGCTCTCAGCCCTCGTCTTGAGGGCGACTTCCGCAACAAAATGACACTTCTGAAACAGGTTTTGTGATCTTGAGGACGCCCCCGAGGACGGTGGCTTAGCGCATAAAGGTGTTTCCAGGAAGATAATTCTCCCACTTGCTCCCGCTGGATCGTCAGATCCAGTGGCTAAACAAGCCAAATTCAGCCGGTTTCGTCTGATTTTGGCTTGGACGGCAACCCGTAGGTTGCACGCGATCCAAGCCGAGCAAAGCGGGAGGTTTTAAATTCTGGAATCGCCGAAATGCAGGAAGTTGTAAATTTACGGATGGCGCCTTCATCATCCGATGGGCTTTCCGAGCACGCGCCGGACGACATTGTGCATCAATTCTGGAAGCGTCTCGAAGGCGTAGGGCATGTAGACCCGCTCCCCCTTGCCGTGCGCCTCCTTCCCCCACGGGCCGATGTTGGCGACGTCGCAATCCAGTTCGCGGATCAGGTCGAAGGGGACGGTGAAATACTCGCCCCGCAGATCCTCCCGGACGTCATCGTCTCTATCTCGCCACAGGGGGAAGTTCTTCTTGAGCGTCGGGAGACTCTGGTAGACCGCGTCGTCGACCTTCACGTAGCTGATGTCGGAGACATAGGGGTAGAAGCCCCGGAACTGGATCTCCCCGTATCGCCCGCTGTCCACCTCGGCGGCTATTGCCCGGTTCAAGCGGGAGTCACTATCCCCCCGGATGGGCGGGAAGTAGGGCGGCGCGAAATAGACCAGCACCGCCGGTTTCCGCGGGTCGAAGACGCCCTCGCGGCTGGCGATCTCCACCAGCGCCTTGACGATGGTCAAACTGCGCTCCCGGCTGTCGATGCCCGCCAACTGGCCATGGTCGATCAGAAAATCCCGCTCCTCCGGCGATAATCGCGCCAGCAAGCGCCGGGCTTTCTGGACGTAACCGAAGGCGCGCGCCTCCAACTCTCGTTCCAATGGGGCGCGGCCCATCCTCTCCGTGACCGCCTCGTGAAGCTGCTGGTAGGTCCACACCCGCCCGCCCAGGTCTTCAATCGGCGTGGCGCTGTTCTGACGGGCGGCGTACGCGGTCCACTGGACGATCCGTCGATGGTTGGCCCGGCTGAGCGCCCGTTGCGCCAGGGCGACCATCCTGACCAGCACGTCTTGCGGCGTCCAACTGTGGACCAGGCAGCTACAATGGACGAGCGCCGAGATGGGCGTCTGGGCGTCGTAACGGGCCTTGAAATCCCGCTGCTTCTGGGTGAGCGGCGGGACCGTGATCTCGCCGTCCGCCTCGTCGCACAGGGCCGCGTTCAGGTTCGTCTCCTGGATCAGGTTGGAGGCGATGAGGTTGGCGTCCAGGCCGCGGAAGGCCTCGCCGACGTGCGTCTCGCAACCGCGGACGTAGAAGCAGCATAACATCTTGCCGATCGTGCCCCGGTAGATGTAGCGCTGCTCGTCGCCCGGTTCGCGCGGCGCGGTGTAATCGGAATTGATGACGCCGACGTAGTTCAGCCGGCGCGCCGCCCGCAGCTCGACCAGCCGCTCGACGGCGGCCATCGTCCCGGCCGATTCGACCTCCTCGTCCGGCGTGGCGACCATCAACACGTTGCCGGGCAGGCTATCCTGGGCCTCGGCCAAGGCCCCCATCACGGCGATCTGGGCGGCGACGCCGCTCTTCATATCGAAAGCGCCCCGCCCAAACATCCATTGTCCGCTGGCAGCGTCGCGGAGGCATTCGTCGCCGGTATCCGGGTTCTTCTCATACTGCGCCAGCAGACCGTCTTGCAAGGCCCGAGAATCGAACGGGTCCACGCTGGCGCCGTAATCCTGGACGCCGGCGACGTCCAGGTGACCCAGCAGAATCACGGTGGGGAGCCGCCCGGCGTCCGGTGGGACAGCGCCGCCCTCCACCATGGCCCAGACGATGTGGCGGCCGTCCGCCATCTCCCAGTAAGCGGGCGACAGCCCCCGTTCCGCCAGCGCGCCGTGGATCTCGGCGGCGCAGGCGTTCTCGCCCGCCACGTTCGGGCTGACGCTGTCGATCTCGACCAGCCGCGCCGTGAGCGCCTTGACCGCGTCGTAGTACCGACCGTTTTTTTCTGTCATAGACCCTGGCGCGCCAGCCCCAGTTCCTCTAGCTTGGCGTCGGTGGGGACGCCGTCCTCGTCCCAGCCGCGCAATTGGTAGAACTCGGGCAACATGACGTCCAGCTCGACCACGTGACCTTTGGCCGGGCCTTCGGGCAGGGGCTCCTCCAACATCCGCTTGGGCAGCGTGTCGTCCGCCCTGGTGAAGCCGGCCTCGACCAGGAACATCCGCTCCAAGTTGTAGATCCGCTCCCCGGCCTGCATCAGGCTCTCCGCCGTGTAATCGGCGCCGGTGGCGAGGCTGAGCGCCTCCGCCATCCGGGTGGGCATGACCTCGTAATCGGCGTCGCACAGATAACGGATGGACAGGAAGACGCACAACCCGGCCGCGTCGATGACGGTGAACAGGTCCTCAAAATGCTTGATGTACGCCGGCTTGCGCTCGATAGCCAATGGATCCAGCTTCTTGGGCACGCCGAAGACCTCCATGTAGGCCAAGTCGCCCGCCATGTGGGAAGCGCCGACGTTGGAAGTGGCGTAGAGCAAGCCCATGCCCTTGGAACCGCGCGGGTCGTAGCCGGGGAACTCTTGCTTCTTGGCCGTGATGGAGAATTCGGGATGGCCGTATTTTTCCGCCAGGCGATAACTGCCCTCGGCCAACGAGGCGCCGAAACCTTCCTGGTAAGCGGTCTGGCGGATCAGCTCGAGCACCGCCTCGGCGTCGCCGAAACGCAACGCCATTCCCACGTCCTCCTCCGGCAGGATGCCTTTTTCGGCCATCTCCATCGCGCAGGCGATGGTCACCCCGGTGGAGATGGTGTCCAGCCCCAGTTCGTTGCACAGGTAATTCGCCTTGGTGACCGCGGCCATGTCGTCCAGGCCGCAGGCGCTGCCCAGCGAGGCGATCGTCTCGTACTCTGGGCCCTCCCCCTCGCCGCGAAACAGTTCCGGCTCCTTGACGATGGTCAGCCGGCCACAGGCGATGGGGCAGCCGTGACAGGGCTTAGGGCGGATCAGGTACTTTTCCGTGAGGACGACGCCCGTGATGCCATCCACCCCCTCGAAGACGCCGGTCTGGAAATTGCGGGTGGGCAGGATGCCGATCTCGTTGGTCACGATGGGCACGTAGGCGGTGCCGTACTCCCGCAGCGACGAGCCCTTCTTCACGTCGGCGGCGACTTCCTGGCGCACCGTGCGGCATAACTCGCGCAACGCCTCCGCTTCCGCCAGGGGGACTTCCTGGGAGCCGCGGACGACGACCGCCTTGAGGTTCTTGCTGCCCATGACCGCCCCCACCCCAGAACGGGCCGCGGCGCGATGCTTATCGTTCATGATCGCCGCGATGCGCACCAGGCGCTCCCCGGCCGGCCCGATGCAGGCGACCTTCGCCTTGGGGTCGGTCTCCTCGAGGAGCGCGTCCTCCGTCTGGGGAACTTCCTGGCCCCACAGGTGCTCGGCCGGGCGAATCTCCACCTGGTCATCGTTGATCCACACGTAGACCGGCCGTTCCGCCCGCCCCTCGAAGATAAACATATCGAAACCGGTGCGCTTCATCTCGGTGGGATAGACGCCGCCGGAATTGGAACAGGCAATCGCGCCGGTGAGCGGCGACTTGGTCGTGACCATAAAGCGGTTGCCGGTCGGGACGGGCGTGCCCGTCAGTGGGCCGGCGCCGAAGATCAACAAGTTCTCCGCCGCCAACGGGTTGATGGCGGGGTCTACCTCATCGTAGAGATACTTGATCGCCCACCCCCGGCCGCCGATGAAGTCTTTGGCGGTTTGGGGATCTATCGTCTCCACCGAGATTCGTTCATTCGTCAGATCGACTCGGAGTATCTTGCCGTGCCAACCAAACATCTTTACCTCCTTGATTTACGTTTCGAGAAACACAAGGTTCACGGGTATCTTCTCAATAATTTGGGGTGAATCTGTTCGTAATGTGCGCGCTATCTAGCGCGCTATCTAGCGGCCTCAATGCGCTTTCAGGGGCGCTGAAGCGCCTACTACGAACAAGCCCCCGGTTTATTGAGAAGATACGTTCACGGTTTATCCACCGGCCATGGCCGGGAAAACAGCTATCGTGTCACCCGCTTCCAACATCTGTTCCGGGGAGACGTCTCGACCATTGACCAGGATGACGCTGGCGCCGGGCTCGTGGGGGACGCCGAAGCGGGCCAGCAGGTCGCTCACCGGCGTCCCGGCCGGCGCGTGCAGTTCGCAGGCGTTTCCCACGCTGCCCGGCGGCAGGTGGCGGCGATAGGTCGCGAAGAGTTTGAGCGTTACGCGCACAGTCGTCACTTTATACACACCCTACATACACCTGATCAGGATGGAGCGGGCGGTTAGTCCGCGTCATCTTGACGGCATACATGCCAGCAGGATGCTGGCGCGCCATCACGCTTCGTACACGACGCGCCCGTCGAAGATGGTCATGACCACCTGCGCCTGGGCGATCTCCATCGGCGCGGTCTCCTCAAGCGCCAGGATATCCCGGTCGAGCAGGACCAGATCGGCTAACTTGCCCGGCGAGATACTGCCCAGGTGGGCCTCCCGGCCGCTGACCACCGCCGCGCCCATCGTGAAGCCCCAGACAGCCTCGCTGACCGTCAACCGCTGCGCCGGGTACCAGCCGCCCGCCGGCGCGCCGTCCCGCGTCTGCCGGGTGACGGCGGCGTGAATGCCAAAGATTGGGTTGGGGTTGGCCACGGGGCAATCGGAACCGAAGGCCATCATCACCCCGGCGTCCTTCATATCGCGGAAGGGATAGGCAAAGCGGGCGCGCGGCCCCACCGACGTCTCGGTCATGGGAATGTCGTCGGGGCAATGGATGGGCTGCACCGAGGCCGCCACGTCCAACTGGGCCAATCGCGCCACGTCCTCGGGGCGGATCATCTGCACGTGCTCAATGCGGTGCATGGCGGCCGGCGGCGCGGTCTCGGACACCCGCTCACTTCCCAACACCCGCTCGAAGACGCCGATCAACGCCCGGTTGGCCCGGTCGCCGATGGCGTGAATGGTCACGGCCAGGCCGGCCCGCTCGGCCCGCTCGACGGCGCGGGCGATTTCGTCCATCGGCGTCAGCGGCATACCGCACTCGCCCGTATCCTCGTACGGTTCCAGCATCCAGGCGGTGCGAGCGCCCTGTCCACCGTCGGAAAAGAGCTTGACGTGGCCCACGCGCAGATAATCGTCCCCCATGCCGGTGCGCAAGCCCAGCGCGATGGCCTCGTCCAGCCGCTCGCCGGGGATGTGCATCCACATCCGCATGGCCAGCTCCCCCGCCGCTTGCAGCCGTTGGTAGGCGCGAAAGGCGGGCGGCCCGTCGGCGCCTCCCATGATGCGGTAATCGTGGACGCCGGTCACGCCCAGCCGGTGAAGGATGCCGAACCCCTCGCGCATGGCGTCGACCGTCTCATCCTCGGTCGACGGCGGGATGACGTCGGTGACCAGATTGATGGCCAATTCGCGCAGGACGCCGGTCGGTTCGCCGCTCTCGTCCCGGTCGATGATGCCCTCCGGCGGGTTGGCAGTGTCGGCTGTGATGCCGGTCTCTTGCAGCGCTCGCGAGTTGATCGCAGCCAGATGCAGGTCGTTGCGCCACAGGATGACCGGGTGATCGGGCGCCGCTTCGTCCAGGTCGGCGCGGGTGGGCATGCGGGGCTCAGGCCAGCGGGACTCGTTCCATCCCTGTCCGAGGATCCATTCGCCGGGCGGGATCTCGCGCGCCCGGCGGGCCAGGCGCTGCTTCAAGTCGGCCAGCGAATCCGCCTCCGACAGGGGCAAGCGCCGCAAGCCGAGCGACCAGTCGTAATAGTGGAAGTGGGCGTCGGTCATCGCGGGCAATAGCAAGCGCCCTTCCAGGTCGATCACGCGCGCGCCAGGCCCGGCCAGGGCGCCGATCGCCGCGTCGTCGCCCACGGCCTGCACGCGCGCGCCGCGAATGGCCACGGCCGTCGCGTCAGGATAACGGTCGTCCTGGGTGTGTAGCTTTCCGTTGATCAGCAATAGATCGGTCATGGTGATTTATAACCTCGTTTTAGAAAAGGAACTCAGAGAAGGAACCCTTGGGGGAACGGATCGCGGGGGTCGAGCACAAATTGGTGCACCCCGGTGATCTGGGCGCTGCCGCGAACCTCCGGGATCACGGCCGGCAGGTCCCCCACCATCGTCTCGGCCACCAGCCGCCCCTCGAAGGTCGTGCCCAGGATGCCGGCGTTGACGAACGGCTGGTCGAGCGCCAGTTGTCCCCGGTGATGGAGCAACGCCATCTTGGCCGAGGTGCCGGTGCCGCAGGGAGAGCGGTCGATGTGAGATTCGCCGTAGACCACGGCGCTCACCCCGCGCCCCGACTCGCGCCCGGAGAGATCGTAGAATTCGGTCACGTCCACCGTGGTCACCTCCGGGCGGGTCGGATGGCGCACCGTCAGTTGCTCGTTGGCCGCTTCGATGATGGACATCCCCAATTCGATCAAGCGGCCGGCGTTGTCCACGTCCAGCGGCAGGCCGATCTGCCCGGCCGAGACCATGGCGAAGAAGCCGCCCACGCAGACGGTGTCCACCTGGATGCGTCCCAGCCCCGGCGCGTCCAGGTCCAGATTTTCGCCATAGACGAAGGAAGGGGCCAGTTGGATGGTCACCGACTCGACCAGGCCGTCCTGCACGTGGGCGACCGCCTCGGCCGGGCCGGAAGGGGTATCGACGATCACCATCGTCTTCGGTTCGGCCGCTTCGACGACGCCAGCCTCAATGAGGGTCGTCACCGCGCCGATGGTGGCGTGTCCGCACAGGTAGGGATAGCGCCGGGCGTCCATGTAGACCAGGCCGAAATCGGCGCCCGCGCTCGTCGGCTCGGTGACCAGCGCGGCGACCATATCCCGATGGCCGCGCGGTTCGCGGGTCAGTTGCAGCCGCACGTGGTCCCACTCTTGCATCAGGCACTGCCGCTTTTCGGCGACCGTCTCGCCGGGAATGGGCGGAAGGCCGCCGACGATCAAGCGCGTCGGTTCGCCGGCGGTGTGGGAATCAATCGTCAACACCCGGTCGGGGTATCGCTGTAACAAACGCTGGATGTAGGCTTCCATCGTCATGCATCTTCGTATTCGCTGCGCTTGGTGCCCAGGTAGGCCTCCTGAACCGAAGGATCGGCCAGCAAATCCAGGCCGCTGCCCTCGCGGATGATCTTGCCCGTCTCCAGGACGTAGGCCCGGTCGGCCACCGCCAGCGCTTTCCTGGCGTTCTGCTCGACGAGGAGCAGCGTGGTCCCCTCTTGGTTGATGTCGTTGACGATGCTGAAAATCTCCGCCACCAATAGGGGGGCCAAACCCAGCGAGGGCTCGTCCAGCAATAGCACGCCCGGCCGGGCCATCAGGCCCCGGCCGATGACCAACATCTGCTGCTCGCCGCCGCTCAGGCTGCCGGCGAATTGCTGCTTCCGTTCCCGGAGACGCGGGAATCGGGTGTAGACGTCCTCTAAATCTTCTTCAATAGCCGCTTTGTCCTTACGCAGATAAGCGCCGATGCGCAGATTTTCCTCCACGTTGAGATTGGCGAACACTTGCCGGCCCTCAGGCACCTGGACGATGCCCTGCGCGACGACCTTGTACGGTTTATCGGATAGTCGTTCTCCCTGATAGACAATCTCGCCTTTGTGGTAAGGGACCATCGACGAAATGGCGTTCAACAGGGATGACTTGCCGGCCCCGTTGGCGCCGATGATGGTGACCACCTCCCCCTTTTCCACGTGAATCGAGACGCCCTGTAACGCTTGAATGCCGCCATAAGCGACGGAGATGTCCTTGACCTCTAGCAACGCCATGTTTAAACCTCCTCCGTTCCCAGGTAGGCTTCGATCACCGTGGGGTTGGACTGGACTTCATCCGGTGTGCCCTGGGCGATGGTGCGGCCAAAGTTGATGACCACGATGTCATCGGCCAAACCCATGACGACCTCCATGTGATGCTCGATCAGCAGGATCGTCAGATCAAAGGTCTTGTGTATTTGCTTGATGAAGGCCATCAAATCGACCGTCTCGTCCGGGTTCATACCGGCCGCCGGCTCGTCCAGTAACAGGAGCTTGGGCTCCTGGGCCAGCGCGCGCGCGATCTCCAGTCGCCGCTGGTGCCCATAGGGCAAGTTCTTCGATAGTTCGTCGGCCCGCTTGGTGAGATCGACCAGTTCCAGCAAGCGCGCGGTCCGCTCGGCCAGGTCCTTCTCCTCACGCTTGCGGCGCGGCGTGGGGATCAGCCCTTCCCAGATGGAATAGCTGGCGTAACGGTGGCAAGCGGTGCGCACGTTGTCCCGCACGCTGAAATCGGAGAAAAGACGGATGTTCTGGAAAGTGCGGGCGATGCCCCTTTGGGCGATCTGGTGTGTGATGAGCCCGGTGATCTCGTCCCCCTCGAAGAATATCTGTCCCCGCGTAGGTTTGTAGATGCCGGTGATCAGATTGAATATCGTGGTCTTCCCGGCGCCGTTCGGCCCGATGATGGCGTACAGGCCGCCCTTCTCCAACCGGTGAGAGACATTGTCCACCGCCCGCACGCCGCCAAAATCCTTGGTGAGATTCTTAATTTCTAGCAAAGGCATGACGTCTATTCCTCCTCCTTCTTGGTAAACAAGGCCTTGACGTTAGCCGGCGTCAATTCCCACGATCCCATCAACCCCTCGGGGCGCGCGACCATGATCACCACCACCAAAGCGCCGTAGGCGACCAGGCGCCAGGCCTGCGCGGTGCGGAGCAATTCCGGCAACGAGGTGAGCACGACAGCCGAAAAAACCGCCCCCGTCAGGCTGTGCATGCCACCGAAGATGACCATCACGATCAACTCGGTCGATTTGACGATGCTGAACATCGAAGGCTGGATGAAGCCCACGTAATGGGCCAACAGCCCGCCGGACAACCCGGCCAATGCGGCGTTGATGGCAAAGACAACCTGCTTGTAGCGGAAGGAATCGATGCCGATGCTCTCGGCGGCCAACTCGTCCTCGCGGATGGCCACACAACTGCGCCCGTGGCGGGAACGCACGTAATTCGCCGCAAGCCATAAAGCGATGGCGCTCGCAACGAGGGTGAAGGGCAGCGAGGTGTAGGTGGTGATGCGCGGGATGCCGCGTGAACCGCCGGTGAGCTTTTCCAGGTTTTCCACCAGCAGCCGCACGACTTCCGAGAAGCCCAGGGTCGCAATCGCGAAATAGTCCCCCTTGAGTCGCAAGGTCGGGTAACCGATGAGAAAACTGGCGATCACGGAGACGATCATCGCGGCGAATAAGGCGACGATAAAAGGTAAATTGTATTGCGTCGTCAGGATAGCCGCTGTGTAGGCGCCGACGGCCAGGAATCCGGCCTGCCCAAAGTTGAAGAGCCCGGTAAATCCCGTCATCAACGATAACCCCAGCACAGCCAGGAGGTTAATGCAAATCAGGATGAGAATACCAACGTAATACTGTGACACGTTACACCTCCTATGCCTTTTCCCCGGTCACTGTGCCCATCAAGCCGCCGGGCCTGACGAGGATGATGACAATCATCAGCGCGTATGAAAACAGGTCGCGGAACGCGGAGGAGACGAAAGCGGCGGCGAACGTCTCGGTCACGCCGAGCACCATGGCCCCCAACACCGCGCCGGGCAAGCTGCCCAGCCCGCCCACCACGGCAGCGATGAAGGCCTTGAGCGTCAGGATGCCCATACCGGGCCAGACGGTGTACTTGATGCCGAACAACACCCCGCCCAATCCGCCCGACGCGCCGGCCAAAAAGAAAACGATCGCCACGACCAGATCCGGGTTGATGCCCATCAGGCTGGCGACCCGCATGTTGTACGAGGTCGCTCGAATGGCGTTGCCCATCCGCGTGCCGTAGATAATCCAGCTCAACAAGGCCATCGATATGGCCGCGATCACGAAAATGATGATGTCCAGTCGCCCGATGCTCAGATCCCCGATCCTGAAGGGCGAGATCGGGAAAACGTCTGGATAGGTGCGAAAGGTGGGACCGACGGTCACGATGATGAAGTTCTCCAGGAAGATAGAAGCCCCCAACGAGGAAATCATCAGGTACAACAAAGGCGAGTTCCGGATGCGGATAGGCCGGTAGGCGAGGCGCTCGTTAACGATGCCCAAAATCCCAGCCCCGATGATCGCCAGGGGCAAGGCCGCCCAAAACGGTACGTCCAACAAAGTCAACGCGAAAAAGCCAAAGTATGACCCCACCATCAGCACGCCGCCGTGAGCGAAGTTGGAGAACTTCAGGATGCTATAGACCAACGAATAGCCCACAGCGATCAGGGCGTACACGCTGCCGATGGAGACGCCATTGATCACCTGCTGCAATATCGTGCTCATCTAAACCTCCCATTAAGTATCTGGGAGGAGATGAAAACGACATCTCCTCCCAGATAAATAAGCCTGCTATTCCATCGGCTCGACTACTGTGAAGTACTCAAATTCGCCGTCTTTGATCGTCATAATGACGGCCGACTTGCCGACCGGGTTGTGGGTCTCCGGGTCGATGGTGATGTTGCCGGTGAATCCCTCCACCGGGTCGATCTGTTCCAGCGCGTCGCGGATCGCCGTGGGATCGGCCGAACCGGCCTTCTCGATGGCGGCTACCAGGACCAACACCGCGTCGTGGGTCATGATAGCGTTGACCTGGATGTCCTTGCCGAAGCGTTCCTCGTAAGCGGTCCGGTAATCCTGCACGTTCTCGGCGTTGACGTTGGTGTGATCGACGAAGTAGCAGCCTTCCACCGCCGAGGCCGCCATCTCTAACAGCGTGGGCGAAGGCCAGCCGTCGCCGCCGATGAAGGGCACGGTGATGCCCAGGTCGCGGGCCTGCTTGGCCGCCAGGGCCACCTCTTTCGCCAGGAAGGGCATGATGATCACGTCGGGATCCGCGTCCTTGATCGACGTCAACTGCGCGCGGAATTCCACGTCGCCGGTCTTGAAGGCCTCGTCGGCCACCAGGTCGCCGCCCAGTTCCTCCCACTGCTGCACGAAGAAGTCGCGCAACCCGACCGAGTAGTCGGAGCTGATCTCGTATAGCACAGCCGCCTTGCGGGCGTCCAGGTTGTTGTAGGCGAAGTTGGCCATCACGGAACCCTGATAGGGATCGGTGAAACAGACGCGGAAGGTGTATGCCATCAACACCCCCTCTTCCGGCTGGGTGACGCGGGGGTTGGTGGCGTAGGTGCTGATGACCGGCACCTGGTTCTCCTCGGCGATGGGGGCCACGGCGATGTTAGAACCGCTGCTGTTGGTGCCGATGACGGTCACCACCCCATCCTCAGTGATCAAGCGTTTGACCACGTTGACCGATTCAAGCTGGTCGCTCTTGTTGTCGTAGGCGATCAGTTCCAGCTTGCGGCCGCCCAGGACGCCGCCGGCCTCGTTGATCATGTCTATCGTGAACTGGGTGCCGTTGCGGCTCGCCTCGCCCCATAACGCCCAATCGCCGGTCAACGCGCCGAACCAGCCCACCTTGATCGGTTCTAGATCCTCTGCAGCCGGTTCCTCCGGAGGAGGCGCTGCGTCTCCCATCGGCTCCAACACTTTGTAATACTCGAACTCGCCGTCCTTGATCGTCATGATGACGGCCGACTTGCCGACCGGGTTGTGGGTCTCCGGGTCGATGGTGATGTTGCCGGTGAAACCCTCCACCGGGTCGATCTGCTCCAGGGCGTCGCGGATCGCCGTGGGATCGGCCGAACCGGCCTTCTCGATCGCGGCGACCAACACCCGCACCGCGTCGTGGGTCATAATGGCGTTGACCTGGATGTCCTTGCCGAAGTGCTCCTCGTAAGCGGTCCGGTATTCCTGCACGTTCTCGGCGTTGACGTTGGTGTGATCGACGAAGTAGCTGCCTTCCACCGCCGAGGCCGCCATCTCCAACAGCGTGGGGGAGGGCCAGCCGTCGCCGCCGATGAAGGGGGCGGTGATGCCCAGGTCGCGGGCCTGCTTGGCCGCCAGGGCCACCTCTTTTGCCAGGAAGGGCATGATGATCACGTCGGGGTCGGCGTTCTTGATCGACGTCAGCTGCGCGCGGAATTCCACGTCACCGGTCTTGAAGGCCTCGTCGGCCACCAGATCGCCACCCAACTCCTCCCAGCGCTGCACGAAGAAGTCGCGTAACCCGACCGAGTAGTCGGAGCTGATCTCGTAGAGCACGGCCGCCTTTTTGGCGTTCAGGTCGCTGAAGGCGAAATCGGCCATCACCTTGCCCTGGTAGGGATCGGTGAAGCAGACGCGGAAGGTGTATGCCATCAACACCCCTTCTTCCGGCTGGGTCACGCGGGGGTTGGTGGCGTAGGTGCTGATGACCGGCACCTGGTTCTCCTCGGCGATGGGCGCCACAGCGATGTTAGAGCCGCTGCTGTTGGTGCCGATGACGGCCACCACGTCATCCTCGGTGATCAAGCGTTTGACGACGTTGACCGATTCGAGCTGGTCGCTCTTGTTGTCGTAGGCGACCAGTTCCAGCTTGCGGCCGCCCAGCACGCCGCCGGCCTCGTTGACCATGTCGATGGTGAATTGGGTGCCGTTGCGGCTCGCCTCGCCCCATAGCGCCCAGTCGCCGGTCAGCGCGCCAAACCAGCCCACCTTGATCGGCTCCAGATCTTCCTCGGCCGGCTCCTCGACTTCCTCTACCGGTTCATCAATCTCCTCTTCCGGCGGGGGGGCGATCGTCTCTCCGCCACACCCGACCAAACTGAACAACGTGGACAGCACGACGAACAACAGCAATGCAGTACCATACCATTTTCTGTGCATCTTCTTCTCCTTGTTTTTTATGCAGGTTTCGGGAAGCGTCCCTAAAACCTAGACTCGGAAAACGATTATCGGCTATTCATATGAAATTGTTGTCTCACCACCTCCTTTTACAGTTTGGCCCCTAGCGCCAGAGAAATCTCACTCGCCGTCTCTAACGCCATAGCGGCCAGGGATTGTTCCATCTCCTGGCGCGACGCCCTGGCGCTGGGAATAGAAATGTTAATCGCGGCTACGACCTGCGATTGGCGCGCCCGGACAGGAGCGGCCACCGAACGCAAGCCGGCTGTCAATTCTTCATCGTTGATGGCGTAGCCCCGGCGCCGAACTTGCTCGAGCTCAGTCGCCAGGCCATTGAGGGTGGTAATCGTGTTGGGCCCCATCACGGGGTACGGGCCCTCGCCCAACAATTGCCGGAGTTCCTCGCGGGAGAAATCGACCAGCAACGCTTTCCCCATCGAGGTGCAATGGACGGGCAGGCGCGACCCGAGCTGGAGATTGACGCTGATAACCTGTTGGGTCTTGTTGCGGGCGACGTAGACGATCTGATCGCCGTCGCGGACCGTCATATTCGTCGTCTCGCCACAGCGTTTGGACAGGGCCTTCAGGAAGGGGCGGGCGATCTGGGCCAGTTCCAGGCTATTCAAAGCCACAAAACCCAATCTCAGCACCTTCAACCCAGGGCGATACCGCTTGGTCTCCGGATCTCTTTCGAGGTATCCCAGATTCTCCAAGGTGTAGACGAAACGAAAGGTGGTGCTTTTATTAAGCGCTACGGCGTCGCTGATTTCGGTCAGCGTCAGGCTGTGATCTTCTTCGGAGAAAGCTTCGAGCACTTGCAACCCGCGCCCTAGCGCTTCAATGAAGTATCGATTATCCATTAGCCGTTGTGGGGGGATAAGTGGGGTTTCGTTGAGTAAAAATCGTTTTCAC
>DAOTUC010000039.1:0-14813 GCA_034437315.1 Anaerolineae bacterium
CATCATAGACCCTAAAGGTTTTTGCGCTGGTTTTGATGGAAAAAGGTCATTGTTTAAGGCAAAAACGTTGTTTGCGCGGCCTTGAGCAAAACCTTTAGGGTCTCGCCATGCGAAATCCCAGAGAACCCGAATTTATTCGCCTGGGACAAATGCGCCGTCAAGATGACGGCGCTCCCCCCGCTGTTGGCAATACTTTTGCAACGAAATTGTAATTGACACAGCGTGGAAATTCGGCTACACTATACAGGATTAACGACGGTTCGTGGTGCGCTGCTAGGCGGCGGCGTTGAGCAGCGCTCTGATGCGGGGTAGGTGTGTAGATGGCTAGCGAGCGCGTCCCAGATACGACGACTGACCTGAAACCGGGCAGCCACCTATGTTGCTTCTACGAGACCGAGGAAGAGCACCGGGCTATTCTCACGCCGTACCTGCAACAGGGGCTGGCGCGGGGTGAGAAGGTGATCTACATCGTTGACGAACGCACCGCCGACGTCGTCCTGGGATACCTGCGAGACGCCGGCCTGGCGGTTGAGGATTACGTCGATCGCGGCCAATTCGCCATGTTAACCAGCGAGGAAACCTACCTCAAGCATGGCGCTTTCGATCCGGAGGCGATGATCGCCCTGCTCCAATCCGAGGTCGATCAGGCCCTGGAAGAAGGCTACTCACTCCTGCGCCTCACCGGAGAGATGACCTGGGTCCTCCGAGGGCTTCCCGGTTCCCAGCGATTGATCGAATATGAGACCAGGCTGAACAATTTCTTGCCCTACGTCCAATGTATCGCCCTGTGTCAATATGATCAACGGCGTTTTCAGCCCGATTTGCTCCTGAATATCCTGTACACCCATCCCATCGTCGCGATTGGCGCGTTGGTGATCGACAACTTCTATTACACCCCGCCCGACGTATTCCTGCACACCGCCCCCGCGTCGACCAAGTGGCGCTATCTAATCGAAAGCCTGGTCCAGCGCCATCAAGCGGAGGAAGCTTATCGCACCCTGGTCGAGCACTCCCTGCAAGGCCTGACCATCTTACAGGACGGGCGGATCGTCTTCGCCAATGAGGCCCTGGCCCAGATGGTCGGTTACAGCCGGGATGAATTATTGGCGTTCTCGGTCGATGACGTGCAATCCATCCTGTATCCCGATGACCGAGATCAAGTCTGGCAGTGGATGCAGGACCATTTACAGGGGCGACCGGTTTCTCCAAGATGGCCGTTCCGTTTCATCCATCAGGATGGATCGATCCGCTGGGTAGAGGCGCTGGTCAGTCACATCGAATATCGGGACGAGCCGGCGATCCAGGTCGCCTATCTCGACGTCAGCGAGCGCAAATGGGCCGAGAGAGCCCTGCGAGAGAGCGAGGCTCGCTTGAGAACGCTCATTGAGAGCACCGAGGACATCATCTGCCTGCACGATTTTGATGGCCGCTACCTCTATTATCACGGCCCCGGTCGCTATGGGATCCAGGCCGCCGACGTCCTGGGCCGGACGCCGGTCGACCTGTTTGGCGAAGAGGACGCCCGCCCGATCATCCAACAGATTCAAGAGGTCATCAGGCGTGGGGAGAGCAAGACGGTTGAAAACTACGTCGCCTGGCAGGGGGAAAGGCTCTGTTTCTCCGAGCAGATCATTCCGGTGCGGGACGAGCAAGGCCACATCGTCGCCGTCGCCAAGTATTGCCACAACGTCACAGGGCGGAAAAAAACGGAGGAGGCCCTGCGGCGGCGCAATCGAGAAATGGCCTTGCTCAACCGGGCCGGCCATGCCATTAGCTCGTCCCTCGACCTGGACCAGATCCTCAACACCCTCCTCGAGGAAATCCGCCACCTGATGGACGTTGTCGCCTGTTCCGTCTGGCTGGTGGACCCGGCGACCGACGAGCTGGTTTGCCAACAGGCCACCGGTCCCCAGAAAGAGCGTGTCCAGGGATGGCGGTTGGCGGCGGGGCAGGGACTCGCCGGTTGGGCTGTGCGTCACGACGAGAGCCTGCTCGTGGACGACGTGCGCGCCGATGAGCGTTATTACGCCGAGGTCGCCCGCCAAATTGGATTGGACATTTGCGCCATCGTCACCGTGCCATTGAAAGCCAAGGAAGCGGTCATCGGCGTCATTCAGGTCATCGACACCCAGGTGGGCCGCTTTCGGGAGATGGACCTGCGGCTGCTGGAACCCCTGGCCTCCAGCGCCGCCATCGCCATCGAAAACGCTCGCCTCTACGACGCCGAGCTATTGGCTCGCCAGCAGTTGCGCGATTTGGCCAGTTACCTCCAGACCGCCCGTGAGGAGGAACGGGCCTACGTGGCGCGGGAGATTCACGACGAATTGGGCCAGATGTTGACCGCGTTGAAGATCGATCTATCCTGGCTCGACCAACGCACGCCCGAAACCGAACCGCAGGTAAGGGAACGATTGCTGACCATGTCGGACCTGATCGACGCGACGATCCATACGGTGCGCCGCGTCGCGACGGAACTGCGACCCGGCCTGTTGGATGACCTGGGATTGATCGCGGCGTTGGAATGGCAGGCCCAGGATTTCGAGGAACGCACCGGGCTGGCGTGCGAACGCCATCTACCTGACGAAGATATGTCGCTCAATCAGGATCTGGCGACCACGCTCTTCCGTATTTTCCAGGAGACCTTGACCAACGTCGCCCGGCATGCCCATGCGACCCAGGTGCAGGTCTCGTTCGAGCGCACCCCGCGCCATTTGACGCTCACCGTGCAGGATGACGGCGTCGGAATCACGCCGGCCCAGATCGCCAGCCCCAAGTCATTGGGCCTGATCGGCATTCGGGAGCGCGTCCGCGCCTGGAAGGGCGAAGCGTCGTTCCGCGCGGCCCCCGACCAGGGGACGAGCGTCGTCGTGCGCATCCCGTTAAACGACGCAGCCTGGAGAAAGGCGGCCTTCCCATATGATTAGGGTGCTGGTGGCAGACGATCACGCCGTCGTCCGGCGCGGACTGGTCGCAATTTTAAACGCCGAACCGTCGATGCTCGTGGTCGGAGAGGCGAGCAACGGGCGAGACGCGCTCAGGGCGGTGCGCGAGCACGAGTATGATGTGCTCGTGCTCGACATCACCATGCCCGACCTCGGCGGACTGGAAGTCCTGCGCCAGATTCAGGGGATCAGGCCCCAATTGCCCATTCTAATCCTCAGTGTGCATTCGGAAGAGCAATACGCCGCTCGCGCCCTGAAGGCCGGCGCCGCCGGGTACATGAACAAAGAGAGCGCGCCGGACGAATTGGTCAGCGCGATCAACCAGGTCGCCAGAGGGCGGAAATACGTGACGCCGTCGTTGGCCCAGCGGCTGGCGGACCGTCTGGGAGAGCCGGGCGCTCAGGCTCCCCACGACGCGCTCTCGAACCGCGAATATCAGGTGATGTGCATGCTGGCCTCCGGAAAGACCACCTCCGACATCGCCGAGGCGCTCTCGCTTAGCGTGAAGACCATCAGCACCTACCGCGCCCGCATCCTCGAAAAGATGAAGCTGGAAAACACCGCCGAAATTATCCGCTACGCCATCAAACGCGGCCTGGTCGAGTAGGCCGCCGCGCTACTCCCCGTCAAATTCCTCCCATTTTGCTTGCCAAAAAGCCCCTTTAGGTGTACCATTAAGCCCGGTGTGATGTACTCAGGCGATCGCAACCGCCGGCCGCCTGGGTCAATTCTCGGGAGAAATAATTGCAACTCGAATTGTGAGGAATTTATGCTAGATACTTTTTTCAAACCCCAATCGGTCGCCGTGATTGGCGCCTCGCGCGATCCAGAGAAGTTGGGGTATGCTGTTCTGTTCAACATCCAGGACGCCGGGTTCGAGGGAGATCTATATCCCATCAATCCCAAGGCGGATGAGATTCTGGGTTTGCCGGCTTACACTTCCGTCTTGGACGCGCCGGGCTCGGTGGACTTGGCTGTGATCGTCATCCCGTATCCTTACGTTCCGGATGCGCTGAGGGAATGCGGGGAGAAGGACATCCCCTCGGTCGTCATCATCTCCGCCGGGTTCCGCGAGGCCGGGCGCGAAGGGTTGGAGCGGGAGCGGGAACTGATCGACATCGCCGAGCAGCACGATATGCGCTTGATCGGCCCCAACTGCCTGGGCGTGATCGATACCGACGCCCCCCTGAACGCCACCTTCGCCGCCGGTATGCCCCCCGGCGGGCCGATGGCCTTTATGTCCCAATCCGGCGCGCTGGGCACGGCGGTGCTGGACATGGCGATGGCCGGCCGGATCGGCTTTTCCAAATTCGCCAGCCTGGGCAACAAGGCCGACGTCGGCGAGATCGACCTGCTGGAGGCCTGGGGCGCGGACGAGGCCTCGCGCGTGATCCTCGTCTACGTCGAGGGTGTGTCGGATGGGCAGCGCTTCATCGAGACGGCGCGCCGCATCACGCGCCAGAAACCGGTGGTGGCGATCAAATCCGGCGTGACCGCCTCCGGTTCGCGGGCGGTCTCCTCCCACACCGGCAGCCTTGCCGGTTCGGAGGCGGCCTACAAGGCGGCCTTTCGACAGGCAGGCATCATCCGCGCGTCGTCGATGGAGGCGCTGTTCGATTTTTCCCGCGCCTTCGCCTACCAACCGCTGCTGGAGGGCGACCGCATCGGGATCGTGACCAACGCCGGCGGGCCGGGCATCCTGGCGACCGACGCGCTGGAACACGCCGATATGGAGATCGCGCGGCTCAGTTCGGAGACGACCCAGGCGTTGACCGATTACTTGCCCGGCGCCGCCAGCGTGGGGAACCCGGTCGACGTGTTGGGAGACGCGCTGGCCGATCGCTACGAACGGGCGATTGAACTGACGCTCAACGATTCCAACGTCGATGGCTTAATCGTCATCGTCACCCCCCAGGCGATGACCGAGATCGAGAAAACCGCCCACGCAGTCGGGCGGATGGCCCAGGCATCGGACAAACCGGTGTTAGGCTGCTTTATGGGAGAGGCGCGCATTGCCGCTGGCATCGACGTCCTGTGGGAACACGGTGTGCCCAACTACCCCTTCCCCGAACGGGCCGCGTCCGCCCTGGCTGCGATGCGCGATTACCGGCGCGAGCGCGAGCGCCCGCTGTTTGAGCCGGAACCGGCTCAAGAGTGCGTGCCGGTCGTGCGAGAACTTTTCGACCAGGTGCGTTCCGCAGGGCGCGTGTCCATCGGCGATGCGGAGGCCTGGGAGGTGCTCAAATGTTACGGGTTCACCGTGCCGGAATCCCGCCTGGCGGAAACGGCTGATGAGGCGGTCGAGATCGCCGAGGAAATCGGCTATCCGGTGGTGATGAAAATCGCCTCGCCTGAGATCTTGCACAAGACCGACGTCGGCGGCGTCAAACTGGATTTGCGGTCCGCGGAGGACGTGCGGGACGCCTTCGACCTGATGGTCTACCGGGCCGGGCGATACGTACCGGGGGCGGAGATCTGGGGCTGCCAGGTGCAGCAGATGGTGACGGGCGGACGCGAGGTGTTGCTCGGCATGAACCGCGATCCCCAATTTGGGCCACTGGTCGCTTTTGGATTGGGCGGCATTTACGTGGAGGCCCTGAAAGACGTCGCCTTCCGCGTGGCCCCCTTCAGCCGCCAGGAGGCGGACGAGATGATCCGGGAGATTCGCTCCTACGCCTTGCTGGAAGGCGTGCGTGGCGAACCGCCGGCCGATCACGAGGCGATGGTGGACGCCTTGTTGCGGATCAGCCGGTTGGTGACCGACTTCCCGGAAATCGTCGAGTTGGACATTAACCCGTTGATGGTCTTCGAGGAAGGGAAGGGCGCGATGGCTATCGACATGCGTTTGATATTGTCTTCATAACGTCTCAAATGAGCTTCGCCCATCTCAATCTATGCGGAGATTTGAAAGGAGCCTATCGTGAAAGCTTTGTACATTACTTCTGTTGAACATTTCTCGGGGAAGACGGCGATCTGCCTGGCCCTGGGACGTCGACTCCAGCGTGAGGGGTATAAGGTGGGATATTTCAAACCCCTGTCGACTCAGCCGTGGGAACCGACGCCGGGCACAGCATTTGACGAGGACGCCGATTTCATCAAGCGCGTGCTCGAATTGGATGACGCCCTGGAGGACATCGTGGGCGTCGTGTTGACCCCCAAGCTGGCGCGAGAGATGCGCTGCGGTTGCACCGAGCGGGATCTGTTGAGCGAGATGGCGGCGGCTTACGAGCGAGTTGCGGAGGGGAAAGACGTGATGCTGGTCGAAGGCGCCGGTTCGTTGCGCGAGGGCGCCAGCCTGCGCCTGGGACCGACGATGGTCACCGAGGCGCTGGATATGCCCGCCCTGGTCGTCGTGCGTTACCACAATCGCGTGAGCCATGGCGACGATTGTGTGGCGTCCCACCTGCTGCTCGGCGAGCGGTTACTGGGCACGGTCATCAACGCGGTGCCGACGCGGGAATACAAATTGGCCGATCAGGTCTGCAACCCTTGCCTGGAGAAACAGGGCATCCGTGTGCTGGCTACCCTGCCGTTCGTCGAACGCTTGCAGGCGATCAGCGTGGGCGAAATCGCCGACGTTTTGAAAGGCGAGTTCCTGGCGCTGCCCGAGAAGCGCGACGTGCTCGTCGAGCACCTGGTCGTCGGCGCGATGAGCGCGGAACAGGCGCTGCCCCGCATTCGCCGCATATCCGGTTCCAAGGCCATCATCACCGGCGGCGACCGGGCGGACATTCAACTGGTGGCTTTAGAGACCGCCACCCAGTGTCTGATCCTGACCGGGCATCTGCGCCCGGTGCCGGAGGTCCTGCGACGCGCCGAGGACATCGGCGTCCCGGTGTTGCTGGTGCGTGAGAACACGATGGAGACGGTCGAGGCGATCGAGAACGTCTTTGGCAAGACCCGCCTGGGCCAGGCGGCCAAGCTAGAGCAGTTCGAGGCGTTGCTCGATGAGCATTTTGATTTCCATCGATTGTATTCCACATTGGGGTTGGATGGCTAAACGTTCGATGCAGGTGAAGCTAACTTGTGCGGCGCGATCAACCTGCCTGTGCGGCGCGGATCACAATCCGCGCCGAGGGGTTAGCGACCCACTGTCAATAGAAAATAGGAGGTAATCATCATCATGTTACAAACAGACATTGATCTCATTGTGGCGCGGGAGATTTTGGATTCGCGAGGCAACCCCACCGTGGAGGTGGAGGTTGTCTTGATAGGGGGCGCGTGGGGGCGAGCCGCTGTACCCTCCGGTGCTTCGACCGGCGTCCACGAGGCGCTGGAGTTGCGCGACGGCGAAGCAGACCGCTACAACGGCAAGGGCGTCCAGGAAGCGGTCGAAAACGTCAATCAGATTATCGCGGAGGAGTTTTTCGGCTGGGACGCCGTCGACCAGGCCGGCATTGACGCCCGCCTCCTGGTGTTGGACGGCACGTCGAACAAGGAGAAGCTGGGCGCCAACGCGATGCTGGGCGTGTCGTTAGCGGCGGCCCACGCGGCGGCCAACGCGCTCCAATTGCCGCTCTACCGCTACATCGGCGGGGTGCACGCCCACGTGTTGCCCGTGCCGATGATGAACATCCTCAACGGGGGCAAGCACGCTCTCGACGGCCCGGATCTCCAGGAATTTATGGTCATGCCGCTCGGCGCGCCCACTTTCGCCGAGGCCCTGCGCTGGGGGAGCGAAGTCTATCACGCGCTCAAGAGCGTGCTCAAGGAGAAGGGCTATTCCACCGGCGTCGGCGACGAGGGCGGTTTCGCGCCTAGCCTGAAGACGAATGAGGAGGCGATCGAACTGATCCTGGCGGCGGTCGAGAGGGCCGGTTACGAACCGGGCGCGCAGATTCGCATCGCGCTCGACCCGGCGGCCAGCGAGTTTTACGAGGATGGCAAGTACGTGCTCAAGAAGGAGGGGCGCGCGTTGACCGGCGAGGAGATGGTCGACTTCTACGCCGATTGGGTCGATAAATACCCCATCATCAGCATTGAGGATGGGTTGGACGAGGACGATTGGGAGAGTTTCGCGCTGATGACGGAACGTTTGGGCGATCGGTTGCAGATCGTGGGCGATGACCTGTTGGTGACCAACGTGGAACGGGTGCAGAAGGCCATCGACCTGAAGGCCTGCAATTCCCTGTTGTGCAAGGTCAACCAGATCGGCACGCTGACCGAGGCTATCGACGCCGTGCAGTTGGCCCAGCGGGCCGGGTGGACCGCCGTCGTCTCTCATCGCTCCGGCGAGACGGAGGACGCCACCATCGCTGATCTGGCGGTGGCGTTGAACACCGGGCAGATCAAGACCGGCGCCCCATGCCGCTCGGATCGAGTGGCCAAGTACAACCAGTTGCTGCGGATTGAGGAAGAGCTGGGCGAACGGGCCGTCTATGCCGGCGCGGAAGCTTTCAGCAACCTGCGCTAGGGTCGATTGGACGCTTGGTGACGGGGGCGTGAGGGTTTTCCCTCGCGCCTCTATTTTGATGCGACGAAGCAAGAAGGAGACGTGATGCCGCGAACGAAGATCGTGTGTACGATTGGCCCGGCCTCCGATTCGCCGGAGGTGATGCGAGACCTGATTCGGGCGGGGATGAACGTCGCGCGGATCAATTTCTCGCACGGCGACCACGAGACGCACGCTCGATCTATTGCCCAACTGCGCGATATCGCCGCCCAGGAAGGCTGCTTGTTAGCCGTGATGGCGGATCTGCAAGGCCCCAAGTTGCGGGTGGGCGAGATTGAGAATGGGCCCTTGACGCTCCATAAAGGAGACGTCATCACGCTGAACGCTTCGTCCCATGTCGATGCGCAGGAGGAGACGGCGGTCATCCCCCTGCCGCACCCGGAGTTGTTGCGGGAACTGACGGTCGGTCAGAACCTGTTGCTGGATGACGGCAATCTGGAGTTGGTCGTCGTCCAGGCCGGGGAGAGATCGCTTCGCTGCCGGGTCGCGGTGGGCGGCGCGTTGTCGTCCAATAAGGGGGTCAATGCGCCGGAAGCGACGCTCAAGTTCTCGGCGTTGACGCCGAAGGATCGGGAGGACGCGGCTTTCGCCCTCAAGCAGGGTGTGGATTTCGTGGCGCTTTCCTTCGTCCGCCGGGCGACCGACGTGCGCGAATTACGCCACTTAATCACGAGCCAGGGCGCGGACGTTTCCATCATCGCCAAGATTGAGAAGCCGGAGGCGCTCGCCGTCTTCGACGCTATCCTCTCCGAGGCGGATGGGGTGATGGTCGCCCGCGGCGATCTGGGGGTGGAGACGCCGGCCGAAGAGGTGCCGTTCCACCAGAAACGCATCATCCAGGCGTGCAACCAGGCGGGTAAGCCGGTCATCACCGCCACCCAGATGCTCCAGACGATGATCGACAATCCCCGCCCGACCCGGGCCGAGGCGTCGGACGTGGCGAACGCCATTCTGGATGGCACCGATGCGGTGATGCTCTCTGGCGAGACGGCGGTGGGGCGCTATCCCGTGGAAGCGGTCGACATGATGGCCGCGATCTGCGCCAACGCCGAGGCCCATTTGCCTTACGGGCGTCTTCTGCGTAACGCCCGCATTGAGGAGACGTGCGATCGGCCGACCATCACGGGGGCCATCAGTTGCAGCGCGGTGGAGATCGCCGGAGAGGTGGGCGCGCGCGCCATCGTCACGGCGACGATGACCGGCACGACGGCGCGGATGGTGGCCCGTCATCGCCCCTCGTCGCCCGTCGTAGCCGTGACGCCGAACCCGACCACGTTGCGTCGCCTGTCGTTGGTCTGGGGGGTGTCGCCGGTGAAGGTCGCGGAGTTTGCGACGACCGACGACATGGTCCAAATGATGGTGCGGGCCGCGCAAGAAAGGGGCGTCGTCGCCTGGGGGGATACGGTCGTTCTGACCGCCGGCATTCCCTTCGGCAGCGGCGGCGTGACCAATATGCTCAAGGTGCACGTCGTAGGCGAATGAGGGGGCAGCGATAAGCGGCCCGCGATAAGCGGCCCGCGCGCGGTCAACGATCCGCGAGTTCTTCCTCTTCGAGTTCGGTTTCCGTCGAGATGTCGACCGGTTCCACGACTTGAGGGGTGACGCTGACGCCGCAATAGGGACAGAGCGACCAGCGCAGGTGAAGGGCGCGGTTGCAGGAAGAGCAGGCGCTCTTCAAGCGGGTGTGACAGGCCGGGCAATACAGATATTCGCCCTCGACGCGCTGCCCGCACCCAGGGCAGATTTCCGGCTCCTCAATGGCCTGTAGCAGCGCTTCTTGTTCCAAAGAGCGTTCGTAGGTCTCGGCCAGCGTCTCCTGGGGACGCAGCATCAAGTAGACGACCAGCCCGACCAGGGGCGCGATTAGAACCAACACCGTCGCCAGGATGTGGGCCAGGGGGTCCCGTGACCGGGCGCGGATGTCTCTGAACGTCCAAATCGTCATACCGCCGATCAGGGCGGCTGTGACGCCGCCGCAGACGGTGGAGAGAATGGTCAGATAGAAGGGGACACGTTCCAAAATTTGTTCCATAGCACGCGGACTCCTTAGCGTCGTCTGATTGATTTAACGGAAGCTATTATACCATTGGCTGGTGCGTCTGCAAGTGGGGGGCAAGTGGCAAGTAGGCAAGTTTGCAAGTGGCAAATCGTTTTATTTAGGTGACGAGGTCTAATAATGATGACGATTCAAGAAGCGCACGTTGTGGATGAGGGGGCCGAGGAAGCGGGTGAAGGCGCGCGCGGCCGCCAGACGGAACGGGTCGAGTATCGCCCGATGATCCGGGATTTGCCCATGGACGACCGCCCGCGCGAGCGGTTGATGCAAGTGGGAGAGAACGCCCTCTCGACGATCGAATTGTTGGCCATCATCCTGGGGACCGGCATCGGCGGCGAGAGCGTCCTGGATATGGCCCAGCGCCTCCTCGCCCGTTTCGATGGATTGCAGGGCTTGGCCCGCGCCAGTTTCGCCGAATTGCAGGGCGAGAAAGGGCTGGGTAAAGCGAAGACCTCTCAGATCAAGGCGGCCATTGAGTTGGGGCGACGGATGTTGTTGGCCGCCCCGGGGGAGCGATTCGTCATCCGTTCCCCGTCGGACGTGGCGCAACTCCTGATGGCCGAGATGTCCCATCTGCCCCAGGAACACTTCCGCGTGTTATACTTGAACACCCGCAATCAGTTATTGGATTCGGATACGGTGTACATTGGGAGCTTGAACGCCTCCCACATCCGGGTAGGAGAGGTTTTCCGGGAGGCGGTCAAGCGGAATTGTGCATCCATCATCGTGGTGCACAATCATCCATCCGGCGATCCGACGCCGTCGCCGGAGGATGTGCAGGTGACCAGCCGCTTGATTGAGGCCGGCGACATGCTCGATATAGAGGTCCTGGACCATCTGGTGATCGGGCAGCAGCGCTTCGTCAGCTTGCGAGAGCGCGGCCTGGGTTTTTCCTAAGAGACGGATTGGGTTGCTTTAGTCTATTGTATGTGAAAAGGGGGCTAGCGATGACACTAAATTTACTGAGAAATGGAGCGTTTGAGGCCGATTGGGGGGATGAGAAAAGCCATCGCTGCTTGATTTTTCCCGAAGGTTCGGCCCCTCGCCAGGAAAACGTGGGGAATATATTCACCCCGCCAGGGTGGGTGACCTGGTTCAGCCACAAGCCAGGGCAGTGGGATCAACCAGAGGTGCGAGACGCCTGGAAACAGCACGATCCGCGACGGGTGCACAGTGGACAGAAAGCGATGCTCCTGTTCACCTTCTTCCGCCGCCACGACGCCGGTTTTTTCCAGCAGGTCGAGGTCTCGCCTGGTACGTTGCTGAAATTCACGGCCCGCGCCCATGCCTGGAGCAATGGGCTGGAAAAGGCGCAGGGCGGGCGCATCGACGATCCGTACTGGTCGGACGGCGTGGGGACGGCTACTGCCGCGATTCCGGCGCAGGACGTGCCGCCGCTGAATGGCGATCCGCAAAATGACGCTATCGGAAACTTTCTTTTCTCGGTCGGCATTGACCCAACCGGCGGTGATAACCCGTTCTCCGAGTCAGTCGTCTGGGGTGATCCGATGGCGATCTACAACAAGTACGCCGAAGTTCCTCCGGTCGAGGCGACAGCCGAGGGCGATACGGTCACAGTCTTCCTTCGATCCAAGACCCTGTGGCCCTTCAAGCATAACGACGCCTATTGGGACGACGCACAGTTGACCGTCGCGGGCGAGGTGGAGGAAAAGCCGACCGTCCGCTTGAGCTTCAAACCGGATGAACCGAAGGTCGGCGAGATCGTCTTGATAGAGGCGCGGTCTCTGTCGCAACTGGCCGACGTGCAGATGACGGTCGCCCGCCCCTCCGGAGGGGCGCTCTCCCTGGACGACGTTGTCGCCGGACGCGACGGCGCGTGGCGCACCTGGACGACCAAGTCCGCGTCGTTGGACGAGGTTGGGTTGCACGAGGTCGTTTTCCAGGCGGCCGACGACGTGCAGGTCTCCGGCGGGTTCGAGAGCGCGCGGGCGCAGATCAAGGGTCGGGGATCGCCTCGCGAGCAGTACAAACGGACGTACGTGTTGTTGCCGCCTGGCGCCGATTCCGCCTGGGCGCTGGCGGTGGTGGATAGCACCTGGAACAAAGAGCGCTATACCATCGGCAGCAGCGCCGACGACGCCGGCATCGGCGACCTGGACGTGCGGCGCGTCATCGCCGTCAACCCAGGCAAGTGGCCCACCGATCTCAAAGCCTTTTTCGACGAGCATTACCCCGGCGTCGATTACCAGGCGGTCGAGGCGGACGATCCGCAGGCGTTGCGGAACAAGCTAAGGCGGTTATAGTTATATGGGAAGATTTGTACGCTATGCACTGTTGATTGTCGTCCTGATCGCTATGGCGGCCGGCGGCGTGATGTACTGGCGCGCTCGCCAGGCGGAACAGGGCGCGCAGGACGTGCGCTCCGCTGTCGTGGAGCGGGGAACGATGCTGGTCGCCGTTTCGGTCAGCGGCAATATCGCGCCCGTCGAACGGGTGAACCTATCCTTCGAGTCGGCGGGCCAGGTGGACGAGGTTCTGGCGGCGGTGGGCGAGCGGGCGGCGGCCGGTGACGTGCTGGCGAGATTGGACACCCGGCAGTTGGCGCTCCAGGTGCGCCAGGCCCAGGCGGCGCTGGCCTTGGCGGAGGCTCAACTGATCCAGATCGAGGAAGGATCCCGCTCCGGGGAAATCGCCGCTGCCGAGGCGGACGTGCGCGCAGCCGAAGCCCAGTTGGAGAGCGCCATCGCCGAGCGCGACCAACTCGCCGCCGGCCCCACCGACGCGCAGATCGCCGCTGCCGAAGCCCAGGTCGCGTCGGCCGCGCTCCAGCATCGCGTCACGTTGATCCAACACGACCGGACGATCAGAGAATCGGACGACGAAAAGGCGAAGGATCAGGCGCGCTACGACCTCTACGCCGCTGAAAAGGCGATGTCCGCCGCCGAGACGCAGCTTGACGACCTCCTTGCCGGGGCCGACGCTGACGCGCTTCGGGCGGCGCAGGCCAACGTAGCGGCCGCGACCGCTCGCCTGGACGCGGCCCAGGCGCAACGCGACCTGCTGCTGCTCGGCGCGACGGAGGAGCAGTTGACCGACGTCCAGGCTCAGGTCGAGCAGGCGCGGGCGGCCTGGGAGATGGCCGAATTGGCCCTCGAGCGCGCCGTCCTGACCGCTCCCTTCGATGGGGTTGTGGCGGCGGTCAACGTCACCGCCGGCGAGATGGCCTCGGCCGGCGCGCCGGCCTTTACTCTCATAGACGTTGACGCCTTTGACCTGACGCTGTACGTGGACGAGATTGACGTGTGCAAGCTGGCGGTGGGTCAGGAGGCGCGCGTGACGCTGGACGGCCTGCCGGACGTCGAGTTAACGGGTCGCGTGGCGCGAATTGCGCCGGCGGCCACCATTGAAGTCGGTGTGGTCTACTATGAGGCGACGATCCACCTGGCGCCGGCGGACACACAACGCCCGAGCGGAGCGCCCCTGCGGGCGGATATGAGCGCCAACGCGACAATCGTGGTGGACGAACTGCCCGACGTCCTGACGGCCCCCACCTGGGTGGTGCGCGTCGATCCGATCACGGGGCAGACCTACGTCCACCGGCGCGTGGGTGGGGAGATCGTGCGCGTTGACGTCACGGTCGGCGTCCGGCACGAGGGCATGGTCGAGATCGTCGAGGGGCTTTCGGAGGGCGACGAGGTCGTCTGGGTGCAAGACGCTGGTCTGTTTGGCCGGCCGTGATGGCGCGTGGGAGGATAGGGGATAGGATGAAAGGCAAAGCACTATACGTCGTTTTGGGCGTCGTCGTCATCGCCGTCGTCGCCGGGTTGGCTTACGTATTTTTCTGGCAATCGCGGTCGACGGCGGTCGATGACGCGGACACACGACGTCCGGCGGCCGTTCGCGCGGCGACCGTGGAGCGCGGGACGATGCTGGTGGCGATACCTGCCAGCGGGCGCATTGAGGCGCTGGAGCAAGTTGATCTGGTCTTCCAGATACCGGGCCGGGTGGACGACGTTCTGGTGGAAGTGGGCGATGCGGTCGCGGCGGGGGAGACGCTGGCTCGCCTGGACGCGGCCCGTTTGACGCACGAGGCGACCCAGGCGCGGGCGGCGCTGACCTCGGCCGAGGCGCGTCTGGCGCAACTCCGGCGCGCCGCGCGCCCCGAGGAGATCGCGGCGGCCGAGGCGAACGTCCAGGCGGCCGAGGCGCAGGTCAACGCGGCATCCGCTAACCTGGCCCAACTGTTAGGCGGCGCAAGCGCGGGCGAAATCGCCGCCGCCGAAGCGGAGTTTGCGTCGGCGCAGGCGAATCAGAAGGCCGCCTTCGAGGCCTACCAGATGACGCTCAAGTGCTTCACCGTGGACTTGCCCCACGGGATGGGGGAGCGAGAAATCTGCCCGGC
>DAOTUC010000040.1:0-9135 GCA_034437315.1 Anaerolineae bacterium
CGATTCTCAGAACTGGATTACGAAACAGCGGTTGATATCGCCGGCCGGCTAGCCGTCGTGGATGCCCAATACGCGGGCCAAGTCCTTGACACAATGATCTCCAATCGCACGCCCGAGCCGATCTGGGGAAAAGGAATACAGAGCAATAGGTGGCTTGCTGGCACATCGGGCGATTATCTCTTCAAGCGATGCAATATCACACCAGCATCCTTGGAGCGAAGTCTGGGAGGGGCGGTAGATGCTGCTGCGTTAAGACGGGCGCTAAGCGTAGTCGGACTACAAGACACTGCTAGCGGGGTTCTATATCAGATCAAGCGCGAAAGAGCCTTTCTCGTACTATTTCATAGAGGGCACTTTTCATCAGCGTTTGTGGACAGACGGCTCGCTATCTACGAGTACTCTCGCGATGAGCTATTGGCAAGCTGGCAGCTTATCGAGGCAATAGAGAAAGCACGAGTGAGCAATGATTTGCTGCCTAGCTGGTTTGTTATGAGGCTTTTATTCTGTGCTGCTTGGTCTTTCTTGTTTGATGACCTATACTGCTCACAACTTCAGGCATTGACAGAGCAACTGGAAGCCGATCCAGATCTGGGTCAAGATCCAACAGTCTGGTTTGTCTTGCCTCCTGCGCTTGCTGGTGTCGGACAGGTTGAACGAGCGAAAGAAATCGCGTTGCGGCTAATAGACTCGTTTGGAAATCAATGGATGTCTGATTTAGATGCTAGTACCTCGGACTCTTTTCATGGCGAACTGCAGCGCGAGACACTATACAGACACACCTTGGCTCAAATCTGTCTAGCGATGCTCGAGGGCAATAAGAAGAAGGCGCAGGTAAGGGAGTTGATCTCTATCTGTGACGACCTTGATCTCTTGATGCAAATACTGACCTGCTATGCCCGTCAGCAGGCAGGCGAGGAGCTGATAGGATTGGTGGCGGATGCAATTTGTCGTCTCGTATCGCGAGTCCCGTTAGAGGATCGTTTTGACATTAGTCCATCTAATTTCCTTGGCCTGTGCGTCGAACTGCTTCTGGCTGACCGCAGTGATGTCGTACAATGCATCCTGGCTGCGTTCTGCCAGCCATGGGATGTAGTCCAAGTTGTTGAAGAGATTGTTCGTCTGTCGCCATGGTCGTTGGAGGGTATGCTGCTGGCATGTGACGAGCTGGGTCACCGAAAAGTATCACTTCGTCTAGATAGATGGCCCGGCAGTGTGTTGTTGCAAGAGGCAGAAAAAGTGACGAGTCTTGAGGATTTCACACGTATTATCGAGGCAATCCACAAGATCTTTGATAATGTTGACATCTTAAAGTACTACCGAGCCGTTGTGTCTCACCTGCAACCCCCCGCGCTCCAGACTATGCTTGAAGCTGTTCTTAGTGAGGATTCTGAGAAGCTTCATGATCTAGACAAGGCTATCTTGCTTTCCAGCGTAGTGAGTCTGCCAACTGAGAGGGACAAGCTATCTCAAGTCCCTCTCAACCGGGCCAGAATCGCTATGCACGCGGATCATCTTTTGGAGAGCTACAAATCACATATAGAACGACACTACCGCGTCTTTCCCTGGAGATACAATCAATATTTTTGGGGATATTGGGGGTTAAAGGTATCTCCACCATCCACTTACAGTCTCGGCATGTCTGCCCTTTTTAATGACTGTACGATTGCAGGCTTGTTGGAAGAAGCACAAATGGCCAAAGCCAAGGCGATGACAACGCTTTACGGGGAATTGCGAAAAGTGGAGCGGTGGAGTGATGGCATAGATTTCAAGCACGTGCTCTACATGATCTTGGATGAACTAGGAGGTAAGGATCTGGTAAAGCGCGTTGTACAGATCTTTGAGATCTGGAATTGGCAGTGAACGGCTCTCAGTGCATCTACTTGTCAGGCCGCACGCCCTTTGTTGGTAGCCTGCTGTTTTTGTCATTGAAAACAGGGCCACGACACACACTGTCGCGACCACCGGCCTGCGCCAGTGTTGTCACGACCCCCAACGATGCTGCCGTATATTCCGGCCCAGTTCGCGCCCGGTCAGCGCACTTCGCGCGGCGTCTTCCGCACTGCCGCAGCGGGGGATCGTGGTCGCCACACCGCACGTTGTCGGAATCGTGGGGGTGGGCGTTGTCGCGCGTTGTGGGGGGTGGAGTCCGTGCTAAGGCCAGCGCCAACGAACGGAGGCGGCGATCCGGATTCCCAATTTCAGCAGCTTCCCGCGAATACACCCTGCGCCGCCAGGTCAGGTTTTCCTTTGGACAGAGTCTATTGGCGCAGGCGATGCCTTTGACGAAGAAAGCGCATTGGTTCCCGCCAAAGTTGGGTTTGTGGTAGGGCGCTGTTCGACCACAAAGTGGGGACATTGCGCTCTGATGATGTGGAATGGATGTGATTGTGGGATGGGATGGGGTGGGACGGACATATCTTGGGTCTGCTGCCGAGGCCAGGGCGGAGGGCGTGGCACGTGCGCTTGGATAAGCGACGAGATCGACGCGAACCTGGTTGATCTGAGCGTGAAGGGGAGTGTGTTAAAGTTCGATGCGCGGGGTAAGTGGGGACGGGCGGAGCGCTGTATAATTTTTTGCCCAGGCAAGTTTGCTCAGAAAAAGTGGAGGAAGTGCCAATATGGTTGATAAACTATGGAACGATGTCAAAAAAGTGGTCGAAAGAAAGATTGATATCGGAGAGGAGTTAGTGCAAACAAAGGCCCAGGGGCGCAAGTTCTGGCTGGTAAAAGTGACCGAAGGGTACGTGAGGATTAAACGAGAGCGTAGTAGTTTGCCACACGAGGACGTACCAAAGAGTGATTTCATTGAAATATGGGAAGATTTGAATAAGATGGAATATGTGGAGGGATACGCGCAAAGTGACCTTCAGGAAGGGCAGAACTGGCACTCTGCTGTGTCCTTTGCTTTGGTGGGAATGCTTCCCTATATTAGGTGGAAGAAAATTGGAAGGGTCTGGAAGTTGCTCTTGGTCAGAGAGCCAAACAGCGCCGAAGACTGAAAGTTCCTTCTGTCTTTCGAAAGGAGTGCTGGTATGAAGAGCGTGGCGCTGGTAGCGTGCGTAAGTAAAAAGAATTCGACTGAAATGCCTGCGCAAGAACTTTATATTTCCCCCTGGTTTCGCAAAGCCTCAACGTATGCCTCGAATATCGCTGACGATTGGTATATCCTATCGGCCAAATATGGCTTAATCGCACCGGAAACGGTGATTGAGCCATACGATGAGACGCTAAATCAGATGCCCGTCGCAGCACGACGTGCCTGGGCTGGACAGGTGCTGGCGGATTTGGAGCATGTATTAAGACCTGGCGATCAAGTGGTATTCTTAGCTGGCCAGCGATACAGACAGAATCTCATAGAACCGATTCAGGGGATGGGTTGTAAAGTTGAAATTCCAATGGAAGGCTTGGGAATTGGTGAGCAATTGCGCTGGCTCAAGCAACGGGTAGGATGAAAGGATATCTATTGAAAGATATCTTAGTTTTATCCAAAGTCCAGTCATCTTCGTTTGCATCGGTCAAATGGCTATGCTACAATAGAAAATACCCCGGCGCTTACACCGAAGCCCGAGGCTGTGACCAAGGCGGTGGGGCCGCCCAGATAAACTTATGATAGCACAACAATCGTCATTAGACAAGCGCCCGCCCGCCGTCAAGAACGGTGTAGCGGGCGTTTGCTTTGGATGATCGCTCTGGCGCAGCAAAAGGGCGATTAGCACGGGATAAGGAAGGCGAGATGACGACAAGAACCATTGGACAGCTGGCAAGCAGGATGCCTTCCGCATGTATAGTAAAAGTTTAAGGAGGGAGACAGTGGATACAATATCGCTTGAACCATTGATCCGCCACTTTCTGGACACCCTATCCAGTGATCCATCGCTCCAGGAACACCTGGAGCAGCACCAAAGCCGTATTCAGAATGCCCGACAGTTGTTCCAACTCGACCATATCCCTGATCTAACTAGGGAAGAAATAGAGACGTTTCTGCAGGACACCGATGCCTATTATGGCGTACGAGGCCGCCAACGTCTGTGGCGCAAGCTGTTTGGCGAGCAAAACGAGCGGCTGCCCATACTGCGAGAGACATTCGCTGACCTGATTCGTCGAGCGGAGACAGGACTAACAGCCGCTGATTTCAACGAAATCCGGGAATCTCTGCCTGGGATCGGTCCGGCGTTCCTTTCCGAGCTTCTGGCGCTGCGATTTCCAGATCGCTACTGGGTCTGGAACAAGCCCATTCGGAACTTCCTCAAGGAACAGGGCATCGACGTCAAGGAAGAGTTGGAATGGGGCAAGAAAGGGGACCTGGGCGAGCAATATCTGGTCGCCGGACGCCACCTGGATGACGTGCGCCGTGTCCTTGGTGAAGCTGCCGGACGTCCGGTGGACTATATGTTCAACGATCTGTTCATCTGGTGGGCCAACCGGCAAGAGCAGGTCGGTCAGGAAGACAACCGGTGGGCCGAACGGATCGCGCGCTGGCAGCAGGAGTTATTACCGGCCGAGCGCCTCCAGGCGCGACGGGAGGGTGAATCTCGCGCCCGGACCTTGTTGGAGAACAAGTTGGGCACCTTCGTAGAGGACGACCTGCGGCAATTCTTGACGGATCTGAGTACCGACTACTGGGCCGATGGCAATCTAAGTCACAATCGGTTTATGCCTGCTCTGTATGGCGCGCAGGTCAAACTGATGGCCGAGACATTGGAAGCCTTCAACACCTGGGTAGCGCGAATCTGGCAAGCAGAAGATGCCGAATTGGACGAATTGCTGAACGACTTCTGGGCTAAACTGGAGGTTGGCGGCGCTGGGGTGTCCTTGCCCACGGCAATTCTCTACCTACGGGAGCCAGAACGGTACAACATCTGGCTGCCGGTGATGTCTAAGGGGCTGAAGATCGTGACCGGTTTCGAACCGGGCAGGTGGCGCACTTCTAGGGCCTATCGTCGTTACAACCGGGTGCTCAATGAGCTTCGAGAACAACACGACCTTCCGCCTCAGGCACCAGACGTGATTCTATGGCAGATTGCCCGCTCCGCAGAGCCTGACGGCACCGAAGTTTTCCCTGGGTTTACCGAGGAAACGTTTCGCTTTCTGGAAGAACTGGCAACCAATAACAGCGCCGAGTGGATGCACCGGGACGGCGATGCCAACGAACAGCGTTATCGTCGCGTGCTCAGAGAACCGCTCCGGTCGCTTTTCAAAGCCGTGGCCCCGATTGTCACCGAGATGGATCCAACGTTCGAGACAGAGGCGAAATTCGGCAAGGTGATGGCCAGTATCAAGAAGCGCTGGCCCGATGAGGAAGGGCCCTACTCTCCCTATCTCTGGGGCGCTTTCTATCGCCAGGGACAAAAAAAGCAAACAGATGCACAGCTCTTTGTTATTGTCCATCCTGACCACATGAATGCTGGTTTTTCGGTCGCCGGTGCGCAGGGATCAGATGTGCTAAGCCGATTTCGCCACAACTTAGAACAGGCCCCTGAGATGTTCCTGCAACTCCTGGCAGATTTGCCGGATGACATTGAAGTATCCGTTGCGGAGCGACATGGTGCATCGCAGCAGGAAACCCTGAGTATAGAGCACTCGGATGACCTGCAACCCCTCTTCGAAAGTGACCTGATCAACGTCCAACGCCGATACCTGGCTAATGCCCCTATTTTGTTTGAACCCGAGTTTGCCGAAGAGGTCGGCGAACTCTTTCAGGCTCTCTACCCTCTGTATCGCTTTGCCACGACCGACAATTTGGATGATCTGGTCGATCTAATTGAGGTCGATATTGGGGACGGGCCGATTGAACGCTATACGTTGGAGGATCTCTGCCAGGACACCTACTTGGAGATCGACTTCTGGCGAGAAGTGCTGCTGCTGATCCAGGACAAGAAGCAAATCATCTTCTATGGTCCGCCAGGGACGGGCAAGACGTGGGTGGCACGGCATTTTGCCCGCTATTGGGTGGACGAAGCGGATGATCCCGGAGGGGACGTCCAGGTCGTTCAGTTCCACCCCTCGTACGCCTACGAGGAATTCGTCGAAGGCATTCGTCCCGAGAGCATCAAGGGGGCCGAGGGTCAGCACGCTTTGAGCTATCCGGTCAAGAAAGGCATTTTCCGGCGCTTGTGTGACCAGGCCCGCTTGCACCCTCAGCGCCGTTACGCACTTGTCCTGGATGAGATCAACCGGGGCGAGCTGCCCCGCATCCTGGGAGAGCTGCTCTACGTGATTGAGTACCGCCGCGAATCTATTATCTTACCCTACTCACGAGAACCTTTTGCTATCCCGGCGAACTTGTATTTGATCGGGACGATGAACACCGCGGACCGATCAATCGCACTGGTAGATCACGCGCTACGTCGGCGGTTTCACTTTGTACAGATGCGTCCCGATTCGGATATCCTGAGAGTGTATTTCGAGATAACCGGGGATCCAAAGATGGTGTGGGCCGCTGACCTGCTGGACCTTATGAACAATCAATTGGAAAAGGATGGCATCGAATGGCATCTTCACATTGGTCACAGCCATTTCATGCGTCCCGATTTGGATGAGGCCCGACTGCGCCTGATCTGGAAGCACAGCATCATGCCCACACTGGGAGAGTACTTCTACCGGCAAGCGGAACGGCTGGCGTCCTACCGGTTAAACGTGTTGAAAGAAGCCCTGGGCGAGGCGTGATGGAGAAAGCGATTCGGCTGCAGGAGCATCAGCAGCAAACAGTCAGTCTCTCGGCGGCACAACTGACCGCGTTGCGCCAGACACTCTCTGGCAAGATCAAGGTTTGGCCGACCGATGAGCCGGGGCGATATGTCCTGCAGGCCGGATCCCACGTAGGTTTTTTGGCGCTACCCGGCGATCGCGCACTGATCATCGAACCCAAAGTGACCATTGAGACGTTATTCGCGCTCCTGGCTGCGGTCTATGATCCAGGGCGAGAGGTTTTCCGGGACGAACCACAGGACTACACGACCGTGGAAGCGCTTTTTGAGTTTGTCGTGCGCGTCTTCGTCAGGCACGTGGAGGATCTGGTCGCGCGCGGCATCCTCCGGGGCTATCGCTCCATCGTTGACGATCCGGCGGCGGTGCGCGGGCGCTTGCTTTTCTCGGAGACACTTCACCGTCGCCCCGTGCTGCGAGATCGGCATTGGTGTGCTCACAGCCACTTCACCCCTGACGTGCTGGAGAACCGTATCCTGCGTTGGGCCTCTTTCTGCCTTCAGCCCTGTCGCTACCAGGAGACGAATCTTCCAGGCCGTTTGCGTCGAATCAGCCTGGCGCTATCGGATGCGGCGTTGGATCCCGAGGCTCGACAGTTGTTTGAGCGGCTGGCGTTTCATCGCCTGAACGATCCCTATCGCCCGGCGCTGGCGCTGGCCCGTTTGCTCCTGGACCATCTTACCTTCAGCGGCACGTCGGGCGGAGAGCCTTTCCTGGCTTACCTGGTCGATATGAATTGGCTTTTTGAGCGATATGTCGGCGCTGTGTTGAAGCGAGCAGCGCGGGGATGGGGCATTGAGGTCATCGAACAAGATGCTCATTATCTTGACACGCAGAGACAGGTCACCGTCAAGCCTGACGTGATGTTATCTCACCGAGGAATTCCTCTGCTGGTGATTGATGCCAAGTACAAGCTGGCTGATGACCAGGGGGACATCTATCAGTTGCTGGCCTATTGTCACGCGCTCGGCATACGAGAGGGCGTGCTGGTACACCCGGCCCACGACCAGGCGCCATCTGGTACCCTGATCATCCGCGGACCGGGTGACGTTCGCTTGCGCTACCTGGTGCTCGATCTGCACGGGGGACTGGTGGCGCTGGAGAGGCAGGGGCAACGATTAGCAGAGCAGGTTGCAGAAATGCTTGATCTGGGGACCTTGCTTCCAGTAGCAATGGGGGGGATAGCTTATGGTCAATGAATTGACTGCTGGTCTCGTCCGTATTCTTGATTCCACCGGCGCAACCGTTGGTACTGGCTTTATCGTCACCGATGAAGGCCTCATCGCTACCTGTGTGCCCACATCGTGGGAGGCTATCCTGGCCGAAAAGCTCATCTGTTCTGGGTCTCTAGGATTTCGCATGGTCAGGGTGTACCGCGCCCCATATCTGGGCCGAAATCGCGCCTTGCCTACAGATATAGGGCACGGGTACCACACTCGCTTTGAGCACCAGGCGAAATCCCAAAGAGCCTCTGTTCTAAAGCCAGCCTCAATGGATTGAGAATCACTTGTCTCAGTAGGTGGAAAGCGGAGAATGGGTGAGGAGAGCTGGTCGCAACAAGGCGTTTTCCAGCACCAGTTCTGACTTTGAGCGGGTGATGTCCAGGGCTGCGTTACGGATTAGAGAGTGATTGTCGGGCTGAGTCCATTGGCGCAAGCGTTGTTTGACAGCCTGGCGGAGACAGTGTACACTTTGACGGATGGAGGCCATCGTTTACCTCGCAGATTAGGATGGACAGGTCGCCGTTCTGCCAAAGTGGGGAAATTGCGTTCTGGTGTAGCGTGGATGTACTTTTCGGCCAGGACAGCTGCCCCACATGTTTGAGCCTTTCTTTACCACCAAAGAAGTGGGCCAGGGAACGGGGTTGGGACTGTCCCAGGTGTATGGGATCGTGAAACAGCGCGCAGGACACGTTGATTTGAGCACGCAGGTGGGACGAGGGACGACGTTCACCATCCACCTGCCGGCCTTGCAAGTACAGCCGTCTCCAGCACCAGTCCTCAACAGGCAGAATTCCATCCGGGGGCAGGGAGAGACGGTGCTGGTGGTGGAGGACAATGCCGCCCTGCGAAAAGCGCTGACTGCCACCCTGGAACAGCTGAATTACCGGGTCCTGCAAGCGGCCAATGGCCACGAGGCGCTGGCGATGTTGGATCAGCGCGCGGACGAGATCGCACTGGTGCTGAGCGACCTCGTGATGCCGGAGATGGGAGGGCAAGCGTTGTTCCACGCCATGCAGCAGCGTGGCCTGGACCTGCCGGTGGTGATGTTGAGCGGTCATCCGATGGAAAGCGAACTGGAGGTGCTGCCGAGCACGAAATCTCGTGGGCGGAGATGCTCCTAGATTTCCTCGTCTCGATCCCGCCGCTGATCGGCGGGACTGCGCTTCTCGTGACGGAGGGATGGAACTGGCTGATCGCCCTTCTGTTG
>DAOTUC010000041.1:0-4852 GCA_034437315.1 Anaerolineae bacterium
ATCATAGACCCTAAAGGTTTTTGCGCTGGTTTTGATGGAAAAAGGTCATTGTTTAAGGCAAAAACGTTGTTTGCGCGGCCTTGAGCAAAACCTTTAGGGTCTCGCCATGCGAAATCCCAGAGAACCATCTGTTTATCTATCCGAATTATACCCACGTTGTGGACTTGGTACAAACCGCCGATCATGGTATCATTGGCAGGCGTGAGGTGTTTTGTTTTTAAAGAGTGCATAAGGTTAATTTAGTAGCAAGGAGAACAAATATGAAGAACATCACCGTTATCGGCGTGGGCTACGTGGGTATCGTCACCGGCGTATGTTTCGCCGATCTGGGCAACCGGGTCACCTGCCTCGATATCAACGAGGAGAAAATCGAAAACCTGAAGAACGGCATTATGCCGATTTATGAACCCGGCCTGGAGGAATTGGTCGAACGGAATGTAGCGGCCGATCGCTTGACCTTCACCATGTCGTACGCCGAGGCTCTGCAGGATGCGGAATTCGCCTTTATCGCTGTGGGCACGCCGGAGGGGGTTGACGGGGAGGCGGATCTCCGGTACGTGCGCATGGCCGCGCAAACTGTCGCACAGGAGATGGATCATCCCCTCGTCATCGTCAACAAATCGACCGTTCCGGTCGGGACGGGCGATTGGGTTTCCAACATTATCCGCGAAACGCGCAACAACGATGTCAAATTTGCCGTCGTCTCCAATCCCGAGTTTCTGCGCGAAGGGTCTGCAATTAGCGATTTCATGTATCCCGACCGGGTTGTGCTGGGGTCGTTGGACCTGGACGCGGCGGAAAAGGTCGCTCAGTTGTATCTTCCGCTGCGGACGACGATTATGATCACCGATTTGCGCACGGCGGAGATGATCAAGTATGCTTCCAACGCTTTTCTGGCGACCCGCATATCCTTCATCAACGAGATCGCCAATATCTGCGAGGCCCTGGGGGCGGACGTCAAAGAGGTGGCGACCGGTATGGGCTACGATACCCGGATCGGCCCGCATTTCCTCGACGCCGGTGTGGGGTACGGCGGCAGTTGTTTCCCCAAGGATGTCAAAGCGCTGGCGTTTATGGCCGATAGCAAAGGGCGTCATCCTCAACTGCTCCACGCCGTGATGGAGATCAACCAATTCCAGCGGGAGGCGGCGCTCCTCAAGTTGGAGCAGGCGCTGGGCGACCTGGACGCTAAGACCATCGGCCTGTTGGGGCTTTCTTTCAAGCCGAACACCGACGATATGCGTGAGTCTCCGTCTATCTCCATCGCTAAAATGGCGATGGCGCGCGGCGCGCGGGTGCGGGGTTATGATCCTGTGGCGATGAAAGTCGCCGCCCGCGTCATTCCTGAGATCGAGCTGATGAAGAACGCCTACGAGGTCGCAGATGGGTGCGACGCCCTGGTCATCGTTACCGACTGGAATGAGTTCAAACACCTGGATATGATCCGCATCCAGGAACTGATGAATCAACCGGTCATCGTCGATGGACGTAACATCTACGATCCCCAGATGATGAAGGCGATGGGTTTCGATTACCAGGGAGTGGGCCGAGGCTACGAGACCGAGGAGATGGAATGAGCGAGACGTATGAGACGCAAACGTCTTCAGACGGCCAATTGATCAAAACCCAACTATCGAATGGATTAAGCGTCTTGATCAAAGAGGCCCACACGGCCCCGGTCGCCAGCTTCTGGGTCTGGTACCGGGTGGGCAGCCGAAACGAACACATCGGTATCACCGGTGTCTCCCATTGGGTCGAGCATATGTTGTTCAAAGGGACGCCCACTTATCCTAAAGGCGTGGTCGACAAACTCATCGCCCGCGAGGGTGGGGTGTTCAACGGGATGACGTGGTACGATTTCACGACTTTCTACGCTACTCTGCCGGCGCCGCGCATCGAGTTGGCGCTGCGCATTGAGGCGGATCGGATGACCAACGCCGCCTTCGACGCCGAAGAGGTCGCCGCCGAACGTACCGTCATCATCAGCGAGAGGCAAGGCGCCGAGAATAGCCCGCAATTCTTGCTCAACGAGGAGGTTATGGGGGCCGCCTTTCGCGTCCACCCCTACGGAACCGCCGCCATTGGCCATATGTGCGATCTGAAGATGATGACGCGAGAGCAACTCTATCATCATTATCGCGCTTATTACACGCCGAAAAATGCGCTCGTCGGCGCTGTGGGCGATTTCGATACGTCGGAGATGTTGCGGATGATAGAAACGCATTTCGCTTCCATCGTCAACGGCCCTGATGTTCCGCAGATGTATGCAGTCGAACCGCCCCAGAGAGGCGAACGGCGTGTGGTGCTCGAAGGGGATGGTTTTGTGCCCTATCTGCAAATCGCCTTCCGCGCGCCTACCGTTCACGAGCCGGACTTTTTCGCTATGACCGTCCTCGGCGCGGCGCTCACCGGTCCTGGTGGGATGACGTTTACCGGCGGCAGTTCGACCAACAAGAGCAGCCGGCTGTACAAAGCGCTGGTCAAGACTGAGATTGTGGCGGCGATATCCGGTTCGTTGGTTCCCACCATCGACCCCTTCGTCTATAATCTTTCGGCCATCGTTCGCCCCGATCACACCCCGGCCGAGGCTGAACAGGTTCTGAACGAGGAGTTGGAACGCATCGCGTCTTCCCCGATCACCGAAGAGGAGGTCAATAAGGCGATCAAACAGGCCAAGGCCCAATTTGCCTATTCCAGTGAATCGGTCACGGCCCAGGCATTGTGGGCCGGTTTTAGCGAGATGTTCGCCGATTACAAATGGTTCGAGCGCTATATCGAAAACCTGAGCGCCGTCACGGTCGAGGACGTACAGCGTGTCGCCCAGGCGTATCTCCATCCATCAAGGCGGACTGTTGGATGGTACGTCCCCAATAAAGCGTAGAGGAGGCCTATGTCTATCCCTGGACCGCACGATATCACACGGTATGAAATGTCGAACGGCGCTGTCGTCTTGGTGCGCGAAAATCACAATAGCTCGTCGGTCGTCATCTCCGGTAGTTTGCAAGTCGGCGCGTACGACGAGGGGGCGGAGCAGGCCGGATTATCCGCCTTCACGGCCGACGCTTTGATGCACGGCACGGCTCACCGGACCTTTGAGCAAATTTACGAGGCGCTGGAGACTGCCGGCGCCAAGGCCTACGTCAGCGGAGGTGTCCACACCACCAGTTTTGCCGCGAAAAGCTTATCCGAAGACCTTCCGCTTATCCTGGGTATTCTCTCTGACGCGCTGCGCTATCCCACTTTTCCCCCCAAAGAGATCGAGCGTTTGCGCGGCGAGATTCTGACTGATTTTGAGGAGCGCGCCCACGACACTCGCCAGATGGCGAATCTCATTTTCGATGAGTTGGTCTATCCCCAGGCGCATCCCTACGCGCGCAGCGTCGATGGGTATCCGGAGACCATCACTCCGCTTGAACGAGAGGACCTGGTGCGCTTCTACGAAAATGGGTACGGCCCTCACGGGATGCTCGTCGTCATCGTCGGCGCTGTCGATACGGACAACGCCATTCAGCAGGTGGAGCGGGCCATCGGCGATTGGGCGGGGGCGTCCTACGAGCGTATTCCCTTGCCCGAGGTTAAGCGTATCACCGACGTCCGCCGGCAGGCGATCGTCATACCGGGCAAGACCCAGTCGAATCTCGTGCTGGGGTATCCCGGGCCGGCCCGCACCGATCCGGATTACCTGGATGCGGTCGTGTGCAACGCGATCCTGGGCGTGTTCGGTTTGATGGGCCGGTTGGGGGAGAAGGTGCGCGACGAACAGGGGCTCGCCTACTATGCAACCAGCCGCGTGGATGGCGGCCCGGGCCCCGCGCCGTGGAGCGTCTTCGCGGGCGTCAATCCGGCGAACGTCGAGCAGGCTATTGAGAGCATCCGAGACGAGATCCGCCGCATCTGCGAGGAGCCGGTCGGGGAGGATGAATTGCGGGATACCCAGTCCTACATCACGGGTAGCCTGCCCCTTCACCTGGAGACGAATGCGGGGGTGGCCCAAATCATTCTGTCGATGGAGCGATATGACCTGGGATTGGATTATCTGCAAAGACACCGGGCGTTGATTGAGGCGATCACGCCCGAACGGGTTCAAGCGGTCGCTCAACGCTGGCTGGACCCAGATGCGTACGCTCTCGCTATCGCCGGTCCGCCGGCGGAGGGTCTGGCATGACGTCGGAGCGTGGGGCGATCGCGGCCGGTGTGGATCTGGTCGAGATTGCGCGCGTCGAGCGTATCCTGGCCCGCCACGGCGATCGTTTCCTGGCCCGCGTCTTCACGTCCCAGGAAGTAGGCTATTGTCGGTCTCGACCGGCTGAACTGGCTGCCCGTTTCGCCGCCAAGGAGGCGGTCGCCAAGGCGCTGGGGGTCGGTGTGCGTATGATGGCCCGTGAAGGCATTGATTGGCGCGACGCTGAGATCGTCGGCGATCACCTGGGTAAGCCGCAGATTCAACTGCACGGGCGGGCGGCGCAGCGAGCCCAGGCGCTCAATCTGACCGATTGGGAGGTCAGTCTGTCTCACACCCGAGAACTGGCAATCGCCTTCGTGGTCGCCCAATAAAATTAGGTTGTGTACGGGTCGCGTCGTTGATCACAGGGGGCGTGATGACGCAAAAAGCCGGGAGTGTCACTGGGTGACGCTCCCGGCTTTCTCTTTCGGTTCTCTGGGATTTCGCATGGCGAGACCCTAAAGGTTTTGCTCAAGGCCGCGCAAACAACGTTTTTGCCTTACTATACTTTTGCACTTTTTAGATGTGTGGGATAATGCAACCAGCGCCTCGAATCTAGAATCTAGAATGAAAAGGGAGGAAGCTGATGGCTGATTTAATTCCAGATATTTTGCTCGCATATGTGACCCT
>DAOTUC010000042.1:0-4405 GCA_034437315.1 Anaerolineae bacterium
GCCGGTACCGGAGACGCCGTACTTGCTCATGATGCTCTGGTGCGAGTAGTTCATCTGCGATTTGACGTGCAAGTCGACGGGAATGGCAAAATCGAAGACGTGGAGCGTCACAGGCACACTGACGCTTCCGATGGACACGCTGGCAGCGTAATCCCCGGCAGGCGCGGTCTCGGGCACGGTGAGACTGAACCAGAAGGCGGTGTTTTCCCCGGCGGTGAGCGGGACGCTGGCCTCGTCACCTAAGGGCCACAGCGGATCGGGGTAGGGGCCAGTGCGTCCCAGGCTGTCGGTCGCCTGGTCAATCTGCACGTACTCGACCTGGTACAGCTCCGCCGTGATGCCCGGGCCGAAGTCGGGCGCGTGCACGATGACGTTGCCGCCGCTGGTGGGGCGCGCCACCACGACGAACGGCTCGGTCTCATTGCGGGCGGCGTAGACCTTCACACCGCTGTCGGTCTCGGTGGGGATGGCATCATCCTTGAAGATACGTCGGCTGGGCGGCGCGGTCCACAGCGTGAACGCCGCCGTCGATTCCTCCAGGCGATAGGTGTAGGTTTCGAGGTCGGCTTGGGTCCATGTAGGCGCTACGTGCACAAGGGCCGCCATCGGCAAGAGAATCGAACAGGTGACCATGAGAGATAACCACAGTTTCATTTATCGCCTGTCCCGGCCTAAAAGCGCCATCACCGACTCGCTTCCACCAACGCGCGCGCCCGCTGTTGGGTCACCGACCATCCCCGATGGATCGCCTCCGCGCTCAGGCCCTCGATGGGGACGATACCCATGATCCGCATGCATTCCCTCGTCTCCAACTCTGCCAACCGCTGCCATGTCGTTCGCACCACATCCAAAGCGGCCTTCGGCACGGCTCTGACCCGCTCCGCCCACCGTTCGACTGCGATCCTGCTCACTCCAGATTCGGGCAACCAGAACTCGCGAAATGCATACTGGTTGTCGACCAGGAACGGCGTGCCATCCACCGCCGCACGGCGGAACTCGGGCGATTCGACGCTCTCCCCTGCTGCGGCCAATGCGATCAATCCGACTGCCCGAGGGTCATCCCATCCGCTCCACAGGCTCCCGTCGTCGGCGCTGTCAATCCACCAGATGAGCGCCCCGGCCCTGCGATGACTACGAACTTCGACGTTCATCTGCTCCAACAGCTCGACAATATGGCTCATCGATGCGTCCGGCGTCTCCAGATTGGCTCTTTCCCACTCCCAGCGCGTGGGTATCTCGGGCGGCACCTCGACGATCTGCACCGGCGCGGACGGCAGGCCAAGCCAACGAGCCAGCCGGTAAAAGACGTACTCGCCCACAACCGCGTCGCCGTCGAGTTTGACCACCCCTTTCCTGCTGCTGGGTGGTGTCCGGTCACGGTGAGCGAGGACCTTGAAGGAGTCGCCGATGGCAAATGCTTCGTCATAGGTCAATCTCCAGCCAGGGCCTGCTTCTGTTGGAGCGTGCCAGTAGAGATCGTCAACCATAGCAAGGGGTTGTCCATTCTCGTCGATCTCTAGCCAGCCTAAGAGTTCCTCCAGATAAAGCTCGGCTATCCACCAGCTCGCCTGGGCCTGCCGTTGGATTGCAACGACATCAGTCACGCCCTGTGACCGCAGGGCCAACACACGGCGCATTTGGGCGACGGTGGTTCGCCCCATACCACGTCGCCCAATACGTCGGTGATGCTGAGCGATTGTCTCGGTGAATTCCATATCACAACTCCTCTACATTGTGGAAAGGTAGTAGAAAGCACGTCGCGCCGTCACCGCGCTTGCAGCACCTTCCGCACCACCAGCGGCAAATACGTTGTGAAGCGCTGGCATCGGTTCTCTGGTCCCGTCGCGATCCACAGCCGATCCATCTCGGCATAACGCTTCCGCCAGCACCCGGTCGTGGATGATGAGCGTGTTCTCGTCATTGTCGTATACCCCGGCCAACGTCCAGTTGTACGAGCCCAGGATCACGACCGAGGCATCGCCCCTCCCAGGCCAGGGGCCTCCGCGACCACTTGCCCGAATCGGGCCACCACCCACATCTCGCCATCCTACAGGTGGAAACCTTCCCCACCCGTCCAGCCGAGCAAGCGCACGCCCACCACCGTGACGAGCCGACTGTAGATCTCGACCAGGTCGCGCAATGGGACTCGTGCTGGCAGCCGCTCCGCCACCGTCCCGATCCGGCTCTCATACCCGGCAAAAAAGTGGTCTGAGCCTCGAATGACAGCGAAACGTCGGAGATGAACAGCTTGGAACGCGGGTCATCGTCCAAAAATGGGTCGGCGGAATGGTCCTGCGTCAGCGCGATACCAACCAACCGCCCGACACCCCCATCGCGTGCGGCGTGACGCAAACCAACTTGTGCGCCAAAGGAATAGCCGATCACGGCAACCCGGTCAGGCCTGATCTCTTTCCCGCCCAGCAGAAAAGCAAACGCTCTGGCCACGTCGTCCATATCGACAGCGGCGCTTCCTGCGCCATCGCCCGCAGGATGGCGCGGAGCTCATCGGCGGAACACGCCGCCAGCTTCTGCTCCACCACCTCCCAGAAAGTTTTCAGAGATATTTTGTCGGTGTGCACCATCAGTCTCCTCTGGTGGCCTCAATGCATTATGCCGCTATCGAAATCCAACTATTTTCCTTAACCGATCTTGTCTCAGTGCAATATTCCATCACAGGGCATAGATTCCAGTATTCACAAGGAAACCAGCGAGTCTTGCGGCACCCTCGTCGACTTAGATGCCACAGCGGGTCGTTAAAAAGTAAGGCGTAGAAATGACTGCCTTGACAAGCAGTGAACCACACCTCAGTTACGGCATCCTGCAGTTCACTGAATGGTCCATCAAAAGGTCCCCTTACACATCCTGTCATCACTGTAGCCTCTGCGATGTGAGTATCCACAGGTATGGGCACATGATCCAAGTTATCCAGATGATGACCCTGCCACCTGTCCTCCAGCACACGGATCCACAGGGGGCCGATCTTTGGCCCTTTGATATATGGAAATTGGTAGCGACGATCTCGAATGGTCTCCAATATCAAGCATGCGTCAAAGTTGGCTCGGTGTGTAGTCTTTGGGTCTGCGTAGGTTCGGCGCGAAGCCTCCCAAAGCGCATCCGAATCTCGCATATAGTTGATAGCGGTGGTTAGGGTAACAAAATGCAGATGCTCTCTGGACCCTCGTTCAACAGCCTGGGGCAGCACATGCGCCGGCATAGATGTCTTGTCAAAGATTCCCTGGTCGCGAAAGGCATCGAGAAGCCGGCGACCAACCTGTTGTGCACGCTCTGGATCCATTCTCAAGGACATTTCTCATTCTCCTTCCGTACTAGTTTGAACGGTCCTCACAGCACTGTTCCGTCGAACCAGTGAGGCCTTGCCTTCCTAGCGACCTGGTCGGGCTTGACCTCCTTGCTGTCCAGTAGAAAATCGAACACCCCGACCACCTCGTCCATCTTCCCGCGCCTGTGATCGAAAGGGCGCGCGCTTCTGTCATCAGAAACCGCCGCGCTCGGTCGAAGGACTCACGGCTCAGTCGGTTCACGTTTCGCCTCCTGGTTCCCAGATCAGGTCTTAAACAACCTATCCCGTCCACGGTTGGATGGCTCGAAGGGCAGCGCTTCGTCTCGCTGGCGGCGGCTCTCCTGCGCCTCGTCGAACCACGCTCGCCAGCGTGCAGGGGCATCGACATCCTCAGCGCCGTGCTCTGTGATGCGCTGGCGCACCCGGCAGAGGAGCGGCGTGTTGACCGCCGATCCGGCGACGATAGCCTGGCCTTTTGAAAGCGCGGGTAACTCCCGCAAGAGATCACGCCCCACGCTTTCGACGCTTTCCACTACTTTGGCTTGGTCGATGGGATTCACGATGCGCAGGATGAACTGGGTCATACACTGGGAGAGAACGTCGGCATCGAGCTTGCCGGGACGCTGGCTGATCAACCCCACCGACACGCCGAACTTGCGCCCCTCCGAGAGGATTTTCTTGAGAATCTGCGAGCTGACCAGATCTGCCGATGCTGGAGCAAAATTGTGTGCCTCTTCGATGAGGACAAAGGCCGGATACGGCAGATAGATGTCATCCCCTTCCGCGACCTGCCGCTTCTCCGTCTGCATCCTGGCGTGCAGAAGTCGCCGGAGCACCGTGGCTACAATCACCTGCTGCTCCCGGTGGTCAATCTCGTTAAGCTGAAGCACGGTGCATTGACCCGGTCTGAACAATTTGTCCAGGGGCATACTTGCCAGGTTGTCGAAGATGCGCGAGTGCTCCAGGCGCGAGTTAAGTCGCCAGATGACGGCGCCCGCCGTGCCGTAATCGTCATCCTGGCGTTCTTCATACTGCTCCTCCGGTGTTTTACTCTCCCGGCCGCTCATCTGATCCTCGGCCTCCCGCACGGCGATGCGGAACTGG
>DAOTUC010000043.1:0-5720 GCA_034437315.1 Anaerolineae bacterium
GACCGGGCGACCGGTACGCTTGCTGGGCGTGGGCGGTGATCATCTGACGCCACCAAGTGGACAATTGCCTTTGTTGTGAAATTGAGGTGCTATCTGCCAAGCAGGACATGACGCAGCCAGTGTATGTCGTCAGGAAACGCTGCCACATCCGCTGCTTCGATTCTAGCCGGACGAACGAGCTGGATGTTGAACGTCACTACCCTATTTGCGAGGCCGGTCCGGGTTGCGGTAGTAGAGCAGGCGGAAGAACTGGTCGTTCGAGTACGTCCATTGTTTCTTGGTGACGTAGCCCTCGATGTGTACCTGGTTGAGCATAGGTTGTGATCCTCCTGTTGGTATCTCGTCATCTACTGGTTCGACCCTATTTCCAAGGCGTTGGTCGGTGCAGCGGCCTCAGTTATTACTATGCGCTATCTCTGTAAGATTGATTGTATCAAAGCGGGACGGGGGTTTCAATGTGACCTGCGTACTATTGTTTACGTCGGGTAAAGACTGCCGATATCGGTCATTGGTCGCTCTGGGGCTAACTGCTTCTAAAAGGCGTGTTTCCTCAACAGAGGTTTTGCCTTATGCCCCAAGTACTAGTACAATATATGGAGGTTATTCGAATTCAGCCAATCCACGCAAGGTCATCGGGCAGCTACCAGAACTATCGCGGCAAAAAGGGTGGATCGTCTTCGTTTCTTTCGGATTATTCCGGGAGAGAGATGATCAGTCTTGATATCTCCATAGGAAAGATGATGAAATCCACAAGAAATGCAGGCGTAGATACATCCAAAGGCCTTTTGAATAATGCCCACGCCCTCCTCATTGGCGTCGGCGATTACCCTCACTCTCACTTTGCCAATCTTTCTGCCACTGTGCGTGATGCCCGGGCCTTGGCCGATGTGCTCGAGGATCCCCAGCGCGGTGGGTATCTCTCAAACAACGTCCGTGCCATCATCGGTCACGATGCGACTGCCGCCAGCATTCGCGCCGCGTTGGATGCCCTGGCCCAATCTACCGATTCTCAATCCTCGGCCCTGGTCTATTTTTCCGGTCACGGCGGGCGTAGGTTGGAAAACGGCCAATGGCAGACTTATCTCTGCCCCCGCGAGGCCGACCCTGATGATCTGCCCCATACGGCTATCTCTGGTGATGAATTCAGCGCCGCGCTATCGGCCATTCCCGCGCGTCGCGTGCTGGTGATCCTCGACGCCTGCCACGCTGCCGGTTCTGCCGCGTTTAAGGCTGCCGATGGAACTTCGGTGTGGAAAGCCGGTCTATCTGAGGCTTATTACGAGGCCCTCAGCCGGGGCAGTGGGCGCGTGGTGATTGCTTCTTCGAAGACCGATCAGTTCTCCTACGTCCGTCCCGGAAGTGAACTGAGTTTATTCACCTACCATCTGTGCGAGGCGTTGGGCGGCAAGGCCGCCGTGCGCGGCGATGGCTTGGTTCACGTGCTGGACGTCTTCCACTACGTCAATGAGGCGGTGCAGGCCGACCAGTTCGATCAAACGCCTATCCTCAAGGTGGATGATCTGGACCTGAACTTCCCTATCGCCGTGGCACCGGCTGATATTTCTACGGCTCCCAAGACATCAGAAATCGCGCGAGAGGTTGAGAGCATCCGTGAACAGATTGTGCGCCAGCCCATCGCGGGGGCGAAGGCGCTGAGTGAGTATCTGGAGGATCATCCCGACTTGGGAGCCAAGCGCAACGAGGTGGATCTCAAGCGCAGCCAACTGGAGGATATCCAGCACGATCTGGACCTTTTTGGCCCCGACCCAGGCAAGAAGGCGGAGAAGAACCGAACTGTGTTCTACTTGCTACGCGTGTGCTTGGAATTGGAGCGAACGGAGTAGAGGTGACCATATGCCCGACGTGTTCGATCAATACGAACAAGGCCTGACCCAATTACTGGAACGCCTGAGCGGGGAGCACCCACGTTACGAGGAGGCGTTAACGTTCCAGTCCCGCCTGTTGGAAAATATCGCCCAGGTACGGCAGTACAGCGATTCCGAGAACCTCCGGTCGGAGCGCAACCGGATCCTGGGACAGTTGAATCGCTTGGCGCTGGCCGCCCTGGAAGAAAGCTTCAATGACCTCTGCGCGATCCAGCCGGACCGGGCGGGCGTGGAGCCAGCGACCCTCTTCATCGCCTACAAGCGGGACGCCGATCCCGACCAACGTCTGGCCGACCACCTGCACGCTTTCCTGACCGACCACGGTCACCGGGCGTTCATAGACGAGGGTTTGCGCGCAGGTGAGGATTGGCTCGCGCGCATCGACCGGCAGATCAAGGCCAGCGATTTCCTGATCGTGTTGCTGTCCAAGGAATCGGCCGATAGCGAGATGGTGCAGGCCGAGGTGCGGCGGGCCTACGAGCACCGCCGGCAGCAGGGACATCCACGCACGCTGCCGGTGCGCATCGCCTACGAGGGGCCGCTGCCCTATTCTATCGACTTCTTTCTCAACCCGCTCCACTACGTGCTCTGGCGCGGCGAGGGCGAGAGCGATGGTGAGGACGTGGCTGAGAACCAGCGCGTAGGTCGCGAGATCCTGGCGGCGATCGAGGCGGGCCGCCTGCCAGAGCGGGAACCGGTCCAGTTCCAGGCCACTGGCGGCGGAGCATTTGCCCTCTCTGAGGATGGGCGGCCGGTCGCTGATATCGACGCCGATGCCTCGACCGGGGAGATCCATCCCCCACTACCTGAGTTCGACCCCCGTTTCGTCGAGCAATTGCCGGCGCCGGGCGGGGCGGTCAAGCTGCGCGACCGGCTCTACGTCGAGCGGGACGCCGACGCCCGTCTCCAGCGCGAGGTGGTCAAACGGGGATCCACCACCACCATCCGCGCCGCCCGCCAAACGGGCAAGAGCTCCCTTTTGGTGCGGGGCGTGCACCACGCCCGGGGATGTGATGCCCAGGTCGTGTGTCTCGATCTGCAGCGGGTCGATCTGGATCACCTGGAGACGCCTGACGCTTTCCTGCGCTACTTGGCCGAATTCATCGCCCGCAAACTGCGGCTGGGTGTGGAGGTGGCAGGCCAGTGGCAAAGTTACGGCGCTATCGGCCCCCAGGATAAACTGACTTATCTGATCGAGGATCACGTCCTGGACGAGGCCCAGGGCGAAGACGACAGTTCCATCGTTCTGGCGATAGACGAGGCGGATCGCCTGTTGCAGACCGGCTTTCATCAGGACATTTTCGCCTTGATCCGCTCTTGGCACAATAGCCGGGCCTTCGACGAGCGGTGGGACCGGCTCAACATCGTGCTCGTCATCTCCACCGAGCCTTACCTCCTCATCCCCGACGTCACCCAATCCCCCTTCAACGTGGGCCTCACGCTCTACCTGGAGGACTTTGACCGGGAACAGGTGCGCGATTTGAACCAGCGGCACGGCTCACCCGTGCGCGAGACGGACTTCCCCGACTTCCTGGCTCTCTTTGGCGGCCATCCCTACCTCACGCGGAAGGCGCTCTACACATTGGTCGCCAGGCCGTTGGCCTGGGACGACCTGGTGCGCGAGGCGGCCAGCGATCACGGGCCGTTCGGCGATCACCTGCGACACCACCTGTGGCTGCTGCGGGACGAATCGGTGTTGCGGGAGGGGCTGCGGCAGATCATTCACCACGACCGGTGCGAGGACGACCTGATCTTTTTCCGTCTGCTGCGGGCCGGGCTGGTCAAGGGCAGCGGGGCGGTCTGCCGCTGCCGGTGCGAGTTGTACCGCACGTACTTCGAGGATAAGCTATGATGAGTGTCAAGAGGAGACCGTCCGATTTCTTCGTCGCCGGGGGGACGCTGCGACCGGACGCCCCGTCCTACGTAAAGCGGCCGGCCGACGACGAGTTGTTCGACCGGGCGTTGAGAGGCGAGTTCTGTTACGTGCTCACACCGCGACAGATGGGCAAGTCGAGCCTGATGGCTCGCACCGCCCGCCGGTTGCGGGAGCGGGGCGTCCGCACGGCGATCGTGGACCTGACCAGCATCGGCGCCAACGTGACGCCCGATCAATGGTACCTGAGCCTGCTGACCCAACTCCAGCGGCGCTTGCGGCTGGCGGTGGATCCGGTGGCTTGGTGGCGGGAGCGGGCCGGGCTGACCCACGTGCAGCGGCTGATCGACTTCCTGCGCGACGTGGTGTTGACCGAGATTGAGGGCCGCGTGGTGGTCTTCATCGACGAGATCGACTCGACCCTGAGCCTCGACTTCCGGGACGACTTCTTCGCCGCCATCCGGGCGGTGTACAACGCCCGCGCCGGCGATCCCGCCTTCGAGCGGTTGACCTTCGTCCTGCTCGGCGTGGCTGCCCCCACCGACCTGATCAGCGACCAGGCCCGCACCCCCTTCAACATCGGCCAGGGGATTGGGCTGGGCGAGTTCAGCCGGGCGGACGCCGCTGTGCTGCAGGCTGGGTTGGAGGCGGCCTATCCCGGCCAGGGGGCGACCGTCTTTGCCCGCATCTACCACTGGACCGGCGGCCACCCCTACCTGACGCAGAAGCTGTGCCTGGCCGTGGTCGAGCGGGACGAAGGCCGGTGGACTGACGAGCGGGTAGACGCGCTGGTCGAGGACCTGTTCCTGACCGAGGAGGCGCGCAGCGAGGCGAACCTCAAATTCGTGCAGAGCAACGTTCTGGACCATCCCCGGCGCACCGAGTTGCTCAAGCTATACGGGCAGGTGCTCAAGCAGGGAGCGCGGGGGATCGACGACGACGGCCAATCACCCCTCCACAACCGGCTCAAACTATCGGGCATCGTCCGGGCGGAGGACGGGCGGCTGCGGGTACGTAACCAGGTCTACCGTCGCGTCTTCGACCGGGCCTGGGTGCGGGAGCACACCGCCGTCAACTGGGCGCGGGTGGTAGCGGGGGGCGCGATCCTGGTGGCCCTGCTGGCGCTGGGCGCGCTGCTCTACAACACCTGGGTCGACATCCGCGTGAGCCGGTGCGTGGACGACTTCTACCAGGCCGCTGCCCCGGAAGCGCGCGTGACCGACCTGGCCCGTATCTTCCGCGCCCGTGGCCTCTTTGGCCCGACCGATTACGACTACCGGGCCCGGGAGTTGTTCTACGGGCTGACGACGGCGGAACAGGTGGCCCTATTCGATGCCCGCGACGTGGCGGACGCGGACCTGGTGGCGGTCGTGAGCGGGCTGTACGTGATGGGGGGCGACACCGCTCTCCTGGCGGGGATGCGGGACGCGCTGGGCCGCCTGGCGGGGGCGACCGGTGAGGGGATGCGGGAGGAGATCGGGAGCTGGTTGCAAGCCCGCGCGTTGGCCGGGAAGGGGCGGTACGCGGAGGCCCGCGCGGCGTACGACGACGCCATCGGACTGAACGGCGATAACCCGGCCACGCGGTACGAGCGGGCGGTGGTCCTGGTCGCGCTCACCGAGTACCCGTTGGCCCTGGATGACCTGGACCAGGTGGTAGCGGTCGCCCGCCGCGTGGCTGCAACCCCGACGCCGCTCCCGGAGACCTCGACGTCCACCGAGCGGGCGCCCTATACGCCCTCTGACCTGACCCCGCATCCCACGGTCGTGGCCATGACGCCAGCTGATCCCACAGCCATCCTCACGGTCGAGCGAACGGTGCCGGCGGGCGGTACGGAGACGCCCGGGCCAACCGCGACCCCGGTTCCCACATCCACCGTCGTGCCCGGGGAGCCCGTCGCCGTGGCCTCAGGATTCGGGAGTTGGGGGGCCATGATCGGGGCGGTGAGGGATCTGATCCAC
>DAOTUC010000044.1:0-12541 GCA_034437315.1 Anaerolineae bacterium
TTAGGCGCATTTTTGAGCACTTTTGGTGGTTATTTTGTATGATGCTATTGCTAATTATATGATGATTCACATATTTTACGTGTAAAACGGTGATGATTCTACCCTGGTAACTAGGAGTATCTGCACCCAAGTGATAAGAAAGCAATCTAGCCTCTTGCAGGGCCTCGCGCTAGAGCATACGGAATGCTTCATAGTTCATTTGAGGCCAAGTTCGTAGTAGGCGATTTATCGCCGTAAAAGCGCGCTGAAACAGCACTCAAAGCATCAGTGTTTCAACATCCGCGCGATCTCGTCCATCCGCGCCTCCGACGGCGGATCGGTCTCCGGCATCAAGCAGGGCCTGCCCAGACGGCGGTACTTGTCGCGCCCGATGCGATGGTAGGGCAGCAGATCGACGCGCTCAAGGTGTGGTAAATCGGCGGCGAAGGCCGCGATCGCCCGCAGGTTCTCCTCGTCGTCGTTGATCCCGGGTATGATGGGTACGCGCAGGATGAGGCGGTGGACCTCGCCCGAAAGCCGCCGCAAATTCTCCAGGGTGGACCGGTTGGATACGCCGGTGAATTTCTGGTGCCGAGCGTCGTCCATCAGCTTGAGATCATAAAGAAATAAGTCCACGTGCTCCCGCACGCTGTCCAGCGCCTCCCAGGGCGCGAAGCCGCAGGTGTCGAGCGTCGTGTGCAAGCCCTGGGCCTGGCAAGCGCGGAGTAAGTCGCGCAGAAACTCCGGCTGCGCCAGCGGCTCCCCGCCGGAGACGGTGACGCCGCCGCCCGATTGGTCGTAGAAGGCGGTGTCCCGCTCAATCGCCTCCATCACCTCGGCGACGGTCACCGCGCGGCCCACCAGCGCCCGCGCCTCGGCGTAGCAGATCTGCACGCAAGCGCCGCAGACCGTGCAACGCTCCCGGTCGGTGACAATATGCCCGCCATCTTGGGAGAGCGCGCCGTGCTCGCAGACATCCAGGCAGGCGCCGCAACCGATACAGCGCTCGGGCCGCAGGATCAGCTCTGGCGCCATCGACTGGCCCTCCGGGTTATGGCACCACCAGCAGTTCAGCGGGCAGCCCTTGAGGAAGACGGTGGTGCGGATGCCCGGCCCGTCGTGGATGGAGAATTTTTTGATGTCGAAGATGACGCCTTGGGTCATATGGTTCTACTTTTGACTTGATGGGACGTTGTGCGGGATAACCCGAATATGGCTATTGTATCAATTCGTGGCAGTTAAGCAAGTTTCCGCGCGGTCGAGTTCGCGCGCGTTGCACGTTTGAATGAGACGTGATAAGATAGTATCATTTAGAGGCCTCTCCTCGCCCTCGGTGTCTCTGGGGTGAAAAGACTTTTTTCAGGAGAGTCGCGATTAAAATCCCACGGAGATCATCAATGGAAACAACCGATCGTTACGTTTATATGGATCATTCCGCGACGACGCCGGTCGATCCGCGCGTCGTCGCGGCGATGGCGCCCTATTGGCATGAGCATTTTGGTAACAGCGAATCCTCTCACCGCCTTGGTCGAGAGGCCGCGAACGCGCTGGAGGATGCCCGTCAGACGGTGGCTGAGGTGTTGGACTGTCGCCCGGCCGATATTGTCTTCACCGGATCTGGTACAGAATCCGACAATCTCGCCATACGGGGCGCGGCGTGGGCGGCGATCAAGCGTGGGGATAGCTGTCACATCGTCACGACCAGCATTGAGCATCACGCGGTCGGTCATACGGTAGATCAGCTATGCGACCTGTTTGGGTGCCAGGCCACGCAGGTCCCGGTCGATGCGTATGGGCAGGTGAGCGCCGCCGACGTGGCCCAGGCCATGCGCCCCGACACCGTTCTGGTCAGTGTGATGATGGCCAATAACGAGGTCGGCTCGGTTCAGCCGATGGTCAGGATAGGCCGCATCTGCCGCGAGCGCGGGATCCTGTTCCACACCGACGCCGTGCAAGCGCCCGGACGACTGCCGTTGGAGGTGGACGACATGAACGTCGATCTCCTGGCCCTTTCGGCGCATAAATTCTACGGACCGAAAGGGGTCGGCGCGCTCTACGTGCGGCGCGACGCGCCATTGACCCCGGCGCTGACCGGCGGCGGGCACGAGCGAGGCCGTCGGCCGGGGACCGTCAACGTTGTCGGGGCGGTGGGGTTGGCGACCGCCTTGCGCCTGGCGGAGGAGGCGCGCGTCGCCGAGAGCGCCCGTTTGCGACGTCTGCGCGACCGTCTCATCGAAGGGGTGTTGGCGGCGACGCCCGACAGCCGCTTGACCGGGCATCCCCGGCAACGATTGCCCCATCACGCCAGTTTCGCCTTCAAGGGCGTGGAGGGAGAATCGGTGGTGCTACAACTCGACCAGGCGGGCGTCGCCGCCAGTTCCGGGTCCGCCTGCCTGGAGGGAGAGCCGGAACCCTCGCCCGTTCTGGCGGCGATGGGCCTGTCGCGCGCGTGGAGCTTGGGCAGCCTGCGCTTGACCCTGGGGCGGGCCACCGACGAGGCCGCCGTAGATCACGTGTTGGCGGTGTTGCCGGGCGTCGTCCAGAAACTGCGCGCCTGTGGCGGAAAATAGGCGTCCCGTGATGGCCCCGAATCGCGTCCTCGTCGGCCTCAGCGGCGGGGTCGATAGCGCGGTTGCCGCCGCGCTTTTGCTCGAGCAAGGCGTCGACGTCATCGGCGCGACGCTCCGCCTCTGGCATCCCCTGGAGAGTGAACGGGGGGCGAAAGATAGGCCGATCGACCGCGCCCGGCGCGTCGCCGACTATTTGGGTATCCCCTTTCACCTGATCGACGCGCGCGAGTCGTTCGAGACCCACGTGATGCGCTACTTTGTCTCGGAATACGCGGGCGGGCGGACGCCGAACCCGTGCGTCGTCTGCAATCGCCTCGTCCGTTTCGATTTGCTCCTCGACCGGGCCGAGGCGCTGGGAGCGGAGGTGACGGCGACGGGCCATTACGCCCGCGTGACGCCCGTGGGTAACGCCTATCAACTGTTGCGCGGGCGCGATCGACGCAAGGATCAATCTTACTTTCTGCACGGCCTGGATCAAGCGCAACTGGCCCGCGTGCGTTTCCCGTTGGGAGAACTGCGGAAAGAGGAGACGCGTCGAATCGCCCGGCGGCGCAACCTGCCGGTAGCCGGGCAGCCAGACAGCCAGGACGTGTGTTTCCTGGTCGACGGGGATTATCGCCGCTTCCTCTCCCGCCAGTCGCCCCAGTTGTTCCGCCCCGGTCCGATCCGAGATACGGCCGGGCGTGTGTTGGGTCAGCATCAGGGATTGCCGGGCTATACCATCGGTCAGCGCAGGGGGTTGGGCGTCTCCGCCGATGAGCCGCTCTACGTGTTAGCGATTCGACCGGAAGATAACGCACTCGTTGTAGGGCCGGCCCACGCGCTGGAGCGGGCCGACTGCCTGGTGGAAGGCGTGCGTTACATCAGCGGGAGAGCGCCCGGTAAGCGCTTCCGCGCCTCTGCTCAGATTCGATACCGCGCCCCGGCGGCGCCCGTGAAGGCGACGCCGCTGGTGCAAGGGCGCGTGCGCGTCGTCTTCGATGCGCCTCAGCGGGCGCTCACGCCGGGCCAATTCCTGGTATTCTACGATGAAGCAGACCCGGATCGCGTGTTGGGCGGGGGAACTATTTGTGGGGCTCAACAATCTATGTTATAATGGTGAAGTGATGAATGATTATTCTGAATATGAGGAAAACGCTATGGCAATTGAGCTAGAAGGCGCGCCGGGGAGCGCGTCAGAGGGTACGCCGGGGGGCGACGCGTCGGACTTGCCCGATCTTTCGCCGGCCGAATTGCGCGCTCGACGCCAGTTGCGATGGGGTCTCGCCATCGCCGCCGTCGTTCTGTTGAGCATCATCGCGCTGTTGGTCGTGCTCTCGATAAACGCCTACCAGGCGACGTTCGCCGGCGTCGGCCCGACCCCTGGCGAGGTCGTCGTGAGCCTGTTGCGGGATGCCGCCATCATTTTCGTCGCTTTCGAGACGCTTTTGATCGGCGTGTTGCTCATCATATTAATGATCCAGGTGCAATCGCTGGTTGTCCTCTTGCGCGACGAAATCGCCCCGATGCTGGAGGCGCTCAATGAGACGACCGCCACCGTGCGCGGGACGACCAAGTTCGTGAGCCATAACCTGGTTTCACCGGTGATGAGGTGGTCGGGGTATGTAGCCGGATTGAAGCGTATGGCGCAGGAATTGGGCGATCTGATCAAGGGCGGCAATGCGGTTAAGAACGTGGATCGGGATGGCGGTCGGAACGCGGATTAGCGCTTTAGCGTTCGTTTGATTTGAGAGTGAATGGATGGAGTAAGTATCTAAGGAGGTGGATGATGGGCAATAATAATGGTGGTGAAATAGGGGCCTTTTTTACCGGCTTTATGATCGGAGGCCTGGTGGGCGCAGCGGTCGCCCTCGTGATGGCCCCGCAATCCGGCCTTGAGACCCGCGAGCAGATTCGAACGAAGGGAATCGAGTTGCAAGGTAAGGCGGAAGACACGTTGAACGAAGCGCGGGCCAAGGTCGAGGCCGTGGCCGCCGACGTCAAGCGTCGCGCCGAGGAACTTCAGATCCAGAGCAAGACCGTTTTGGAGGAGGGCCAGAAGCAATTGGTCGAAGCGATGGAGCAGACGAAGAAAGCGGCCGAGTCGGTTAAGAAGAAGGAAGCGCAAGAACAAGAAGAGGAGGCGCAGCCGGCCGAAGCGGCCGCCTGACGATCGTCGCCTGTAGATCGTTTGACGCGAGAACGTCTAAATAGACGTTCTCGCGTTTTTTGTTTGCGCGTTTTCGGGAAAATCTTCAACCTTTTCTCCATGTGATAGATTTGATCAGCCGCGTCAGCCAATTGCTCGGTTGGACATTCTGGGAGGTGTACCATCTCAGGGTCTCACGGGCGCCGATCTCGAATGGGGTGGGGGTGAAGCCCAACTCGCGCCGCGCTTTTTCGCTGGAGACGTCCCAATCGTAGAAAACGTATAGGGCTAGATTAAGCGGGTAGTACGGCTCGCGCCGGGTATAGCGGGAGAGCCAGGTCCAGATCCGGGACAGGGTGAACATCGCCCAGGCCGGCACGTTGATTCGGTGGATGCGGTATCCCAGAAGCCGGTCGATGATCTGATTGGCCTCTCGGTGGCTGATGCTGGGGCCGCTGATGTTGTATATCTCGCCGGGGCGTCCCTTTTTGAGGGCCAGGTGGACGCCCTGCGCCACATCTTCGATGTAGACGGGAAAGTTGATGTGCCGGCCGCCGTGAACCTGCACCGGCAGCCCCTTCAGCGGATCGTCGAAAAATAGCCGGTTGAAGGCGTAATGGCTGCCCGGCCCGTAGAACGCGCCGGGTCGCAGCACGACGATGGGCACGTGATGGGCCCGGTAATAATGGAACGCCAGTCGTTCCGCTTCGAGCTTGCTCCTTTGGTAAGCGTCCAGGGGAGCCGGAGGGTAGGTCTCGTCGATGATTACTTCTGCGCGGGGCGCGCCGATGACGGCGACGGTCGAGATGTGGACGAAGCGCTCGACGTTGGCCCGTCGTGCGGCCTCTAACGTGTTGCGTGTGCCCGCCTGGTTGGCGGCGAAGAAATTTTCCCGCCGCCCCCAGAAACGAAATTTGCCCGCGGCGTGCACGATAGCCTGGCACCCCTCGGCGGCTGCATAGATCGACGCGGCGTCGCAGACATCGCCCAGCGCGATCTCGACGCCCAGGTCGCGCAGCGAATCGACGTCGCTGGAGGCCCGCGCAAAAGCACGCAGTCGATATCCGCGCTCAATGAGGTAGGGGCATAGGGTGCGCCCCAGGAAACCGGTGGCGCCGGTGACGAGGGTCGGGGCTGGCATCGGGTCAGAGGCTCGCGGGCGGCGTCTGGTCGGCGCGCCCTTATGGTTGGCTAAAGCGGTATTCGACCGACGGCGCGCCGGCCCAACTCAGGACGTCGTTCAGCGTTGGCATCCGGCCCTGGGCCTGGAAGCCGTACAATGATTCGATGAAGGTGGGCGTCGTCTTCAATTCGATGACGCGGGGCGCTTCTCCGGCATCAAGCGCAATACCGCCCAATTCTGCCGCCTTGGCGATGGCGTCGCCGGGCAGGCCGACGGCGTCGACCAGATCGTGCGCCCTAGCCTGCCGGCCGGTGTACACGCGCCCGTCGGCCAAATCCTTGACCGTTTCATTCGGCAGATCCCGCGCCTGGGCCACGACGTCGACGAAATCCTGGTAAATCTCGTCGGTGATCGCCTTCCAGATTTCCTGTTCCTCCTCCGACATCTCGCGGAATAGACTGCCCATATCCTTGCGTGGGCCGGATGTGATGACGGTCACGTTGACGCCGAGCTCGTCCAGCAATTCCTCGGCGTTGATGAATTGGCTGATGACGCCGATGGAGCCGGTCAGTGTATCTGGGTGGGCATAGATGTAATCAGCGCTGCACGCGATGTAATAACCACCCGACGCGGCGACCGCGTCCATCCAGATGACGATGGGCTTCTCGAAGTCACGCAGTTGGTGGTAGATCTCGTCCGAGGCGACGACGCTGCCGCCGGGGCTGTTGACCCGAAGTACGACCGCTTTGACGTCTGGATTGAGTTCGGCCTGCTCCAATAATTTGGCCACGCGACCGGGCGTGATCTCTTCGCTGATGAACGCTGTCCCCTGGGTGGAGGTGCTGTTGATGGGGCCGCTCAATCGAATCACGGCGACGGCGTCGCCCACGCCAGGGACGGTCGTCGGGGCGTCGCTGGTCATGCGACCGAGCGCGGCGAATGTCACCAGGCCGCTTCCAAGGCAGCTACAGACCGGCAACGCGAAACCGAGGATGAAGGCCAGGAAGATCCACAGAATCGACTGATTGTCTTTCATAGTTGGCGTTTCCTCCTTACTTTCCACTTATCGTCAGATAATCGTGGTGATCAACCAGCCTGCCAACAGGATGAACAGCCCGGCGGTGACCAGCTTGATGGTCGCCATTCGCTTATGGATGAATAGGCCTAATTGTTCCGAACTCGTGCCGTAGTAGGCCATCACAAAGACGATCGCCAGGGGCAGGATGAACATCAGGTTATACAGCAACAGATACAGAAAAGCCTGGGATTGCATCTCCGGGACGCCCAGCACGAAGACGATGGTCGGTAGATAGACCTGCCCGGTGCAGGCCAGCTCGATGACGGAGACCACGACGCCGGTGAGGAATGTCATCGGGATGAAAGCCCGCATACTCGCGCGCTCGCGGATCGCCTTGTTGATGCGCTGGCGCAATTTGGTGGGTAGTTTGAGGCGCATCTCCTCCGATTTGCCCTGGCGGGCCTGCCGCCAATCGTACAAGCTGCCGATCGCCAGCACGATGCACAGGAGAGCCGTCGCGCCGTATACCCACCGGCTGATGGCGTCCAGGAAGGGCAGGGTCTCCAAAAACTTGAGAAAACCCACGCCGACTCCCAGATAGGTCAGGAATACGCCCAAGGTGAAGGCGAGCCCGGCCAGCAGCACCTCTTTCCCTTTGCGACCGGTGAAGGCCAGGTAGGAGATGAAAAAGACGAGGGTGGCGAAGGCGCAGGGGTTCAGGCCGTCGATGAGGCCGGCGCCCAATATGGTCAACAGGCTGAATGATCGGAAGCGCTCCAGGATGTCGCCGATTGTTTCATCGCGGGCCTCGTCCCAGCCCTGCCAGGTCGGTTCGGCGCCGGTATCGGCGTAGCGGGCGACGAGGTCCTGCAAGTTTCGAGCGTGCAATTCCTCGTCGACCAGGGCGTCGTCGCCGATGAAGGCGGCGGGCGCGACCATGCGCTTTTCCTCCGGCACGCCGGCCTGTTCCCCCAGCCAATTGCACAACGCGGCGTCCTCTTGCTCCCTGACGTTGAATTCGTGAACGACGAGTTGTGGATATTGGCCTTTCAGGTAGTTCAGGTCTAATTCCACACGGCCGCACTCTCGACAACCAGGCTGGTAGAAGTAGGCCAGGTGAATCTCCGGTCGCGAGGCATCTCCGTCGGGCGTGGGTTGCGCCTGGGCGCTTGCTTCGGGCAGCGTCGCGCCGCCCAGGGTCATATATCGCTCGATTAAACTGGGGAGTTGGTCGCGGATGCTTTCCTCGCCGCTCAGCGCCTCTTCCCCGATGAAGACGACCGGCATTTCGCCCCGCGTCAGCCCGGTCTGCTGTTCCAGGGCGCGGAGGAGGTTGTAATTTTCGGCTGCGCCTTCCACGTCCCGGCGCTCAACGATCAGCCGCTCGCCGTATTGCGCTTTCAGCGGTTCTAGCGCTTCACGCTCGACGACGTGGCATTCTTCGCACAGGCGATCAGTGAAGAAGTACAGGCCGACGGTCGGCAGGGGCGTGGGTGTCGGCTCGGCGGCAGGTTCATCCGTGGGGTAGCCGGGCACGTCGGGGTAGCTGACGCCGCCGGCCGCCAGGTATTGTTCGATCAACCCAGGCAGTCTCTCCGGGATGTCGCGAGAACCGATCAGTACGTGATCGCCGATGAACAACATTGGCACGCCGCCTTGATCCTGCGGCATATCCAGCGCTTCCATCGTCGCCAGCCATAGCTCGTAGTTGGCCGAACTGGCGGAAAGTTCGACGGATAATATCTCGAGTTGGTCGCCATATTTTTCCAGGAGCGGCGGGAGTGTCTCCTCAAGCACATAATGGCAATGGGGGCAGTTTTCTGACCAGAAGAGCACGGCTCGCGCGACAGGGGCGGGATCGTCGGCTGCGACGTTGAGGGAGAACAGATTGATCAGGATCAGCAGTAGGGCGACAAGATAGGATTTCTTCATAGATTGATTGTGTTCCAATTTCTAGCTGGAGTTTTCCAACAGATCGTCATGAGAACTCGGTGGTTTCAAAAAGCACATTGCACAGCAGATTTTGACGTTCCAGCAAATCAACCTGGCTTCTGAGATACTCGGCGAAGATTTCCGAATTCTTAAGGCGTAATGATACCGCGCTCTTGGGATTTGGCAAGTTGCGTGCGCCAGGGCGCTAACGGGGCGCGGAGGGGTTGAAAATCCGCGCGGTCTCCGGCGTCAGGAATTGCTGGACCTCGAAATTATATCCGCCGGGATCCTCGCCAAAGAAGCATTTGATGTGGATGCTTTCCACGTATTTCAGCTGTTGCACAATCTTGACGCCTTGACCTTTCAGATACGCATACCAGGCTTCCACGTCGTCGACCACGAACGTGAGCAGCACGGCGCTCTTTTCCTGCGCCTGGTGAAACCCCCGCTCGCCGGACACGACGCCGACGAAGGCGTCGCCTTGGACCTGATATATTTTGGCGAATTCCTGATCCTCCACCAGTTCGAACCCCATGACCTTTTTGTAGAACGCGGCCGCCGCGACCAGGTCGTCGTAGTAGAGGAACGTGATCTGTGATTGGACGGTTGGGATAGCCATTTTCGTCTCCTCGTAGCGTCTCATTTAATCAGCGCGCTTTTACGGCGATAAATCGCCTACTACGAACTTGGCCCGAAATGAAATGAAACACACCCATCGTCAACAATCGGGGGAGATTTCTCGACTGCGTGCGTTTCGCTGCGCTCCGGGCGCTTCACTTGACCGGGCGCTCCACTTGCAATGACGAGCGCAAAGTGATGGGTAACTAGCCCGCCATTTAGCGGCGGTAGATACGAGAGTAGATCCATTTGAATTCAGGTACTTATTTAGCGTGTATCGCCGCACCCCTATATGTGGGGGTAATATTCGATTTGCCCCCCATATATGGGGGTGCCAAGTGTGAGACGCAGAGGCCGTACCCCTACATATGGGGGTCAGGACAGAAAAACCACCATATATGGGGGTCACCTCGGCAGACGCTAAATAAGTACGTTCAAAGATATCTTTCGCCAAGCACAACGGGGCAAGGTCTTGGAAAAGTTTGTCTTCATAGATGGTCATTATGGGTCTACGCGGATTCGAGGGGTAGAAAGCGACAAATATTGGGACAGCTTTAATTACTCCCCATATCTGGTTATAGAATATTGATACCCGCTAGATATAAAGGGTGCAGAAGGCTATTCGATTCATAGGCTGTTTTTACCCCTCGAATCCGCGTAGAGCCTATTTAATCTCAGGATTGACTTGTTCCAACACATTTCCAATCTGTTCAGCGAAATAGACAGTATTTCAAGAGAGTTCGTGCATGGAAATTTATATCATCATTGGGTTGGCGATTGCGATCCTCGTCGCTTTCATCGTCCTGCTTGTGACGTTACGCTCTCAACCGTCGAGTGAATCCCAGGCCCATTCATCAGCCGCCCCGCCAGTTCCTCCCGGCTCCATCACGGATACCGATTTAATAGAGAAAACAGGCGCGAGGCTCATCGCGTTGGAAGGCGAAGCGGCGAAGCGCGTGTGGGAGATCCCGGCCTCCCGGAAGGGCTTGACCATCGGTCGGGGCGGCGCCAACGACGTGGCGCTGCAAAATGACATGATGGTCTCCCGCCAACACGCCCAGGTCGTTCTGGAGAATGGCAGGTGCGTGTTGCACGATCGCGGCAGCGTCAACGGGGTGTTCGTCAACGACCGGCGTGTGATGCGGCATACCCTGCGCCGAGGCGACGTCATCCAGATTTGCAACACGACCTTCCGCTTTACAGCCGAGGGGGATATTGGGTCGCCGCCAGAGGAGAAGAGGCGCTCCCCAATCGACCATCCAGATACGGATAGTATGGAGTTGCCGCGCAACACCGATTTTGGCGGCTACATGCTAGAGGGTAAGATCGGTCAGGGCGGCATGTCGGTGGTGTATAAGGCCTACGACCCGCATCAACGCCCCGTCGCCATTAAGGTGTTGGACGTGGACGACGATTACGTCGTCAAGAAATTCATCCAGGAGGGGGAGATTGGGCGAACGTTGCGGCATCATCCCAATATCTGCCGGATACACGGTTCGGGGCGGGCGGAGGATCAGCGCTTTTACCTGGTGATGGAGTACATCCCCGGCTTCTCATTGCGCGAGGTCGTGGGACGCCCGATGAGCGACGAACAGATCGTGTCGATCATCGGGCAGGCGTGCGACGCGCTCCATTACGCCCACTTGCAAAACGTCGTGCATCGCGATATCAAACCAGAGAATATCATGGTGAGCGATCAGGGACAGGTCAAAGTCACCGATTTTGGTATCGCCAAGCTGACCTCCTCCGTGACGGTGACGAAAGACCGGACAGTTGGAACGCCGGAGTACATCTCCCCGGAACAGGTGCAGGCCCAGCGCGTCGTTCCGGCAAGCGACATCTACTCTTTGGGCATCGTGCTCTACGAATTGCTGACCGGGCGGCCGCCCTTCCCGCTGGAGCGCGGATTGTCGCCCCGCGCGGCGACGATCCGGGTGTTGATGCACCACCTGCACAACGAGCCGGTCCCGCCGACACACCTGAACCCCGGCGCCTCTCCGCGCCTGGCACAGATCGCCCTTCAGGCGTTGACCAAGTCGCCGGATCAGCGGTTCGCTTCGGCCTGGGAGATGGCGTGTGCGCTGGGTTACGAACGTCGCGCCCTTGCGACGCCGCCGCCCAGCCTATTCGCCGGGCGGTTGGTGGTGATAAGCGGCCCTTGCAGTGGGCATCGCATCCGCCTGACTACTCCCAGCGTTGTTCTGGGGCGGGCGCAAATCGCGCCGGATGACCAATATATCTCGAAGCAGCATCTGAAAATAGTTCAACGTGGACATCAACTCTGGTTGGAGGATCGCTCGCGTAATGGCACGTGGATCAATGGCGAGCGGGTCTTTGGCGAGGCCCCGGTTAACGCCAAAGACGTGATCTCTGTTGGGCAGCATAGTCTACGAATTGAAAAGGGATCTTAAGTTCTAGTTGAAGGAGATATGCTAATGAATGACGATCGTACGGTTCCAATGGATAGTAATAATCCCTGGGCGAATGATGAAGAGCAGAAGACGGTCGTGGATGGAAACGATAAGACTGTCCCGATGGATGGATACAGTGGGCCACCAGGGGGCGAGCGAAGGACGCCTTTCGTCGGCGATTACGACGAGACGGTCGCCGAGGATAGCGGGCCGTTCCAACGGACGAATCCGCGGGATCAGCCGACGCCGACCCCCGGTGGATGGGGCGGCGGGTTACCCCAGTATGACACCCCTCCGCCGGCTCCGCAACCATCCCCTTACCAGCAGCGACCGCCCAGCGGCGGAGGAGAAGAGGGGAAGACGCAAATTATGTCTGCCGGTACGCCGGAGACGCTCCCGCTGGCCTGGTTAGCCGTCGTAGAGGGGCCGGGCGCGCCGCGCGGCGAGGTCTTCCGCCTGGGCAAGGACACGATTCTAGGCCGCACTTCCAACAATCACATCCCCTTGAGCGGCGACCCGGCTGTCTCCAGCCGGCACCTCAAGATCAAACTGGAGGCTGTCGATGAGGAGGACCCAGAGCAGAAAGTGTTCGTCCTTTACGACCAAGGCAGCGCGAACGGCACCTACGCCGGCGCTTACGAGGAATGCCAGGAGGCCAAAAATCGCGTCTACCGGCGCGTGCTCGAGGACGGGGATTTTCTCCTTCTCGGAGAGACCATCTTGGTCTTCAAGTCGGTCGACCTGGCTTGACGTTTCGCTCAG
>DAOTUC010000045.1:0-8804 GCA_034437315.1 Anaerolineae bacterium
TGCGGCGCTGATTGCGGCGCTGACACAGACCCCCGGAGGTTGCGCGATTACCTCGGCCAACATTGCCTGCGGGTATCACGCCGGTGATCCCCTGGTCATGGATCGAACGGTGCGCCTGGCGGCCCAGCACGGGGTGGGGATTGGCGCCCATCCCGGTTTCCCCGATTTGCGGGGCTTCGGCCGGCGCGCCATGCAACTCACGAGCGACGAAATCGAGAATGACGTATTATATCAAGTGGGCGCGCTGGCGGCGTTCGCCCGCTCGGTCTGCGCGTCCCTATCCCACGTCAAGCCCCACGGCGCGCTCTACAACATGGCGGCCCAGGATCTGGAAATGGCGCGGGCGGTCGCCCGGGGCGTGGCGCGGGCAGGTTCGGCGCTGATTTTGGTGGGCCTGCCCGGTTCCGCCCTGATCGACGCCGGCCGGGCGATGGGGTTGCGCGTGGCGCGGGAGGGGTTTGCCGACCGGGCTTACAACGCCGATGGGACGCTGCGCTCGCGCCGGTTGCCGGGGGCCGTGATCGAGACGCCGGAGGCGGCCGCCGAGCAGGCGCTCCGCATGGCGCGCGACGGCGTCGTCACGGCCTACACCGGCGAGGAGATCGCGCTACAGGTCGATACCATCTGCGTCCACGGCGATACGCCCACGGCCGTCGACATCGTGCGGGCGATCCGGCGGCGCTTGGCGGAAGCCGACGTCGTGCTCGCGCCGATGGGGGCGTTTGTCTGAATGGACCCTCGGTGATCCGCCGTATTCTGGCGGCGGGCGACTCGGCCTTGCTCGTGGAACTGGGGGAGGCGATCGAGCCGGCGATCAACCGGCAGGTGCATGCGCTGGCCCGGGCCCTGGAGCAGCAGGCGTTTCCCGGCCTGGGGGAGATCGTTCCCGGTTACTGCTCGCTGCTCGTTCATTACGGCCCGCTTGAACAGAATTATGCTGAGGTCGAGGTCTTTGTCTCGGAGACAGCGCGTCGATGTGACGTGTCTCATTTACCGGAGCCTCAAACGGTGGAGATCCCGACAGTGTACGGTGGAACGTATGGCCCGGACATCGCGTTCGTGGCCGCGCACAATGGCCTCTCGGTCGATGACGTGATAGCGCGCCACAGCGGGACGACGTATACTGTCTACATGCTGGGTTTCGCGCCGGGGTTTGCCTATCTCGGCGGGCTGCCGGAGGAACTGGTCACCCCTCGCCTGTCGACGCCGCGCCAGGCCGTGCCGGCGGGCTCGGTGGGGATCGCGGGCGCGCAGACCGGCGTCTACCCGATTGAGACGCCTGGCGGCTGGCGCCTGATCGGCCGGACGCCGGTCGCCCTGTTCGATCCCGCAGCCGATCCCCCGACGCGCCTGCGGCCCGGCGACCAGGTCCGGTTCGCGCCCATCTCGCCGGGGACGTTTGGCGTTTGAATTGGGGTGTATGCGTTTCAAATGAGTTGGAACAGGTTCGTAGTAGGCGCAAGTTCGTAGTAGGCGTTTCAGCGCCGTGGGAGCGCTAAAGCGCTTACTACGAACGTTGGTCTATCAGTTTTGGGGATGAGCGGTGGGTTTTGAGGTGTTGGACGGCGGTTTGTAGTAGGCGTTTCAGCGCCGTGTGAGCACTAAAGCGCTTACTACGAACGTTGGTCTATCAGAGTTAGGATGAGCGGTGGGTTTTGAGGTGTTGGACGGCGGTTCGTAGTAGGCGCTTCAGCGCCGTGGGAGCGCTAAAGCGCTTACTACGAACGTTGGTCTATCAGTTGGGGGATGAGCGGTGGGTTTTGAGGTATTGGACGGCGGTTTGTAGTAGGCGCTTCAGCGCCGTGTGAGCGCTGAAGCGCTTACTACGAACGTTGGTCTATCAGTTGGGGATGAGCGGTGGGTTTTGAGGTGTTGGACGGGGGGCTCTCGACGACGGTCCAGGACCTGGGGCGATACGGTTACGAACGCTTCGGCGTCCCGGTCGCCGGCGCGATGGACCCGTTCGCGCTGCGGGCGGCCAACCGCCTGGTGGGGAATCCGCCCGGCGCGGCGGCCCTGGAGATCACCGTCTCCGGCCCGCGCCTGCGGGTGACGGAGAAATGCCTGATCGCCGTGACCGGCGCTGACCTGGGATTGCGGGTGCGCGGGAGGTCGTTGCCTTCCTGGATGGCGGTCTTCGTGCGCCGGGGCTGGGAGATCGAGTTTGACGGCCGCCGGAGCGGCTGCCGGGCGTACCTGGCGGTCGCCGGCGGGGTCGACGCGCCGCCGATAATGGGCTCCCGTTCGACGTACCTGCGGGGCGGGTGGGGCGGGTTCGAGGGACGGCCCCTGGCTCGGGGCGACGTGCTTGATTTCGGTCTCGATTCCACTGCGGTTGATCTCGCGGGGCGGGCCGGGCGTTCGTTCCCGACCGAGCACGCGCCACCCTACAGCGACCGGCCCGAGATTCGCGTCGTGCTGGGGCCCCAGTGTCCCCAGGACGCTTCTGGCGGCGATCACTTCACCGAGCGGGGCGTGGCGACGTTTCTTTCGAGCGCGTACTCGGTCGGCCCGGCATCGGACCGGATGGGGTACCGGCTGGTCGGTCCCCCGGTCGAGCACCGAGGCAGCGGCGAGATCATCTCCGAGGGTGTGCCGCTGGGCGCGGTGCAGGCGCCGCCCGACGGCCAGCCGATCGTGATGATGGCTGACCGCCAGACGACGGGCGGTTATCCCAAGATCGCCGTCGTCATCGGGGCCGATTTGCCTCTGCTGGCCCAGTGCTTGCCGGGGCAGAGCGAGGTCCGGTTCCGCGCGGTCAGCGTCGAAGAGGCGCAGCGGGCTTACCGGAAGATGATGGCTGTGTTTTATCACGAATGAAACGACATCACGAATGACACGAATAAACGAATTGAATGAATTTACGTCAATCAGGAGGAAAGGAGTCCAAAATGGGCGAAGACCCTGCAATTGAGAGACTGCATGAGATGCGCGAGCGCGCTCGCCAGGGCGGCGGGCAGGAGCGGATCGAGCGCCAGCACGCCAAGGGCAAGATGACGGCCCGGGAACGGATCGAGGCGCTGCTCGACCCCGGCACGTTCCGCGAGATCGACGCTTTCGTCACTCACCGGGCCACCGGTTTCGGGGTGGAGGAACAGAAGTATCTGGGGGATAGCGTCGTCACCGGTTGGGGGGAGATCGACGGTCGCCATGTGTACGTGTTCTCCCAGGATTTCACCGTCTTTGGGGGCAGCCTCTCCGAGGCCCACGCCGAGAAGGTGTGCAAGATTATGGACCTGGCGCTGAAGAACGGCGCGCCCGTCATCGGCCTGAACGATTCCGGTGGGGCGCGCATCCAGGAGGGGGTCGTCTCGCTGGCGGGATATGCGTACATTTTCTTGCGAAACGTCCTGGCCTCCGGCGTCGTCCCGCAGATCTCGGCCATCCTGGGGCCGTGCGCCGGCGGCGCGGTCTATTCGCCGGCGATGACCGACTTCATCCTGATGACGAAGGACACCAGCCACATGTTCATCACCGGCCCCGAGGTCGTCAAGGCGGTCACGCGCGAGGACGTGACGTTCGAGGAACTGGGCGGCGCGATGGCCCACGCTTCCAAGAGCGGCGTCGCCCATTTCGCGGCCGAAAACGAGGCGCATTGCCTGGGCGTGTTGCGCCAACTCGTCAGCTACATCCCCCAGAACAACCTGGAGGAGCCGCCCTTCGCGCCCACGGCGGATCCGGAAGATCGGATGGACGAGGCATTGAAGTCTATCGTCCCGGACAATCCCAACAAGCCCTACGATATGAAAGACATCATCCGGCGCGTGGTGGACGACGGGCAGTTCCTGGAAGTGCACGAGCATTGGGCGCAGAACATCGTCGTGGGCTTCGCCCGGCTGGGCGGTTACTCGGTGGGCATCGTGGCCCAGCAACCGATGATCCTGGCCGGCGTGTTGGACATCGACGCCTCCCGGAAAGCGGGGCGCTTCGTGCGTTTCTGCGACGCCTTCAACATTCCCATCGTGACCTTCGTCGACGTGCCCGGCTTCCTGCCGGGGGTGGAGCAGGAACACGGCGGGATCATCCTCAACGGGGCCAAGCTGCTGTACGCCTATTGCGAGGCCACGGTGCCCAAGATCACCATCATCACTCGCAAGGCGTACGGTGGGGCCTACGACGTGATGAGTTCCAAGCACATCCGCGGCGACATTTCCTACGCCTGGCCCGCGGCCGAGATCGCCGTGATGGGGCCGGAGGGGGCGGTCAACATCATCTTCCGCAAGGAGATCGCCGCCGCCGAGGACCCCGACGCCACGCGAGAACGGCTGGTGGAGGCCTACCGGGAGCAGTTCGCCAACCCTTACGTCGCCGCCGCGCGAGGTTACGTGGACGACGTGATCGAGCCGCAGGAGACGCGCCCGCGCCTGATCGAGGCCTTGAAGATGCTGCGTAACAAGCGGGACGCCAATCCGCCCAAGAAGCACGGCAACATTCCATTATGAGTGTATGAGTGGAGGTCTTAGATGCCGCTAATAGAGTTTACGCAAGAGACAATGCCCGAAACTCGTGAAGAGCTTTCACGTCTATTGGAGGAAGCACAGCGCGATGGGAATCCTCTAGACGATCTTCTGGCTTTGAATCGGCAATTGCTTTCTTTCGAACGGCAATATGATATGTCGTCGGTTGAGTTTTACACCAGGTACAAGCGCGGCGAGATGGGAGATGACCTGAATTTCGTTCGATGGGCCGGTCGTTATCGTCTGTATTGTGAACTCAAAGAGGAGATCGAAAAGGGACTAACAATGGTGCTGACTGAACGGGCGATGGCATCCGTATGAGGCTAAGGCGATATCTGGAAAGATTACGCGACACGATTGACTCACGTCAAGAGATTTATGTAGAGCATCTTGGTATTGAAGAAGTTCTGGCTGACCATTTAGGCGCTATTCGTGGAAGGCTTCGTTTCTACGATGGATCCCTACCATATGCACGTTGAGGGACAGGTAGATGCCGCTGAACCGCCTGATCTGAGTGACGTATTGCGCAGGATTGACGAGTTGCTCTATCCAACTGCTTAAGAAGTGTGCGCTCAGGGCGATCGCGCGCTGGACAAGAGGTCTGATGAGCAGAAGGCTGGCGATGGAGCGACCAAGAACTAACAGGAGAAAAATGATGGCAGAGGTAAAGAGAATGTTGAGCGAGGCGGCCCAAGATCTGACACAGCCCTTCAAACACGTGGTCTTGGGGCAGGTAGACGATTACTGCGTCTACCTGACGCGCATCGAGGGGGCTTACCTCTTTCACCAACATCTCAAGGACGAGATGTACCTGGTGCTGGAGGGGGAGATCGGTGTGGATTACGACGACGGCGCCAGCGTGACCGTGGGCCAGGGGGAGAGCCTGGTCGTGCGCGGGGGGGAGAGACATCGCTCCCGTTCGGCGGATGGGGCGCTGGTGTTGATGTTCAAATCGCGAGAGATGTTCGCGGAGTAGAACACGGATTGAGGGGATTAACAGATTGGCTCTTTGAGAGCGAGGGTGAGTTTGACTGGCGTGGATGAAAGACTGTTCAAGATTGGAGAATCCGAAAATCCCTTGGATCTGTGTTCTGAATGATAGAACACAGACAGATTGAGGGGATTGACAGATTGGCTCTCTGGGGACGAACAATCCGAAAATCCTGGATCTGTGTTCTGAATGATAGAACACAGACAGATTGAGGGGATTAACAGATTGGCTCTCTGGGGACGAACAATCCGAAAATCCCCTAGATCCGTGTTCTAAAGTAGGAAAACAATGAAACTGCTCCACAAGGAGACGACTGGAAAAATTATCGGCGTTTACTACGACGTCTACAATGGCACCGGACGAAACTATCCCGAGTATATTTTCGAAAACGCTATGCTGGGTGACTTGCAAGCCCTTCGCCTGCCATGTCGGCGTCAGGATGAGTACCGTATCTTTTACAAGGACAGGCTCGTTGGTGTTCAGCAACTTGACTTGTTCGTCGCTGATGAAGTTGTCGTTGAACTCAAGGTGGCGCCATCTCTGTTGCCGATTCACGTAGCCCAGGCCATCTCTTACGTAAAAGTCGTCGACAAACGCGTGGGGTTGCTCTTCAACTTCGGCAGTTCCAGGCCTGAATTCGAGCGTGTGTACTTTGAGCCCCGTCCACCACAGAACGACTTGGATGCAGCCATCTGTGGTCTGCCCAAGTTCTCCGATGACTATCTCACACCAGAGCTTACGTACAAAATCATCGGTGGATTGTTTGAGGTGCATACTGTACTGGGGCCTGGTTTCATCCATCGCGTTTATGCCAACGCTTGTCATTACGAACTGCAAATTAGGGGCGTGGCAGTATGCCCGCGAAAGGCATATCAGGTTATTTATCGTAATCGTTCTGTCGGAGAGATCAAGTTTGGACATCTGCAGGTCAATGATTCGATCTTCATCTTTCCAGTCACCGTGCGAGACGTGAACGACATCTGTATCAACAACCTCAGGGACTGGATGCGCGTTTGTCGTATCCCACTGGGTATCTTGGTTAATTACTACGACACCAGTCTATCCCCAGTTGTCCTGAGAGCGTGATCCGAAAATCCTATAAATCTGTGTTCTATGGAGGAAAAAATGAATCCTTTGAAGGTATGTGATCTTATGTTACGGGACGGCCATCAATCCCTGTTAGCCACCCGTATGCGAACCGAAGATATGCTGCCCATCGCCGAGAAGATCGACCAGGTGGGCTACTGGGCGGTGGAGATGTGGGGCGGGGCGACCTTCGATTCGGCGATGCGCTTCCTGGACGAAAATCCCTGGGATCGCGTCCGGCTGCTCAAAGAGCGGATGCCCAATACGCCCTTTATGATGCTCCTGCGCGGGCAGAACGTGGTGGGCTATCACCATTATCCCGACGACGTGCTGGAGCGTTTCATCGTTCGCGCCCACGCCAACGGGATCGACGTGTTCCGCATTTTCGACGCCCTCAACGACCCCCGGAATATGCGCGAGGCGATGAAAATCGTCCGGCGGGAGGGCGGACACGTGCAGGCCTCAATCTGTTACACCCTCGGCCCGCCTTACGGCATTGATTATTTCGTCGACCTATCCCGCCAGTTGGCCGACGTGGGCGCCGATTCGATCTGCATCAAGGACATGGCCGGCCTCATCACCCCCTACGCGGCCTACGAACTGGTCAGTCAATTGAAGCAAGCGTTGGATCTGCCCATCCATCTGCATTCCCACGCCACCAGCGGGATGTCCACGGCGGCGTTGATCAAGGCGGTCGAGGCCGGCGTCGACATCGTCGATACGGCCATCTCCGCCCTCTCGCTGACCACCTCCCACTCGCCGACCGAATCGGTCGTGGCGACGTTGAAGGGGACGGAGCGGGACACCGGATTTGATCTTGATCTCCTGGCTGAGATCGCGGCCTATTTCGGCGAGGTGCGGCGCAAGTACGCCAGTTTCGAGAGCGGGATGTTCGGGGTGGACGTGCGGGTGCTCCAGTACCAGATTCCCGGTGGGATGCTCTCCAACCTGGTCTCCCAGTTGCGGGGACAGAACGCCGAAGATCGGTACGAGGAAGTGTTGGCCGAGACGCCCCGCGTGCGGGCGGAGTTGGGCTATCCGCCGTTGGTCACCCCGTCCAGCCAGATCGTAGGCACCCAGGCGACGCTCAACGTGGTATTGGGTGAGCGTTACAAGATCATCCCGGAGGAGGTGCGGCAGTACATCCGCGGGTACTATGGTCGCCCGCCCGCGCCCATCGACCCGGAGATTCAGCGCCAGGCCATCGGCGACGAGGAACCCATCGACTGCCGGCCGGCTGACTTGCTTGAGCCGGAGATGGAGAAGGCCTGGGAGGAGGTGTCCGAGTTCCTGGACGACGAGGCGCCGGACGAGGAGGACGTGATCTCTTACGCGCTGTTCCCGCAGGTCGCCCGCCCGTTCCTGGAGCGGCGCGCGCGGGGCGGGAATGGGAAGGAGCCGGTCGTGGCTGCTGTCGCCGGGGCGCTGCTCAAGCAGTTGGCGGATCGCTCGGCGGCGATTGAGGCGACCGGGCCGAGCAAGCCGGGCGTCTCGCCGTGGCGGACGGCCGGGCGGGCCGGGAGCGGTCGATGGACCGGGTTAATTGATGGCGCTGGAGGAATGAGATGATGGCCGAATCTGCTCAAACGTTTACGATCACGTTGGATGGCGTGGCCTATCCGGTCGAGGCCGATGGTGGGACGATCACGGTCAATGGGCGGCCGTTCAAGGTTGAGGTTAATGCGGAGGGACGGGTGCTGGTCGACGGCATCGCCTACGACGTGGCTCTGGAGGGAGAGGAAGCGCGGGTCGATGAGGACGTCTATCCGATGGCCGTCGAGGGACTGAAGATGAGTGGGGCGGCGCCGGTCGCGGCCGGTCTCGTCGCCGCGCCGGTTGTAGAGGCCGGCGCGGGCGCCGTACAGGCCATCATGCCGGGCAAGATCATCCGGGTGCTGGTCGAGGTGGGGCGGCAGGTCGAAGAGGGCGACCCGATCTGCGTGCTAGAGGCGATGAAGATGGAGAACGAGTTGAACGCGCGCCAGGGCGGGACCGTCAAAGCCGTTCACGTGGCCCCCGGCGACGACGTGGAGAAGGACCAGGTGCTCGTCGAGATCGAGTAAAGAGTGTCTTAAATAATTGGGTGTGTTTCAAATGCTTTAAGCCTTGTTCGTAGTACGCGCTTCAGCGCGCTTTTACGGCGAGGTTCTCTGGGATTTCGCATGGCGAGACCCTAAAGGTTTTGCTCAAGGCCGCGCAAACAACGTTTTTGCCTTAAACAATGACCTTTTTCCATCAAAACCAGCGCAAAAACCTTTAGGGTCTATGAT
>DAOTUC010000046.1:0-7779 GCA_034437315.1 Anaerolineae bacterium
AAGGCCCGGTGGGTTCTGGCAAGTTCGAAAGCGCCACAACCTTTGGCGAGGGAGATGCGCAGGATTGTCGGCAGAAGGATGCTCCAGAAGAGGATGGAGGTTAACAATGCATTTTGAACAAGGTCACGCCCTCCTCATCGGCGTCGGTGCAGATCTTCCCAACACCGTTGATGACGCCGAGGGCCTCGCCGACATCCTCACGGATGCTGAGCGCTGCGCCTATCCGCCGGATCAGGTGCAGCTCCTCACCGGCCCGGCGGCGACCCGCGACGCGATCCTCGCCGCGCTCGATGCGCTGGCGCAGTGTGCGGACGAGGACACCGCCGTCGTGGTCTACTTTTCTGGGCACGGCTACCGGGTCTCGACCTCGCTGGACGACGTATACTTTCTGCTGCCCCACGGCTATGACCTGAACCGGCTCAAGACGGCGGCGATCGGGGGCGCCGAGTTTGCGGCCCGGCTGCGCGCCATCCCGGCCAAGAAACTCCTGGTGCTGCTCGATTGCTGCCACGCCGGCGGCGTCGGTGAGGCAAAGGCGCCACAGCATATCGAGGGGCTAACCAAGTCACCGTTGCCGCCGGAGGCTGTAGAGCTATTGTCCGAAGGCGCCGGACGGGTGATCATCGCCTCGTCGCGGGAGAACGAGCTCTCGTTTGCCGGCAAGCCCTACAGCGCCTTCACCTTAGCGCTGATCGAGGCATTGGCTGGCGTGGGCGTGGCGAAGCGCGATGGCTTCGTCCGCGTGGCGGATATGGCATTGCACGCGCGCCAGGTGGTGCCAGGGCGCACGCGAGACCGCCAGCACCCCATACTCCACTTCGAGCACGCCGACAACTTCGCGCTGGCCACCTACGCCGGCGGCGAGACACAGCCGAAGGGCCTGCCGTTTCCCGCCGCGTCGGTGGAGATCGAACCGGAGCCGGGCGCGTGGCGTGGGCAGGTCAGCGGATCTGGCGCCGTGGCCCAGGGCGATCACGCCACGGCGTTGGGTGAGCGCGCGGTGCAGGTGAGCGACGACGTCGGCGGGGATGTGGTGACGGGCGACAGGTCAACGGTCTTCGATCAACGCGGGCAGCGGGTCGGCGCGCAGACCAACATCGCTGGGGACGCCCACGGGCCGGTACTCTCCGGACAATTCAGCGGCTCGGTAGCGACCGGCGGCGGGGAGGCGGTGGATATGCGCGGATCGCAGGGCGCGCTCTACAAGCCCGGCGGTCCGGTCGAGCAGCAGTTTGGGGACCGCATCAACGTCACGGGCGACGGCAACGTGATCGGCGATCACAGCCGCTCCACGGTCATCAAACAGAGCACGCCAGGGGCGACCATCGAGGAATTTCTCAAGGTGTTGGGCAGGCTGCGTCAGATAGTGGCTGCGGCCGAGGTCGACCCGGACGTCACACAGGTGATCGAGTCAGATTTGCAGACAGTTGAGGTGCAAGCCCGGAAGCCGAAGCCCAACGCGGCCTTGATTTTGCTCAAACTCCGCAGCGTGGCCGAGCTACTCGCGACGGCTGATGGGGTGTGGAGCGTACTAGAACGCGCTCGCCCTCTCGCCCAACGAGCGCTAGAGTGGGCGGGGCAATTATTTCAGTAGGAACAGTTAGCTGATTTCTCAGCGTGTGGGACAAAGGGAGATAGGTGACGCTTCAATCATCAATCGCCTGGATAGACTTCGCCGAACAAGACCGCCGAAAAATGGTCGAGATGGTCTCGCTCTTCAGAGTGCGGGATACCCGCGACGAGTTGGGCCTGGGCTCCATTCGGGACGCTTTCGCCAATCTCTTCTTCCCCGGAACTTCAACCCTTCAGACACGCGCGCGGTATTTCCTCTTCGTCCCCTGGCTCTATCTCGACTACGAGCGACGACGAGTACACTCGGAGCGGGTCCCCCGTGTGCTGAAAAGAGACGAAATCCGGTTGATCGAAGCGCTCTCAGCGGCTGGGGAGGATGGTGTCATTGGCGGGATCTCAGGCGCCAGTCTCCAACGCTTCCCGTCCAGCATCTACTGGAACGGGCTGGCGCAATGGGGAATTCGCCGCTTCCCTGGATCTCAGAGCCAGTATCACCGCTGGCTCGATCACTTCTACAAGCACCAAAAAGCTCGCCGTCGCTCTGAGGACGGCGAGTCGCTTGCGGAGAGCATTGACGCCAACTGGGATACCCACCTTCCTGCTCCTCCGGAGACGTTTCCCGTCGGCGTTGACTTCGATCTCCTGGAGGAGGAAGCGCGCTATCTGTGGGAAAGATTGCTCCTTACGCAGCCCGATAGTTTGCTGACGACCCTCGTCGATCGCCGCCAGCCCGTGGAGGATGTGGCCTTCATCTGGCAACATCCTGAACTGGTGCAGTTCCCCGAGGACCAACGGCGGTGGATTGCCCACGCGCGGAAGTTCTCGGATGGAATGCACGGCGCGGTGATCCTCTACAACCTGATGCTTGCCGAACTGAGGAAGGACGAAAGCTTGATTACAGAGCATCGGCAGGCGCTCAGGGTGTGGTGGATGGACCTGGATGCCCGAACCGGCGGATTGAGTCATTGGGACATGGACGGCTTCTGGAAATTGGTCCGAGGTGAAAAGCAGATTCCCCTGCGGACGGAGCGCTTCGTCAAGCAGTGGCTCGACGAGCTTCTTGTAGCCCAGGGGCTGTCGGATTTGAGCCAGCGTTCACCTGCTCGCGAGATCGTTCGCCAGCGCGAGGTCTGGCTCAAACGGGGCCGATCCCGATTCCAGAGCCGCCGACACCTGGAAATGTGGAGTGGTCACAGCGGCCTCGACCAACTGGATTACCGCTGGACCTACGCTCGCCGGATCACCAACGATATTCTCTATGGACTGGGCCGCCGATAGGAGCTATGATGCTTTCACCAGATCAACGTGAGCTTTTCCTCGAAGCCCTTCTTCCTCCGGAGGGGTACCAGTTTGATCGGGGGATTGGGACCACCTTCACCCTGGACCTCCTCACGTTGCTAGTCGCCCCTCTCTCCCTGGCCCTGTTGGAGGTCGAGGATGCGGAAGAGGCGCTACAGGACCCGGTGTTGATGTTGGAGGGTGTCCGCCGCTACGCCGAGCGGCTGACTATCTTCTGTCAGGCCGGACGAATCGCCATTCCGCGCAAAGACAGCTTTCTCTACTGCTTCCTGGAGCAATCGGTGGTTGAGGTTCAGGCGCCTTTTGGCGGCGTTTTCCATCCCAAGGTATGGCTGTTGCGCTACGCGCCCGATGAAGAGGGTGAGACGCGGCTGCCCCTTTATCGACTGTTGAACCTCACTCGAAACCTCACATTCGATACGTCGTGGGATTTGATGCTTCGATTGGAAGGCCACCTGACGGTGGGGCGCAAGGTAGCCTACGCACGGAACCATCCCCTGGGCAATTTCGTCCGGCAGTTGCCGGAGATTGCACGCCATCCACCCAATGCGCGCGTTCGCCAGGATATTGAGGTGTTACAAGATGAGGTGCGGCGCGTCGACTTTCACCCACCAGAGCCTTTTGAAGAGCACCTCGCTTTTTATCCAGCAGGTCTTCCTGGACGGCGCGCCTACCGCTTCTACGAGCGCTGTGACCGGGCGCTGCTCATCTCCCCTTTTCTCAGCGACCGGATGCTCCATCGTATCACCAAGGGGGGGAAGGGCCACGTTTTGATCTCGCGGCCCGACAGCATCGGGGCTTTGAAACCGAAAACGCGCGCCCTCTTCGACAGAATCTACGTCCTACAGGAAATGGGGTTAGAGGCCGAGGAGGAGAACACAACAGATAGCGTGGGCCAGGCGCTCGTCGGCGCGCGCCCCGAGCCGCAGGGTCTGCATGCCAAGCTTTTCGTCATAGAGGCAGGGTGGGATGCAACCTGGGTGCTTGGTTCGTCCAACGCGAGCAACGCTGCTTTCTTCCGTGGGGCTCAGAACGTCGAGTTTCTGGTGGAGTTGAAAGGGAAAAGGAGCAGAATCGGCATCGACACAATCCTGGGTGAGGGAGAAGAGCGCGCGCTCTTCTCGTTGTTGTATCCCTATTCCCGCCAGGGCACAGAACCCATCGACGAGGGCGAGAAACAAGCAGAGCAGCTCGCCAACGCAGTCCGCGATTGGCTTCTGACGCTGGAAATGACCCTCATCGTCAAGGAACGTGCGGAGGACACGTTCGATTTGACGCTGCATATGAAATCTCCATCGGATAAAATTCCGGCAAGCGAGGTCACGGTCACCTGCTGGCCTGTGAGTCTGGGTTCAGACCGGCGTCACACTCTGTCGCCTGCCCCGGCTTCCATCACTTTCCCCGAGATCAGCCATCTGTCCCTGACCTCTTTCATCGCCTTCCAGGTGATAGCCTACGTGGGGGGAGCGAAGCACACACTCCGTTTCGCCCTCAATCTTCCCATTGAGGGCCTTCCGGAGGACCGAAAGGAGCGCATCTTCAGCGCAATCCTCTCAGATCAGACGCAGTTCATCCGCTATCTGCGCATACTGCTGGCGGATCGGGGTGACGCCTCAGCCTACTGGATCGACGCGCTGGGCGATGAGTCGCCCGGCGGATGGCGGATAGCACTTGGGGCCGAGATGCCACTGTTGAAGGGGTTAGTGCGGGCGTTGAGCCGGTCGCCGGAGAAGATCGACCGCATTGCTGAGATTGTGGCCAGCCTTCAAAAGACACCACAGGGGTGCGAGGTATTGCCGAAGGACTTTCAGGTACTGTGGGAGGCCGTGATGAAAGCACGGAGCGAGATAGAATGACACGAGAGAACATCATCCGACCCGAAGTCGACCAGATTATGGACCATCTCAAGGATTTCCAACAGAACACGGTCGATTACGTCTTCAGACGACTATACACTGACCCCGATCCGGTCTCCCGTTTCCTGATCGCCGATGAGGTGGGCCTGGGCAAAACGCTGGTCGCCCGGGGCATCATCGCCAAGGCCATCGACTATCTGTGGGACGATATCAAGCGTATCGACGTCGTCTACATCTGCCCCAATCTCGCCATCGCCCAGCAGAACATCGACCGGCTAAACATCACTGCCGACCGCGAGTTTCAGATCGCTTCCCGCCTCACACTTTTGCCTGTCGCCGTCCAGGCGCTGAAAGGCAATAAGCTCAACTTCGTCTCCCTGACGCCAGGCACGTCCTTCAATCTACGGTCAGCCAGCGGGAAGTGGAAGGAACGGGCCGTATTGTTTGAGCTTCTGCGGCATCACTGGGACGTGCCCGAGGGAACGCTGCGAAACATTCTTAGGGGCAGGGTGCATAAGGAGAACTGGGAACGATATCTGCACAACTTCCAGCGACAACGCACATCCGAAATCGACGAGGAGATCCAGCAGGCTTTCTACATCCTACTAGACGCGCATCCCGAGATGCATGCTCAATACGAGGCACTCGCCGACCTGATTCATCCCCTGCGAACCAACCTCACAGATGAGATGCAACAAAAGAGAAACGCATGGACCGGTGAACTGCGACATCTGCTGGCGCAGGCCGGCGTGCACTCTCTGGAACCCGATGTGGTCATTCTCGACGAATTTCAGCGCTTCAAGCATCTGCTCGAGGACAGGGGGGATATCTCCCGCTTGGCGCGGATGATGTTCACGTCTTGCAACGACGAGTCCCGCGACGTCAAGATTATCCTGCTCTCGGCGACGCCCTACAAGATGTACACGTTGCAGGGCAACGAAGAGGAGGAGGATCACTACCGGGATTTTTTGGACACCGTGAAGTTTCTGCTAGAAGATCGACCGCGCGAGCTGGAGAGGCTTAAGACCGCGATTGATCGATACCGCGATGGTATGCTCCGTCTCGACCCTGCCTCGTGGGATCAACTACGCGAGAGCAAAGCGGACATCGAACACATTCTGCGCCAGGTGATGGTGCGCACGGAACGATTGGCGGTGTCGGCCGACCGCAATGGCATGCTGGCGGAAACCATCACTGCCCGAGATCAGGTTCAGCCGCGAGACCTGGCATCTTTCGTCCACCTGGACCGAGTCGCAGCACTGGTGGATGCCGGAGATCAAGTTGAATACTGGAAGTCCGCAGCCTATCCACTCAACATGATGGACGATTACAAGCTCAAGAGGCAGTTCACCGAGGCTGTCGAGAAAGGAGGAGACGAGCTTGCGCACACGTTGGAGCAGGCCCAGGGCCATCTGTTGAGCTGGGATGAGATCCAGAACTATTGTAGGCTTGACCCGGGTAATGCCCGGCTGCGTGCACTGTGGCAGGATACCGTCGATACGGACAACTGGCAACTCCTGTGGATGCCGCCCGCCCTAGCGTACTACCGCCCGGAGGGGCCGTTCGCGGCTGTCGAGCTGGGTGGTTGCACCAAGTCGCTCGTCTTTTCGGCCTGGCGGTTGGCGCCCAAGTGCATTGCTATGCTGCTCAGCTACGAGGCAGAGCGACGGATGCTGGAAGAACGGGAGTTGGACTTCACCTACACCGATTTGACCGAGCGGCGGCGTCCGCTCCTCAACTTTGCTTTGAGCCAGGACCGCCTCACCGGGCTGCCTGTCTTCTGCCTGACCTACCCCTGCCTGACGTTGGCACGCGAGATTGATCCGCTCCATCTCGCCAGGGAGTTGGGTGAACGCGAAGCACCCTCCCAGGCATCGGTCTTCGTTGCAGCCAAAGCCCAGATCGCAGCTCTATTTGAGGAAGCCACGGCCTCGTTACAGATACCGGTAGAAGGACGTCCGGATGAAGCGTGGTACTGGGCAGGTCTTGCGTTGATTGACCGTCACTTCTCCCATCGATCAGTCGCGGCCTGGTTGAAGACTGAGGATGAAACACTCGATTGGAGCCACATGGTTGAGGGAGAATCCGGATCTGGTCGCTTCGACGACCACGTAGCGCGGTTTATCGAGGTCTTTGAGAGATTGGACTCGCTGGGGCCTTTGCCTGCCGACGTGCTTGACGTGTTGACCTATGTCACGTTGAGCAGCCCAGCCGTGACTGCCCTCCGGGCTTTGTTACGTATTGTCGCTTCGGGCGATGACCTCAATTGTGGGTGCACACTTCTCAAGGAGGCGGCCTGGATAGGTATGGGCTTCCGGTCGCTATTCAACCAATCCGAGGCCATCTCGTTGCTCCAGCGTCTCTATCCGGAGGGACCCTACTGGCAGAAGGTGCTTCAGTACAGCCTCGATGGAAATCTGCAGTCAGTGCTAGACGAGTACTTCCACGTGCTCAACGAATCATTGGGCTTGGTGGGGCATAATACACGCGAGCGTACAGCTAAAATGGGGGAAGCCGTGCATACCGCGCTCTCTATCAGGGCGCCCACGCTCCAGTTCGATGAGATACGAGTAGAGGGACAACATCGAGTGGAGATGGAGAAGCGCGGGCTGCGCTGCCGTTACGCGCTCCGCTTCGGCGACGACCGGAGCGGAGATTATGAGGAGCGGACCCGTGACATCGACGTGCGAATCGCGTTCAACTCACCGTTCCGTCCCTTCGTTCTGGCGACCACATCCATCGGTCAAGAGGGGCTCGACTTTCACCAGTACTGTCACCGGGTGGTCCATTGGAACCTCCCTTCGAACCCCGTCGACCTGGAGCAGCGGGAGGGACGCGTACACCGCTACAAGGGACACGTCATCCGGCGCAACCTGGCGCTGAACTACGGGCTTCACGCGGTGGCGACGGAGAAGGCGATGGTCGACCCGTGGGAGCAGATCTTCCAGAAAGCTGTCGATGAGAGGCCAGATGAAGCCAACGAACTGGTGCCATTCTGGATTTATGAGGTAAAGGCGGATGGCGTCGAAGCATTCAAGATCGAGCGCCGTGT
>DAOTUC010000047.1:0-11185 GCA_034437315.1 Anaerolineae bacterium
AACCAGTTTTTGGCATTTCATTGCCGTTTCTGCTTCGTTTCTGGCTTTACACGTAGCCCTCCCTCTCCCATCAACCCCATTGTTGGCCTCCTCATCCCCTCTGCGGAGCTCTACCGCTTCGAAAACCCGTTTCGAGAACGATATGGCGGGCGTTTGCTTTTTTCACCGGATATTCCACCAAACACCGTCACACAATCGAGGAACCCATGAACCACAACCAAATTACCAACTTCATCTGGTCCATCGCCAACCTCATCCGTGACCATTACCGGCGCAGCAAATATCCCGACGTCATCCTCCCCTTCACCGTCCTCCGCCGCCTCGACTGCGTCCTCGAACCCACCAAAGAACAGGTCCTGGAAACCCACCATCGCTTCAAGGATCAGCTCGCCCCCGAGGCCCTCGACGCCCAGCTCCAGCGCGCGTCCGGCTTCGTCTTCTACAACACCTCCAACTACGACTCTCAGCGCCTGCTGCAGGACCCCGACGCTGTCTATCCCAACATCACCAACTACCTCAACGGCTTCAGCGAGAACATGAAGGAAGTCATCGCCAACTTCAAGCTCCGGAAACCCTGCACGAGGCCGGCCTGCTCTACCAGGTCATCCAGGCCTTTTCCCAGGTCGATCTCCATCCCGACGCCGTCTCCAACACCCAGATGGGCGCCATCTTCGAGGAACTCATCCGCCGTTTCAACGAGGCCGCCAACGAAAACCCCGGCGAGCACTTCACCCCCCGCGACGTCGTCCGCTTGATGGTCGATTTACTCCTGGCCGGCGACGAGGATTTTGTCCGCACCCCCTACCGCGTCGTCAAGGTCTACGATCCCTGCTGCGGCACCGGCGGCATGCTGACCATCGCCCAGCGCCGCATCCAGGAGATGAACGAGACCGCCGACGTGCGGCTCTACGGCCAGGAGGTCAACCCAGAGACCTACGCCGTCTGCAAATCGGATCTCTACGTGAAAAGCGCCGACGGCCGCGAGGCCGAGGGCATTGAGAAAGGGAGCACCCTCTCCGATGACAAACACGCCGGCGAGACCTTCCATTACCTGATCACCAACCCGCCCTACGGCAAAGACTGGCGCGTCGACCAGAAAGCAGTCGAGGCGGAGGCTAAACTCGCCCCGGCCGGGCGCTTCGCCGCCGGCACGCCCCGCATCAGCGACGGCCAGCTCCTCTTCCTCCAGCACATGCTGCACCACATGTCCCCCGCTCCCTATGGGGGCGAGGATGGGAGAGGAGGCGGCCGGGGCAGTCGCGTCGCCATCATTATGAACGGCTCGCCCCTCTTCACCGGCGACGCCGGCAGCGGTGAGAGCGAGATCCGCCGCTGGGTGCTGGAAAACAATTGGCTCGAGGCCATCATCGCCCTGCCCGAACAACTCTTTTACAACACCGGCATCGCCACCTACGTCTGGATTCTCACCAACCAGAAGCCGGGGGGCCGGGAAGACCAAGTCATCCTCATTGACGCCAGCGACCTCTGGGAACCTCGCCGCAAATCCCTGGGCGACAAACGGCGCGACGTCAGCGCCGAGCAGCGCGCCCAGATCGTGCAGCTCTACCGCGACGCCGCTTCCTCCCCACACACGAGGGAGATAGAAGGAGGACGCGTCCGCATCTTCTCCACCACCGACTTCGGCTACCGCAAGATCCGCGTCGAGCGCCCCCAGCGATGGAACTTCCGCGCCACCCCCGAGCGCATCCAGCGCTTGTGGGACGAGCGCGCCTTCACCAACCTGGCCGCCAGCCGCAAGCGGAAGCCCGAGGCCAAGACCGCCGAGATCGCCGAGGGGGAGAAAAAGCAGCAGGCCATCGTGGCCATGCTGGAGGGGATGGCCGAGCGGGTATACACCGACTGCCAGACATTCGACGCCGCCGTCAAGGCCGCCGCCGAGGCGGTCGGCCTCGAGCTCAAGACCTCGGTGCGCCGCGCCATCCGCCGCGCCCTGGGCGAGCGGGATGAAGCGGCCGAGATCTGCCGCGACAGCAAAGGCCGCCCCCACCCCGACAAAGACCTGCGCGATTACGAGCGCGTGCCCCTCGACCGCCCCGTGGCCGAGTACTTCGCCCAGGAAGTCCAGCCCCACGTCCCCGACGCCTGGGTCGACGAGGACTACACCGACGAGCGTGACGGCGGCGTGGGCCGCGTGGGCCGCGTGGGCTACGAGATCAATTTCAACCGCTACTTCTACGAATACGAGCCGCCTCGCCCCCTGGAGGCGATCGAGGCCGACATCAGAGCTGTTCAAGAGAAGCTATCGAATTTGCTCCAAGACTTGCTTTAGACCAGGAAGAATCTAGAAAGGAGCCACAGAATGTATACTGCTTTACGCGAAAAAGCCATTGTCACAACCGAGGGCGTGCTCGAAATCCGCTCTTCGGAGCTACTCGCTGGCACGCGCGTCGAAGTCATCATTCTCGTCGAAACCCCACTGGCCTCCAGGGATGACCTCGGCTGGCCCGAAGACTTTTTCGCCACGTTTGCCGGTTGCTTGCCCGATTTCCCCGCCCGCGAAAGCGCCGGCGATTACGAAACCCGCGCGGAGTTGCCCTGATGTACCTCTTAGATACCAATGCTTGCATCAATTTCTTGCGCGATCCGCAATCGCGCATCGGCCAACGCCTGGCGCGCGTCCCCTATCACGAGGTGGCCCTTTGCTCAATCGTCAAAGCCGAACTTTTCTACGGCGTTCAACGCAGCCGCGATCCCGACGACGCGCACTTCCCTAGCTTGCCCTTTGACGATCCCGCCGCCGTCATCTATGGCGAAGTCCGCGCCTACCTGGCCCAACGCGGCCAACTCATCGGCCCCAACGATATGTTCATCGCTGCCACCGCCTTGGCTCACCAGTCCACGCTCGTCACCCACAACACGCGCGAGTTCAGCCGCGTGCCCGGCCTGCATCTCGAGGATTGGGAAGCGTGACCCGCTATCCCCGTTACCCCGCGTACAAGAATTCCGGCGTCGAGTGGCTGGGAGAGATTCCGGCGCATTGGGAGACAAGACGGCTCAAATATGCAGCCGTTATCAACAAAGATTCTCTTGCTGAAGACGTAGACCCTGAATACATCCTACAATACATTGACATTGGAAGTGTTGATTCTACGGGCAGCATCTTGGATATTCAGGAAATGACTTTTGAGAAAGCGCCATCTCACGCACGTCGTCAGGTTCGCCATGGCGATACAATTATTTCAACAGTTCGCACTTACTTAAAAGCCATTGCCTACATCGACTACCCAGCAGATAACCTCATTGTTTCAACAGGATTCTCTGTGTTGAGACCCCGGCCTAAACTTAAACCCAAGTACTTGTGGCGGCTGGTGCAATCTCAAGTTTTTGTGGATACGGTTGTGGCGAATTCTGAGGGCATTGGATATCCAGCTATTGCCCCAACCAAGTTGGCTGAATTACCGATTTGGATCCCTCCTCTCCCCGAACAACGCGCCATCGCCGCCTTCCTCGACCGCCAAACCGCCCGCATCGACGCCGCCATCGCCGAGTACCGCCGTCTCACCGATCTCCTGCAGGAAAAGCGCGCCGTCCTCATCTCCCACGTCGTCACCCAGGGCCTCCCTTCGACAGGCTCAGGGCAGGTAGACTCCAATGTCCCGCGCAAGGATTCCGGTATCGCGTGGCTGGGGGAGATTCCAGCGCATTGGCAGACTATGCAAGTCAAACACCTCGCTCATTCCCTGCAAACCGGCCCTTTTGGCACGCAATTACATCAGTCAGATTATATTGTCGATGGCATTCCTGTTATTAATCCATCACATATGCAAAATGGGCAGATAGTGCCTGATAGAGAAGTAACCGTAAATCGAGAAACTTTCAACCGTCTAAAGTATCACAAGTTGCTAAGAGACGACATAATCTTTGCTCGTCGGGGAGAACTAGGCCGCTGTGCGCTGGTTACAGAAAATGAAGATGGCTGGCTTTGTGGGACTGGCAGTCTGAAAATGCGTCCTAAACAGAATTTGGTCCATTCACCATTTTTACACCGAGTGCTATCTACTGAGGGAGTTAGTGAGTGGTTGTTACTTCGGTCAGTGGGCTCCACAATGGACAATTTGAACACTACTATTCTTTCAAGAATGCCCTTACCCATTCCCCCTCTCCCCGAACAACGCGCCATCGCCGCCTACCTCGACCGCCAAACCACCCACATCGACGACGCCATCGCCGAAACCCAGACCGCCATCGCCCACCTGGCGGAATACCGCACCGCCCTCATCTCCGCCGTCGTCACCGGCCAGATCGACGTCCACGATGCTTAGATCGCAAAGGAGTTAGAATGAGCGACATAAAACTGTTTCACACTGGCGACGGCGCTGTCGTTGAACTAGAGGGCCAATCGGTCGCCGTTGAAAAATCCCTTCAGCGTCTAATGGAACGCCACCTAGAGACCTTCCTTGGTATCCGTTTCCTGGCTTCCGAATTCTCCACCGGTCCCTCCCACGGCGGCCGCATTGATACACTCGGCATCGACGAAAACGGCAGTCCCGTCATCATCGAGTATAAGCGCGCCATCAACCAGAATGTCATCAACCAGGGCCTCTTCTATCTTGATTGGCTGATGGATCACAAGGCCGCTTTCACTCTTCAGGTGATGCAGCGTCTGGGTCAGGAGGATGCCGATAACATCGAGTGGGGCAGCCCTCGCCTTATTTGCGTTGCTGGCGACTTTACCAAATATGACGAGCATGCTATCAAACAGATGAACCGTAACATCGAACTGATCCGCTATCGCCGTTATGGGCGTGAATTACTTCTATTGGAGTTGGTCAATGCTACCCAGGCCCAAGAGCCTGGAGCATCGCCGGTCACCGCCGATACCTCTGCCAAGAGACACTACAAAACTCAACACGAATACTACGTACAAGCTCCCCAGGACCTACAAGATCGCTTCGAGGCGCTTTCTGCTTTCCTGCAGGCGCTGGGCGACGATGTACAAGTCAAGTGGCTCAAGTACTACATTGCCTTCCGTCGTCTCAAGAATTTTGCAACCGCCAAGGTCCATCCCCAGGCAGGTACTATCCTGGTTTGGGTTCCTCTTGATCCCGATAAATACGAGATGGAGGATGGCTTGACTCGCGATGTGCGCAACATCGGTCACCACGGCACCGGCGACCTAGAGATCACCATCGCCTCTGATGAAGATCTGGAACGGGCCAAGTCTTTCCTGGTTAAAAGCTATGAGATAAACTGATTACACTTTACACGTCAGGCAAACAAGGAGCCGCCCCATGCCCGTCCACATAAACGAAGCCAACTTCGAGGACCTCATCGAGCAAGCCCTCCTCGACCAGGGCTACCTCAAGCGCGCGCCCGCCGACTACGACCGCGAGCTGTGTCTCGATCCCGAACTCGTCCTCCAATTCATCCAGGCCACCCAGCCCCGGACCTGGGGCCGCTACCTGGCCCAGTATCCCAACGAGGCCGCCCAGCGCTTCATCCAGCGGTTGGCCCGGCAGATTGAGCGGCGCGGCACGCTCTACACCTTCCGCCACGAGTTCAAGGACTCCGGCTCCATTTCGATCTCTTCTATCCCCGCCCCAACACCGCGCTCAACCCCGACGAGCAAAAGCGCTACCTGGGCAACATCTTCAGCGTCGTCCGCCAGCTCCGCTATCGTCCCCAGACGGATTCCCGCCAACCGGAGCTCGATCTCGCCCTCTTCCTCAACGGCCTGCCCATCTTCACTGCCGAGTTGAAGAACCAATTCACCAACCAGAACGTCTATGACGCCATCGCGCAATACGAGAACGACCGCCCGCCGACCGAGCGCCTCTTCCAGGTGGGCCGCTGCCTGGCCCATTTCGCCGTGGACGATCGAGAGGTCCACGTCACCCCTCACCTCCGGGGCGGCGAGACCGATTTCCTGCCCTTCAACCAGGGTTACGATCACGGCCGGGGCAATCCCCCGGCGCCGCCCACGTCGGGCAAGTTCGCCACCGCCTACCTGTGGGACGAGATCTGGTCTCCCGACAGCGTGCTCAACCTCGTCCAGCGCTTCAGCCACATCTTCGACGAGCGGGACGAGGACGGCAACAAGACCGGCCGGCAGAAGATCATCTTCCCCCGCTACCACCAGCTCACCGCCGTGCGTCAACTGGTGGATCACACCCGCCAACACGGCCCGGGCCAGCGCTACTTGATCCAGCACTCGGCCGGCAGCGGCAAGACCATGACCATCTCCTGGCTGGCCCACCAGCTTTCCGTCCTCCACGACGAGCAAGACCGGCCGATTTTCGACACCATCGTCATCGTCTCCGACCGCCGCGCCCTGGACCGGCACCTCCAACAGGCAGTGCGCGATTTCGAGAAGACCCGCGGCGTCGTTGAGGCCATCACCAGGGACTCCGAGCAACTCCGGCAGGCGCTGGAGGCGGGCAAGCCCATCGTCGTCACCACCATGCAGAAGTTCCCCGTCATCGCCCACAAGATCGACGACCTCCCCGGCCAGCGCTTCGCCGTCATCGTCGACGAGGCCCACTCCTCCCAGGCCGGCGCATCTACCCAGGCCATGCACCGCGCCCTGGAGGCCGGCAGTCTGGCGGAGGCCGAGGCCGCCGAGGCCGGAACGCCGGAGGATATGGAAGATGTCCTCGTCCGGGAGATGGCCCTGCGGCGTCACCAGCCCCACATCAGCACCTTCGCCTTCACCGCCACGCCCAAGGCCAAGACCCTCCAGCTTTTTGATACACCCGGCCCCGATGCTCAGATCCCCTTCCATCTCTACCCCATGCGCCAGGCCATCGAGGAGGGCTTCATCATGGACGTGCTTGAGCACTACACCACCTACAAATCCTACTGGCGGCTGCTCAAGACCATCGAGGACGACCCCGAATACGAGCGCAAAAAGGCCCAGCGTTTGCTCAAGAACCTGGTCGATCTCAGCCCCCACGCCGTTGACCAGAAAGTCGCCATTATCGTCGAGCACTTTGCCCAAAACGTGGCCCATCAGATTGACGGTCAGGCGAAGGCGATGATCGTCACCCGCTCCCGCCTCCACGCCGTGCGTTACAAGCTGGCCGTCGATCGCTATCTCGAGGCCCACCGTTATCCCTTCCGCTCCCTGGTCGCCTTTTCGGGCGCCGTCAAGGACGGCGATCAATCCTACACCGAGACCGGGATGAACACCGCCTCGGCCGGCGTGCGCATCCCCCAGAGCGCGACCGAGGACACGTTCAAGAAGAACCCCAATTACCGCTTCCTCGTCGTCGCCAACAAGTTCCAGACCGGTTTCGACGCGCCCCTCCTGCACACGATGTACGTGGACAAGAAACTGGGCGGCGTCAACGCTGTCCAGACCCTCTCGCGCCTCAACCGCATCCATCCCGGCAAAGAAGGGACGATGGTGCTCGATTTCGTCAACGAGGCTGACCAGATCCAGAAGGCCTTCGAACCCTACTACGAGACCACCCTGCTCAGCGCCGAGACCGATCCCAACGTGCTCTACGACCTCCAGGCCGAGTTGGACGGATACCACTTCTACACCGAGGAAGAGGTGGACGGGTTCGTCGCCACCTATTTCCAGGGCCGCCGCGAGGATTTGGCCGCCCTCTACGCCCTGGTGGATCCCGTCGTGGACCGCGTGGGCGCCGCCCCCCTGGAGGAGCAGAACGAGTTCCGCAGCCAGCTCGACAACTTCATCCGCCTCTACGGTTTCCTGGCCCAGATCCTGCCCTTTGCCGAGACCGATTGGGAGAGACGTTTCCACTTCTACCGCTTCCTGCTCCGCCACGTCCTGCAGCGCCTGCTCACCCGGGGCGATAGCGAACTCGATCCCGTGGGCGGGGGCGGGTATAGCGCCGCCCCGGCAGAGGAAAGAGATGCGCTCTCCCTCATCATCGAGGACATCAACCGCGCCTTTAGCGGCGAGGGCGTCAACGGCGACGCGCCCGTCGCCATCCAGCACCTGTTGGGCAAACTCGTCGAGAGCATCGCCGTCGCAAAGAGCCTGGAGGCCAACCCGCCAGACACCGCCCGCTTGACCTTCGACCAGGTCACCGACCAACTCTTCGCCGAGATGGTCGATAACTATTTCGAGTTCTACAAAAAAGTCACCGACAACCCGCAGGCGAAACAGCGCCTTTTTGATTGGCTGTTCGAGCAGTATCGCAGCAATACCCAGGAGTAGCCTATGTCCAATAACCGCCACGCTCTGATCATCGCTAGTTACGAATACCAGGACCCCGAACTGCGCCAACTTGTCGCCCCGGCCCACGACGCCGAGGCGCTGGCGCGTGTCCTCCAGAATCCTGACATCGGCGATTTCCAGGTCCAAACGCTCCTCAACGAGCCCTCCTACAAGGTCTGTCAGGCGATAGAGATCTTCTTCGCTGACCGCCGACGGGATGACTTGCTACTGCTCTTCTTTTCCGGTCACGGCGTCAAGGACGAGAATGGACATCTCTACTTCGCCACTTCTGACACTCGGCGCAGGTGGCTTATATCGACCGCTGTGTGGGCCAATTTTATCAACCGGGTGATGCGCCGGAGTCGCTCGCGGAAGCAGGTGCTGTTGTTGGATTGCTGTTACAGCGGGGCTTTTGCGCGGGGGATGGTTGCCAAGACGAGTATGGACGTTGGCGCCAAGGAGCGCTTTGAGGGGCATGGGCGTGTGGTGCTGACAGCCTCCGACGCGATGCAGTATGCTTTCGAGGGAAGTGAGGTTACGGGCAAAGGTGTGCAGTCCGTTACCAAAGGCCGGGGAAATGGGACTTTGACGTACAAGGTGAAGTTGTCATCGCTAAAAACCCAAACCCGGTAGTGGAACCTGCTGAACTACCACCGGGATTAATGGCGGCAATTGAAAGCCCATTCGCAGGTGTGCGTAAGGGTGCGATAGATGAACTGAATCGTTTTTTACACGGCAGTCATCCCGGGTTGGCGCTGGCAGCGCACGAGGTGTTGCAGCGTCTGACAGAGGACGACAGTCGTCAGGTTTCGATCGCGGCTAGTAAGAGTCTTGCCGCCTATGACGAGGCCCAACGTCCGGAGGTCAAGGAAGCCCCCGTTGAGCCTGAACGCTCCCGCCCGCCGATGCAGCCGCCCAAACGCCCAGCCTGGCGGGAGGCGTTGGGCGCTTTCTACGGCCGGTTAACACGCCTCTTGATGGGATTACAACCGAACTGGGGTTGGATCGCAGGCGGGGCGACCATTGTAATGCTTGTGATGATGGGTCTGTTGAGCCGGGGATTTGGCCTCTGGCCTGAATCGGGGCCAGACGGGACACCTACCCAAGCGTCGTCAGTGGCGCTTCTAGAGCCGACGTATACCCCCACGATAGAACCGACGTCAACGAGCACGTTTACTCCCCGACCAACGCTGACGCCAACGTCAACGCCAAGACCGAGCGCCACACCCACCTCAACGCCGAAGCCCTCTCCGACGCGCCCCCCTGACGTTCCACCCGCCGCTGCTTCGCTGGGCGATACCTGGACGCGCCCCGTCGACAATGCGGTGATGGTATACGTCCCGGCGGGAGAGTTCCAGATGGGCAGTATGGATGGCTATGATGATGAGCAACCGGCCCACACCGTGTCGCTGGATGGCTTCTGGATCGACAAGCACGAGGTGACCAATGCCCAATTTGCGGCCTTCCTGAACAAGGAGGGGAATCAGAAAGAGGGCGGTGCGACCTGGTTGGATCTGGATAGCGATGGTTGTTTGATTGAGCAGAGCGGCGGCGAGTTTCGTCCCAAGCCCGGTTACGCCGATCATCCGGTGGTCGTGGTTTCCTGGTATGACGCCATTGCCTTCTGCAAATGGTTGAGCGAGGAGACTGACAAGGATTTCTCACTGCCCAGCGAGGCCGAATGGGAGAAAGCGGCGAGGGGCATTGAGGGTCGTATCTATCCCTGGGGAGATAAATCTCCCACGGCTAACCTGTGCAATTTTAGCCGTAATGTTGGCGATACGACGCCGGTGGGAAAATACTCACCGAAGGGAGATAGTCCCTACGGTTGCGCCGATATGGCGGGTAACGTTTGGGAGTGGACACGGAGCTTGTGGGGGACGGATTGGAAAAAGCCAGACTTTGGCTATCCTTACGATCCAAAGGATGGGCGAGAGAATCTGGAAGGAAGTGGCCGCCGCGCAAAACCCGGCGGCTCGTTCTACAGTACCGTTAATGGCGTCCGCTGCGCTTATCGCCTCTACTGGAGTCCGCGCGGTCGCGGCGGGTCCCGCGGGTTTCGCTTGGTGGCGTCCCCATTTACCTCTGGAATCTGAAGTCTTTGAACTCTGAATCTCTGAAAGTCTGTACTCTTGGGGGAGGGGGGCTGCCGGAGGCAGCATGGGGAGGGGGCCTACCTTGCAGGTAGGTTTCCCCCTCCCCAGGATTGAAACCGCAACGACAAGGCCGCTCGCGACCAGCGCTAGCGGCGGATTTTTTGGGTGAGGGGACGAGGGCGCAATGGCAAAGCGAGCAATTTCCGAACCGCCGCACTTGACCTGGACTGCCAGGTACCGGCTGGGCCAGATGAGCGGCGACGCTTACCGAAAAGCGTCAAGGTCGAGACGGAACCGGCGGGCCGGATGCTTGCCTCGTGGGAGATCAGCGCGCTGTTGGCCGCCTGCGCCGACGATCCCACGGCGGCGGGGGTCCGGGACGCGGCGATGATCGCGTTATGGGCCGTGGCCGGGCCGGGTTGGAACACGTCTCGCCCCACGACCTGAGCACGGCCCAGAAAATCGCCGGGCACGCCGAGCCGAAGACGACCGCCCGCTACGACCAGCGCGGCGAGCGGGCCAAGCAGGCCGCCGCGGCGAAGATGACGGTGGATTACGCCGGGATGCGGTGAGTAACTCCCGGGAGAGCGTGGGTTTTCGAAGCAAATCGCAAGCGCAAACCGCTTAAAATGGCTCAGAACGCCCGTAGATGAACTCAAGGAAAACGAAGCTGGGATTGATGTGCGCAACAAACCGTGCAGCGGGCAACCTCGTGCGTTTAAACCCCCTTGGATTTGCTTCGTTTTCCCGCGTAGCGATAACTTGTCACCACTCTCTCCCTGTGCTAAAATCAATGCAAGAGCGTGAAGGGCGCCGGGACCTGCACCTGAAGCGAGGCATCCCCGTCATGTCCTAGCGCCCGCACAAAGAAAAAAGCCCCGTGACCCTGACCGGTCCGAGGCTGTGCAATGGCGTTGTTCATAACCCCGCCATTGCACAG